>JANPHT010000679.1:0-5328 GCA_031424595.1 Planctomycetota bacterium
CGAGATTAGCGGTGGCTCTTCTGACGGTGTGCAGGAACAGAGGGAAGTGGTCTCGGATGACGAAGGGGCGCGGGTCGAAGAGTGGATCAGGGATCTGATTGCCAGTCGCAAGCGTGATGCGCGCAACCAAGCGGGGAAACAATAAGGGACATCGTAGATAAATATTCCAGCCGAACCAAGATCGGGATAGGGGGTCAGCCTTTCGGCTGAGCCCTCCCGAAAGGGACTCTGTACATAACCCTGCGCGCGTGTTTTGGAGAGAGTGTTTGACGCACTGTAAATCGCGGTTCAACAATTTCAGGGGGGGGGGCAGGCCGTCGAGCAGGCCCTGCGCTAGAATGATACTATACCGTTGCCTCGATCACACAATAGTCGTGATGACCTTTGATATCTTTTATCAGAGCCGTCAATTTCTCCATCTGAGTCACTTCTTGTCCGAGTCCGACGTTCACGATACCTAACATGCGGGATTGGCCAGTACGGACGAGTTCTTCAAGAGTTTGCCTGCCAAACACGATTGTTTGTTTGCAGTCGATGACGTCAATGCCGAAAATTACGTCTGCAATCGATAGAAGGTGCCTGTATCCTCCTTCGGACTCAGGTTCACTTCCTGCCCCTAACAAGACCTCCAAAGGAACGATCTCCGCATGCTCCGGAACGGTGGTATGTGCTTTGCTTCTCGTAGGCTGTTTTCGATAAATCAACTCAGTCAGGAACTCGACTGCACTCAGTGCCTTGAACTCCCGGATGGTCACCGGATCGATGGTATAAAATGAAGTCTCTTGCTTGAGATCGGCGAGGATGACTGTGACCACAAACGAACCCGGATAGCGTTTTAGCTCCCATCCACTCAATTCTTTAAGAAACGAACGACCCGCGTCCTCGCTGGTGAAAAAAGGTGCGATCGAATTGCCGAATTCGTCGATCCAGGTGAATGTCGTCCAATGCGTTTGTGCGCCAGTCACATTGACAGTCTCACTGATATCGCTGTTCACCATGCAAAAAAACTCACCAGTTTGTTTCATCATGTTTCCTCTCGGATTCTGGTTCAAAGGGTCACGACTTCAACCACAAAGCTACGGCAAGGAACTGAAACGCCTCCCAGGAAATCGACATCCAGGATTGACGATGCAAAACCCCTTTGTAGTTTTAGGTCGGCCCGTCAGAACTAAGCTCCGCCTGAATTTTTTCCCAAATCTCCCAACGATGCACAGCGACACCGGTAGCCGCTTCAAAACCCAACTTGACTCGCCCTCCCTTCACCTCCAGCACGGTGACTTTCAACATTCCTGCGACGCTGCCTTCCGCAGCGACGGCGACCGCTTCCAATTGCTTTCTTGACAGAACCAACATGATTGAGATCCTGCTTTCCTGGACTGACTGACCGATCACAATGTTGCGTGGTTTATCCGCCACGCCATGGCCTCGAATAGAACGAGGTCATCGAAAATTTCCGCTCAACTGGCGACTGGATCGACAGTTTCAGGCGCGACATCAATTGCGCTGTGCAACTTGTTCGTATGGGAGCGAGTCCGCTTCTATGGGAATGCGAACGGCCAGTCACTCTACGTGGGCGTGGGAAGCATGCAGCTCCGCAAACCAACGACATAAAAAAAGCCGACGTGACCAAACGCCAATGGGCATGCGGTCACGTCGGCCTACTTATTACCTCACCCCCTCGCGAGAGCGAGGTTGCGTTGTATTTAGTCGTCTTGGGTCATGGACTGCATTGTTCGTATCCACGACCATCGCCTAATCGTATCAACCAAATACAAGAGGACGATATGAAAATGGACAATTGCCAAAAATGACTAGAAATGTGTTTGGAGAATTTTGAGGTTCCCCAGAAGTGGTTGGCACTCTGGATTAGGTGTTTGGGACTCTGCACGGCGCGTTGATCCATCTGCGGCGTGCAGAACGGTTGGGGCATCGAAGAGCCCGGCAAGCGATCGCTCAGGTGGAATCGCAGTCCCGTTAGGAGACGAACTATCGGTTCAACCGGAGCCGTGGATCGCGCGGCCTTGACGTGGATACGTTGGTCGCAGAGGCCCTCCCTTCCATATTGCAAGGCATGCGGGTCCGCACCGGGAGGTTAACATCGGACTCACGCAGTTGGCCAACCTGCCCCTCAATTCCCCGTCACCGCCCTTCGCCTGACCTCCGCATCAACCGCTTCCACGCTCTGCACGTTCACCAGCGCTGCCACACTGGCTTGGAGTAGAAGCCGCGACAAGTCTGGATTGACCAAAGCCAATTCGCTGAACGTCTCAAGCATGTCGTCAGGACGCATCAGAATGCGAATTGCTTCCGGCAGCTGTCGGTCAGGGACGTGAGCCCATCCGAATTATCGCGATTCGGCCGCAGCCCACTGCCTTCGCTCTCACTCATCAAAGTCGCTCGCAATGGCGGCATCCTTTCTGCGAATCCATTCAACGACCGATGTTTCCGGCATACGACGAAGCATCAACGAATACTATCATTCCATGCAATTCTCAAAATGGTAACTTTTCGTTGAGCGCGCCCAAACGTGCGTTCGCCCTGGGAGTCTCTCGTGAAGAATACTTATCTGAATACTCACAGCGTCCAGATCGCGCTCCGCCGAATGGCCGTGTTGTTGGCTCCGAGAATCGTCGGCACCATTCTCTCACTTGTTTTGTGCCAGGACACGATCCGCTGCGGTGACGCACACCATGCGGAGGATGCCGACCAGGGTCGGCTCACACTGCGGGTCCTTGATGACCAGTCTGGCCAAGTGATGCCCGCCCGCGTTGTTCTGCTTGCCGCCGACGGTTCCTATCCAGGGGACCGTCTGGCGGCCACGGCCGATCACTGGCCAAATATCGAGGCACATGGCGTATTCATCGCTGGCGAAGCGACATTTGATTTACCCGCGGGCAGGACCCGGATTACGGCGGCTCACGGTCTGGAATACAAGACCGAGTCGCGGACGGTGGAAATCGTTCCTGGCGAGAATACTACGGTGGAACTGCGGCTCACTCGAGTCATCAATATGAGAGAGGCCGGCTGGGTTGCTGGTGACCTGCATGTGCATATGATCCACGGCGAGAATCAGCGTCCCACCAGCTATGAAGATGTAGCGATCGCGTGCGCCGCCGGTGGACTAGACTTCGTGTCGGTGGGCCAGGAATACGTGGGTGCAGGCCAGCTGGACCTGGAAGCCTATAAGGCAAAATGCCGTGTCGTCTCGACCGAACAATTCACAATGTTCCTGGGTGCGGAGCGGCCAAAGAACATCTTGGGACATCAAGTGCTATTGGGCTGTGAGAACCCCTTTCTGATATCGGAGGAAGTACCGTACTTCAAAAGTACAGCGGCCATACGCGCGCAAGGAGGCGTCTCTGTGTATGTGCATCCAATTCGTTATTATCCCGGTAAACTTTATGGAGGTCAGTGGCTCGATTTTCCCGGCAACAATCTGGCCCGCGAGCTTATCTTCGATGCCTACGCGGGTCCATCCTTCGACGGCCTGAGCGTGCTGAGCGACGAGCCTGCGCATCCCGCCGCGCATGAGCTGTGGTTCAACCTACTCAATCGTGGCTGCTTCTTGCCGGTATTTGCCGACAGCGATGCATGCTTTGACCGTCCAACGCTTGGCCTGAAGGCACCCGGCTTCTGGAATACTTACTTCTACATCGGCGCAGGTACGACACTGACGCAGCAGTCGTTGTGCGAAGCCGTGCGGCAGGGACGCACTATGGCGACAACTGGTCCGCTCGTGCAATTCCGCATCGCACAGCAGCTCAGCGGCACCACACTTCCGCTTGACGGCGCAGAGCGTGAAGTGACCATCGATGCCTGGTACCCGCAACATTCTTTCAGTCTCGGAACTGTCGACGGTGCGACAGGTGAGCCGGTAGGGATTTCGAAAGTCGAACTGATCCGCAACGGTGTCGTGGTTCAGAAGTGGGAGCCCGATTCTTCCGAAGTGCATTTGCGGCACGCGATTTCTGAAATCGAAGAGAGTTGGTATGTCGTGCGTACCTATGGCACTGACCAGCGCTGGCAAGTTTCGCTGACCAGCCCCATCTATTTTGCCGGGCAGAAGGTGCCACAAAAGAGAGACCCGCTCGAGGTGGTAGTACAGGGGCGGATCTATGACTTCGTAAAGGGCGAAGAGCGATCAGGAACTGTCACGATGCGGAGGCACGGGGCGCAGCTTCAACGGCTGACTGCAACAGGGAGTTTTCAGGTGAAAATGCCCCTTGATGCCGAGATTACTGTTGAGGCCGAGGGTGAGCGATCCATTACGAAGAATCTGCTGATGGACTACGCACCGATTCATCGCTTCCTCTGGTACCTTGAGAGCAAAGACCTGGGCAACCTAGAAACGCTCGACGAATTCGAAGTCCTCACTCGTAACGTGGAACTCGACTTTCCCGTGGGCTATCGCATGGCAGGAAGTTATGTTGGAGAGAGTTTGGAACAACCAAGTGGCTTTGATTCGTTGAAGGTGCTCGGCGGCCCCGATCAGGTCACAGGTGGCACGGTGGCGGTGGCGGCCGTATTGACGGATGTGTCGCAGATCTGCCCGGGTGAGAAGTTCCATGTGGCGGTCGTCTTTCGTGATGAGGGAGCGGCTGATCAGTGCGGTCCTTATGTCGTCGAAGGTCGTGGCTATGATCCGTCACGACCGACTGCTTTTGGAGCTCTGAAGAAGTTTGACTCCTTCGAAAGAGTCTGGGAAACAGCGGAAGATCTGGGCAACGGGTACAAACTCGTCCGCGGTCGGCTTGAAGTTCCGGATTGGGTATCGGAAGGACCCGATGCATGGATCGACCTTTCAATTCGCGCTCGTCGAGGCGATGGCGATGCCGCCTTTATCGGAATGGTCATACCTCTCGGTCCGACAGACCACGCACTGACGCTCAGTAACAGCTGGCCCACGATGCCGTTGTCTTGGCCAGATCGAAGTTACGGAGTTGGTCCATTCCGCATTTGCAACCGCGGCGGCCGGAAAGCTCAGCCGCTTAGCAATTATCGGCAACTGCATTTGAAGGTCCTGTACGGCGCTCGCGAGTTTGATTTGCTCCCGGAACGCGAATGCAAAGGCTGTCCCCAGGCCAGCGACGCAATGGCCGTTGATCACTACTTGGATCAAATCCTCAATTTGGAGACTCAGCTGGCAAGGTGACTTTCACTGATGGCTCGATTCATTATTCCATCGTTATTCGAAACGACCCGGTGGTTGCAGAACTACGCATACGGTTGTACGATCAGCAACACGAAAAGTGCAACGGGGCTGCTAACAATGATCGGGATAGGGACCCGGATTGCTCCGAGGCCCCTCCCACACCACCCGGCGTGCGG
>JANPHT010000680.1:0-39446 GCA_031424595.1 Planctomycetota bacterium
GTTCGCGTGATCCTTGTGTTTTGAGTCGAGGAAGTGTCGCATCAGGCTGATCTTCCCTCGCTTCTCGTCGATGACACCAAGTTCATTGGACCAAAACGGCGCCGTTTCAACAGCCGTGACGTTGCCCTCGAATTCTGGCATTGCTGCTGGAGCGGCCATTGCACTGCGAAAGGCCAGCATATCGACGGATTCATCCTTGAGCCCTCCCACACCCATCACCCCAATCACGAATGGCATTGCGGGAGCATCAAGGTCTTTACGAACATCTCGGATAAAGTGCGTTAGCAATTCAGAGTAAAGCGAGAATCTCTCGGGCGAGTTGTGCTCGGGATAGACATGGTGATCGACCATGTCGTTGAATCCCTGAAGCCAGATGAAACCGACGATCTCATAGCCCTGGCTGGCATCATAATTCGGCACCACCTGCTTTGGATCGGCAAGGATCTCTTTGACGTGCTCGATCATCAGCCGATAGTACATGCCCGTGGCTTTCGCTTTTTCAATCTTCCATTGTTCGAAATCCTTCGGGATACCATGGCCCTCCTGTTTGGGGTAGTTCTCGTTCTGGAACCTACTTAACTGATATGGCCCCGCGCTCGGCGGCCGGAAATCCGTGTGCAGGCTTTTTCCGCCCCAGGCCGTTTTGATGATCAGCACGGGTTCGTCGAACGCAGCATCCATCGTGAGGCCGAAGGTGAACTCCGGCCCAATTTTTTCCCCGAGCTTTCCCGGTGGCTGCCCCCAGACTGAGCCGTATCCCGCGGTCAGCTTCCCGGAAAGCTTCACGTTGTTGTCTTCGCCTCCGGTCAGATATGAGATCCACGCGCCGTCACATACGACGGGCTTGCCATCCGCGTCAAGCATCTTCCCAAGCAGCGGCGCTGTTGTGGGATCATCGCCGATGTAATCGAACGTATCGATCCTGGCATGTCCCTCCATATTGGACTGCCCTGCAAGGATAAAGACTCGAACAGGCTTCGACTGAGCATTCACTTCAGGGATGGAAAGGAGAACGGACATCGTCATTCCCCAGAATAATGTTCGCTTGTTTCTCATCATGTTCTTCTGTCGAAGGATGGTTTGTGGAATCGTTGTTATCGCGTGAAGATTGAAGCATCAGGTATGACATAGGGAACAAGTTTTGGCTATTCGGCAGTCATCACTTTGTCTTCCGTTTCCTGCGTTGCCTCTCAGCTTCACCTCGCTTGGCACCATCCACGCCGCCCGGTGCGACATTCTGCTGATCCCAGGCATCCCATTTGGCTTGCAGTTCCTTGACTTTCTCCGGCATTTCGGCAGCGAGATTTGTGTCTTCATGGATGTCACTGGCGAGATTGTAGAGCATGGTTGGTGTGGCGCGTCCGGTGCCGCCATCGGCGGCGGGGTCGTAACGCACGAGTTTCCAATCCCCGCTGCGGATGGCCATTTGTTCGCCGAACCGCCAGTAAAGCACATCATGCGGCGGAGCAGATGCCTGACCCAGGAGAAACGGCAGCAGGTTCACGCCTTCGAGCTTCCACTCCGGCTTCGGATCCACACCAGCGGCCGCCAGCGCAGTGGCGTGAAGATCAAGCTGGATCACGGGCTGGTCGAACACCCCCGGCTTGACTTTGCCTGGCCAGGAAACGATGAACGGCACTCGCACGCCGCCCTCAAGTGTGGTCCGCTTGCTGCCACGAAGAGGCTCGTTGCGTGAACCATTGACGGTGACTCCCACCATCGTCGGCCCACCGTTGTCGCTGATGAAAGCAACCAGCGTGTTCTCGGTCTGTCCTGTCTCTTCCAGTTTCTTGCGGACGGTTCCCACGGCATCGTCCATTGCCACCATCATCGCCGCATAGGTGCGCCGACGGGGATCAGTGATGCCTGCGAACTTCGTCAGTCTCTCATCCGTCGCCTGCATCGGAGTGTGGACAGCGTTGAACGAGAAATAGAGAAACCACGGTTGAGCCTTGTGCTTTTCGATGAAGTCACAGGCCTCACGTCCAAAGGCATCCGTGGTGTAGTCCAGTTCATCGACGGGCTTGTTGCCGCGCAGAATTCCTTTGGATTGAAAATAGTCGTGAGCCCCGCCAAGGAAACCGAAGAACTCATCGAAACCGCGCTGCTGCGGATGCTGATCCGCCTTGTCTCCGAGATGCCATTTCCCGACGAGGCCCGTCGCATATTCGGCACTTCTGAGACGATCCGCCAGAGTTGCCTCTGTCACGGGAAGTCCGCCACCTGGCCCGCCAAAATTGGTCTCATGCCCGAAGCGATTCTGATAACGCCCGGTCAAGAGCCCCGCCCGTGTTGGAGAACAATAGGGGCCAGTGACGTAGCCGTTAGAAAAACGTACGCCGGAGGCCGCAAGTGCATCGAGGTTTGGTGTAGGAATGTCTTTGCAGCCGTTAAATCCGACATCGGCATACCCCATATCATCACCGACGATGATCAGAATGTTGGGCTTCGCTGCCGCAAGCAAAACCGCTGGAGCGAAGAGCCAGAAACTCATCGCAGGAAGGCAATAGGCAGGAAACAAGCGGAACATACAGTTCTCCGATTTTGGCTTACGATGAATTAGGACGATCGGTATGGCGGTCTCAGGAAATGTCGCTGCCGAGATTCCAGCCTCCTTTCAACAGGGAGTCCATCGTCACAACGGTCCGACAGACAGGTTTTCTAACAAGTATCTCAGAATATGCACTCGCCGGGGCGAGCACTGATCGTTGTTTGACATCGGGGTAATCCCATTTATCGCTTTAATAACTTTACCATCGCGAGGCCAAGGCGATCGCCAGTTTCGTAGTACGTCTCCGCATTATGATTGTAATGGTGGCCTTGATTCACGGGTGAGACATCCGCGTCACGCCAGAGGTCTCGAGTGTCGACAGCCGCCACGTTCCTTTTGAACTCCGGATACTTCTCATTTTCTCCATCCACTGCCAGTTGAGCTTCAGCAATCTGTTTTCCCAAGCCGTCGACACCAGGATTTCCGCAGCCAGTTGCCAGCACAAATTTTGCATGAGGGCAGTCGAAGTCCTTTCTCAGCGTTTTGATCAGATGTGCCAGATTCTTCTCGTAGCGACCGGCCAGAGCTGCACTTTGATCTTTATGACCCTGCCACCAGACAAAGCCAGCCACTTCATAACCCTGACCTTTGTACCCCGGGTAGTATTTTCCCAGATTGCCGAGAACCGCCTTTGCGTGTGCCACATCGGCGTCATACTGTCGACCGCCATACCAAGGGACTGGTTTTGGGTCACTGCCTTTGTCCCAGAAGTTTGCAACATCCTTGTATCCGGCGTAGATCTTTCCTTCGTGCTCGAACCGTTCACTGCCCGGAGGCAATAAATCCCAGCCGAGGCTGCGATTGCCGATACACGCCTTTAGCAGCAGAACTGGTTCTTCGTGGAACTGTCCTGCGACGTGTCCGAAGCCCAGTTCCGGCCCGAATGACTTATTTGGAAAAAGCCATTCATTACGAACGTCGCTGAATACCTCCATGTTCTTGTAATCAACCCCGCGTTGATCCATAACATGCACGTAACGAACATCGTTCCGAGTGATCCAATTCCCTGCAGCATCGACGAGATGCGAGTACTTGCCTTTCTCTTTCACCATGAATTCCAAAGAGCCGATCGTTTCCTTTGGGCCGACTCTCCCGAAACCAAGCATGTTGGATTGTCCCAACATGACATAAACCTTGACTGACTTGGTATGGTCGGCCTGGTCGCTCACCACATCAGACCCCTGTCCCACCACTCCGGCAGCAGAATGTGTGAGCAGAATGAACACCAGGAGCGCTGAGCTGAGTTTTGCGATCATTTCGTTCTGCGTTCGTTGAAAAGGGGATTTCGCACATCATTGTCGTCAGGTTGTAACTGGCTCTCGCGAGGAGGTGAATCAGGAGACATCCACCAGCCGTTTGCCAAGTATCTCGAATCGTGGTTCGATGTCGAGATCAGGGTCTCCACCGACCTTGAGGTGAAAACGCGTGTAACCCTGTGCTCGGCAGCTGGCGACGTTGGCTGCCATTTCCTCCGGAGGCACCTGCGAGATGGCTCGATACAGGCGAATCTTCTCACCAAAAAGGCCGCCCATCAGCGTGCAGACTGGCAGTTGAGTGGCTTTGTCGAGCAAGTCACAGCATGCCATGTCAATCCCGGACTTCACAGAGGGATGCCCCTTGTTGCCAGTCGTCCGCCAGTTGATTCAACAGAGAGTCAGCCTGAGATTTCGAAAGATCAAGGCCCGTGAAGAAGTTCATGATCCCAATGGCTTTCTCCCGGGACACGCCAATCCAGTAGTGCAGAAAGCCAGGGATCAGGATGACTTCCATTCCCAATTCACTCCGGCTGTTGCGGACTCCCGGCAGAAAAGCCCAGCGTGAAGCTGGCCAGCGTTCCGGAACTCGCTGGCACCGTGGCCGCCGTCGAAAGCTGGCCGCTCACGACTCCGGAAGTCGCCATCTGGCGCATGAAAAAAGACGCCGCGCAAGCAAGTGGAAATCCTGTCGAAAACGGACGCCTGAAACAACAGTGGCGTTTGCACGGCAGCAATTCGGGATACCCCTATGACGGCAGCGGACGCTTCTTCATCCGCCTTGGCGACGAATTTGCCAACGCTATACTTAAACTGCCAACGCGATGCTTAAACTAAAGGGCAAGAAGTGACGAAGGGGTACGGATGACTTGAACGACCGGACGAACAACAAGAACAGGATGCCGTAATTCCGCCGACTGGTACCGACTCCTCCGCGAGCGATTTGCGCAGCAGGCAATCGAACTGATCAAGAAAGGCTCTCCAAATAACTCACCATGAGACAAATCCTGACAACACTGGCGACCTGCCTGCTCCTCTGCGCTCCGGCTTTGGCTGCCGCGGCGCAGAATCCCAACATCCTCGTCATCCTCGCCGACGATCTCGGCTACGGCGATGTGCAGTGTTACAATCCCGAACGCGGGAAGATCCCCACGCCGAACATCGACAAGCTCGCAGCGCAGGGCATGCGTTTCACGGACGGGCATTCGTCTTCGGGCGTGTGCTCGCCGTCGCGGTACACCTTGCTCACGGGGCGCTACCATTGGCGCACGAGGTTGCAGAATGGCATCGTCGGCGTATTTGGCGATCCTTTGATCGCGCCGGATCGCATGACCATCGGCACGCTGGCGAAGCGGCAGGGCTATCGCACGGCTTGCGTTGGCAAGTGGCACCTGGGGTGGGATTGGCCGATTTCGAAGGAGCATCGGCACTTGCTCTCGCCCAGAAAGGAACTCGCCGATGAAGGCACGAAGGCAGCAAAGAAAGCAGCGGCGGCGAGTGCGTTCGCGAGTCCGGAGCAGATTGCGGCGTGGCACGACATCTTTACCAAACCGATCCCGGGCGGTCCGAGCACGCGCGGCTTCGACCTCTACTTCGGCACCGATGTCCCCAACTGGCCGCCGTTTTGTTTTATCGAGAATGATCGCACGATCGGCATCCCGACGGAGTTCCTGCCGCGCGAACTCATGGGCAACAATCAGGCAAGCCAGCAAGGCCCCGCGCTGAAGGATTGGAAGCTCACCGGTATCCTGCCCACGCTGGGAGATCGTGCGGCACAGTTCATCACCGAGTCGGCGCAGAAGAAGGAGCCGTTTCTCCTCTACCTGCCGCTCACGTCGCCGCACACGCCGCTCGCCGTGAATCCCGAGTGGAAGGACAAAAGCCATCTCAATCTTTTCGCCGACTTCGTCATGGAAACCGACGCCGTCGTGGGCCGCGTCCTCGCCGCGCTGGAGAAGAGCGGCGCGGCGGACAATACGCTCGTCATCTTCACCGCCGACAATGGCTGCGCACCCTACATCGGCGTGAAGGATCTGGAAAAGCTCGGCCACTACCCGAGCGGCCCGTTGCGCGGCTACAAGGCGGACGCTTGGGAAGGCGGGCATCGCGTGCCGTTCATCGTGCGGTGGCCTGGCACGGTGAAGCCCGGCAGCGTGTGCCGGCAGCTCGTCTATCAGGCCGACTTTCTCCGCACGTTGGCCGAAGTCTTCGGCGTGAAGCTGCCAGACAACGCGGGCGAAGACAGCTTCAGCCTCATGCCCTTGCTCAAGGGCGAAGACAAACCCGTCCGCGAGAACGCCGTGAGCGCCAGTGTTCAGGGAACGCCCGCGCTGCGCAGCGGCTCATGGAAATACATCCCCGCGCCCGGCTCCGGCGGCTGGGGCACCGGCGGCGATCAATCGCAGCCCGTGCAACTCTACAACCTTGCTGACGACATCAGCGAATCGAAGAACCTCGCCGCCGCGATGCCCGAGAAAGTCGTCGAGATGACGGCGCTTTTGGAAAAACTCATCACCGATGGCCGTAGCACGCCGGGCGCGAAGCAGAACAACGACGTCGAGGTGGTGCGCTATCCGAAAGACGCTCCCGCGAAGCCCAGGAATTGAACAAAGCCTTTCAGCAAGCACCCGAGAAGAAAACACTGTGAAAACCATCGCCCATCTCATCATCGCGTCCCTGATTTCGGTCGCTTCCCTTGCCACTGCCGCTGAGACACAATCGGCTAAACCCAACGTCGTTTACATCCTTTGCGATGATCTCGGTTACGGCGATGTGCAGTGTCTCAATCCACAGCGCGGGAAAATCAAGACGCCGAACCTGGACCGGCTCGCGGCGCAAGGCATGACGTTCACGGATGCCCACAGCGGCTCGTCGGTCTGCACGCCAACGCGCTATGGCTTGCTGACGGGGCGCTACGCGTGGCGCTCCCGATTGCAGAGCGGTGTGCTGGATGGGTATGTGGAGCCGCTCATCGCGGCGGATCGGCTCACGGTGCCGGCACTGCTGAAGCAGCACGGGTATCACACGGCCTGCATCGGCAAGTGGCATCTCGGATTCACCATTGAAGGGGCTGGCAAGAAGGGTGGCGGCAAAGGCAAGGGCGAAGGCGCACCGCTCGGGGCGATCACGCACGACGGGCCGGTGACACGGGGCTTTGATGAATTCTTCGGGTTTCACCATGCGCGGATGATCAAGTCGGTCTTCGAGAATGATCGCGTGACGGAAATCCTCGAGCCCGTGGACATGCTGCCGCGTCTCACGCAGCGCGCGACGCAGCACATTGCGGAGCGCGCGAAGGCCGGGCAGGCGTTCTTTCTCTATCTCCCGCTGAATTCACCGCACACGCCGATCGTGCCGTCGCAGGAATGGCGAGGGAAAAGCGGGCTCGGCGATTACGCCGACTTCGTGATGGAGACCGACTGGGCGATCGGTGAGGTGCTCGGTGAGATTGATAAGGCAGGCATCGCAAACAACACGCTGGTCATCGCCACCAGCGACAACGGCTGCTCGCCTGCGGCAGGCACGGGCAAACTCGAAGCGCAGGGGCATTTCGCGAGTGCGCAGTATCGCGGCTACAAAGCGGACATCTGGGACGGCGGGCATCGCGTGCCGTTTCTCGCGCGCTGGCCGGATCGCGTGCAGGCTGGCTCGCAGTGCACGCAGTTGATTTGCCACACCGATCTCATAGCGACGTGCGCGGACATTCTCGGCGCGACAGTTTCCGACAATACTGGCGAGGACAGCGTGAGTATCCTGCCCGCGCTGCTGGGCAGGGAAATCGCTCCATTGCGAGAAGCAGTCGTGCATCACAGCATCAGCGGCAAGTTCGCCGTCCGCCAGGCAAACTGGAAACTCGAGCTATGTCCCGGCAGCGGCGGCTGGGGCAAGCCCGGCGATACCGACGCGAAGAAGCAAGGCCTGCCCGATGTGCAGCTCTACGATCTGAGCAATGACATCGGCGAAACGAAGAACGTGCAGACTGAACATCCTGATGTCGTCGCGCGCATGACGAAGATTCTCGAACAACAAATCGCCAATGGCCGCAGCACCCCCGGTGCAAAGCAGGCCAATGACGCCACGATTGAGATCACCAAACGCCATAATAAGTCCCCGAAAGAATAGCATGAACCGCATCCTGGCGATGCATCTCGCGGCTTTCACCGCCTTGGGTGGAACACTATTGGCTGCGTCCCCGTTTTCGCCAACCCCCGTTTTCGCCAACCCCTGGTTCGCCAACCCCTGGTTCGCCAACGGCTGGTCGTAAGTGGCCTCACATGATTTCGGGGAGGCCGAGCGATATCATCCGAAGAAGACTGGTCCCCGTGGACTCTGTTGAAAGTTCTTCTTCCCGTCTCTTTTGGCACAGCAGCCCTCATGTTCCTGAATCTCTCTTTGTCGCCATCCGGGCGGCTTTGTTGTCAGCGGATAACTCCGGGCGAACACGAAACGCTTCCGGACATTTCCTTTGACGAAGTGGTCGCTGAAGCGCTCCTGCAAGCGTTCCATGAATCCCAATTCGCGGGTTTATTGCGGCTTGCAGAACTCGACAACAAAGTCGCGTTGCCGCTCGAATTTGTCTTCTGGAAGAACTGGACCGGACGATTTCTGAAATCTGTATCGCAGCTTGATGATGAGCGATTCGCTGACCTGGAGAAGATCGCAAAGTCCGGCAGAACGACTACTGTTTCAAAAGGCAGCAGCAAAACTCCGGCACCTCCGGATGAGTTATCGTTGGCGGTGATTGTGTCGGAAGCGCCGCCCATGCGAGGGCTGGAGTTTCTGACCAGTGAACTCCTGCAGTCCACTTGGAACGATCTGCTCACGGCGTTTCTGGAGCAGGCACACAGCAAGAACGGTGGTTGTCGCGAATTGCTGCTTGCGTTGAATCCGGAAGCTCGGCTGCTTGGACGAGTCACCTTTCATCTGGCCGAGAACAAACGCGATCCCGATCGACCATTCGCCTTTTTGGCGACGTATGCCCATCGGCTGTCGGGCAAAGCACAAGTGCAGCACCTGCCTTTGGGAGAAGCGCTGCGACAATACGCGGCGGAACGTGATCAGGCGAAGCTGAGCGAGTTGTTGGTGCCCGTTCGTACAGCCGCGAGTCGCAGCGAAATCGTGGGACAGCTATTGACGTCCCGCGCGATCTTTCAGCCACAGGCGTGGACGGTTTCGCAGGCGTACCGCTTTTTGAGTGACGTTGTGATCATGGAGGACGCAGGGTTGAGCGTTCGCGTTCCGGACTGGTGGAAGTCCCGCAAGGCGACTCGGCCACAGGTCCAGGTTCGCATTGGTGAACGGCAAGCCAGCGCGGTTGGTTTGGACAGTTTGCTCGATTTTTCTGCCAACCTTGCCGTCGATGGCACGCCACTCACTGACGCGGAAAGGCGCCAGCTTCTTGCCGCCACTGACGGCTTGACTCTGCTTCGCGGAAAATGGGTGGAGGTGGATCAGCAAAAGCTGAACGAAGCACTTAAACAGTGGAAAGAACTTCAGGACGAACACGCTTCAGGAATCTCCTTCCTCGATGGCATGCGACTCCTGGCTGGCACTCGATTGCAGAATGCGGAGTCCGTGGACGACAACGCGATGCAATGGTCTTCGGTCACTTCCGGGGCGTGGCTTTCGGAAGTGCTTCGGCATCTGCGCGATCCTCACGGTATCATCGGCTGCGAGCCTGGAATTGCTCTGAGAGCGACTCTCCGGCCCTATCAGGCGGATGGTGTTCGCTGGCTGTGGTTCATGACCCAACTGGGGCTGGGCGCGTGCCTTGCGGATGACATGGGACTCGGAAAAACCATTCAGGTGATTGATCTTATCCTGCAGCTGAAAGACGCTGCCGCTGTGTCGCCGAAGACGGCGAAGCCACGTGCGAAGTCGGATGCAGCGGTCTCAGCGTTTTTGCTGATTGTTCCCGCGTCGCTGATCGGGAACTGGAAGCAGGAACTGGAACGATTTGCTCCGCAGCTCAGGATCTTTCTGGCTCATCGATCCGAATGCGATGCCGAAACTCTTGAGAAAGTTGCTGGCCGGCCAGCAGCGGAGCTGGCTGGATACGATGTTGTCATCACGACCTATACGCTGATTCGTCGTTCAGCGTGGCCCGTGGAGGTTCATTGGAAAATGGTCGTCCTTGACGAAGCTCAGGCCATCAAAAATGCGGGCTCAGCACAGTCGAAATCGGTACGAAAACTCAAAGCCAACGGGCGCATCGCGCTGACCGGGACGCCGGTGGAGAACCAGCTGGGCGATCTCTGGTCGCTGTTTGATTTCTGCGTGCCGGGGTTGCTGGGAACGGTGAAGCAGTTTCGAGACTTCGTAAAGCAGATGACAAAGACTCAGAACTCCGGAGCTGTCTCCGCGCTGCGAAAGCTGGTACGTCCTTATATTCTGCGACGTATGAAAACGGATCCCTTGATTGTCCCCGATCTTCCCGACAAGACTGAAGTGTCGGTTGAATGCGGTCTGTCGAAGAAGCAGGCCGTTCTTTACGAAAAGCTGATTGCAGACGTCGAGAAGCAATTGAAGAAGTCCGACGGCATTCAGAGGAAAGGGCTGGTGCTGTCGATGCTGATGCGGCTGAAGCAGCTTTGCAATCATCCGGATCAGTTTCTGGACCAGAATGCGTTTGATCCTGCCGAAAGCGGCAAGTTTCAGAGTCTTCTCTCAGTGTGCGAACCCATCTGTGAGCGTCAGGAAAAAGTTCTGGTCTTCACGCAGTTTCAGTCGATGTGTGCACCGCTGGCCGAGTTCCTCGCCGGTGTTTTTCGTAAACCAGGCCTCGTCCTGCACGGTGGTGTGGCCGTGGCCAGACGAAAGGATCTGGTGAAGCAGTTTCAGGAGAGTGATGACATCCCGTTCTTTGTGATCTCCGTGAAGGCGGGTGGCACGGGCTTGAATCTGACAGCGGCCTCGCATGTGGTCCACTTCGATCGCTGGTGGAATCCGGCGGTTGAAAATCAGGCAACGGACCGAGCGTATCGAATTGGTCAGAAGCGAAACGTGCTGGTGCATAAGTTTGTCTGCAAGGGGACTCTTGAAGAACGTATTGACCAGATGATTCGCGACAAGCAGGAACTCGCCGACGGTGTCCTGGGCGAAGGCAGCGAGCGATTGTTGACGGAAATGAGCGATTCTGAACTCCTGAAGTTCGTGGCCCTGGATGTGACTCGAGCGACGCTGGAAGATTGATGCTGTCTTGCTGCTGGTTCCCTGCGCGCGGGCAATGACGTCTCCGGTCTTGCTGAGCGGCCTGGGCAGGAGAATGTTTCGTGTGACAATTGACGCAGCGTCCATTGACGCAGCGTACGTGGTGTTGCAGAGTACGCGGCAGAGTGGACTTCGGAGGCGGTCGTATTCGAAAGGCTTGTCAATGAGCTGGGGCAGAAGCAGGGACTGGGGCAGCAGTTGGGCACCGTATGTCTCGATCGGTGAAAAGTTGAATATGGCCGTACGATTGGCCGATCAACTGGCGAAGAAGCAAAATCGCGAAGTCTCACCCGTCAAACTCCAGGGAAGTAAAATCGCGAAGACGTTCTGGGGCAAAGCGTGGTGCGATAACCTGACAGCCTATCAGGATTTTTCCAACCGACTGCCTCGCGGGGCCACCTATGTTCGCAATGGGTCGGTAGTCGACTTGGTGATCGATCCGAAGAAGATTAATGCGATCGTGGCGGGCTCACAGCCCTATACCGTGAAGATTGAGATCACCGCGCTGGATGCCGGGCGATGGAAGGCTCTTCGATCAGAGTGCAGCAAGTCCATCGATTCTCTGCTGGACCTGCTCTCCGGCAAACTGTCTGACGGCGTGATGAAACAGCTGACCGATCAGAAAACGGGACTCTTTCCGTCACCAAAAGAAATCAAAATGTCGTGCAGTTGTCCGGATTATTCGTCATGCTGCAAACATCTTGCAGCGGTGATGTATGGAGTGGGGTCGCGCCTGGACTCCAGACCAGAACTGCTGTTCCTCTTGCGAGGTGTCAATCATCAGGAACTGGTGTCGGAGGCCATCGCTGCCGGAAATCTGAATCGAGAACTTTCTGCCGTGGACGACGGTGGACTCGCAACGCAGGATCTTTCTGAGCTGTTTGGCATTGAACTGGACAGTAGCCAGCTGGCTGCTTCAGCACCGGGCAAAGAGAAATCCCGGACAGTGAAGACTTCACCTAAGAAAACGTCATCACGAAAGATTGTCGAACCCATTGTCAGCACAGGGACGTCCAAAAAACAAAAGTCTGAGATGAAGAAAGCAGGGGTGAAGAAAGCTGCCCCGGCAAAGAGAGTCATCAAACCTGTCGTGCCTTCAAACGGCAAACAGACTGAGCCGAGTAAACGTGGCCGCAGGGAGTTGGGTTCAGAAAAGACGACCGTCAGGAAGGCACCCGTTGCCAAAGTAGCAATCGCCAGGACAAAGAAGAAAGAGCAGACCTCGAAGAAAGCTGCAGCACCGCCAAAGACTGTTGCCAGGACTACGGCGAAACAGAAGGCTGCTGCACGACAAGTGAAGCGGCCGACCGGGGCTGACTGACAGGAGGATCATGTAAGCAGGAACTTACCAATCAAGATTAGAGATTTGAGATTTGAGATTTGAGATTTCGAATCGGATTCTGAAAGCCTGAATCGATTGCGACCCAGAGAATTGACCCCACGACCCGCAAAAACTCTCGAAACCGACCAGTATGCCAGTGCCATCCGCAGAACTGAAATATGCTGACGGCACATTGCTGCTCACAGGTGTCCCGACATTGAAATTGCGAGAATGGTTCCCGCAGGTCATCTGGGCGATTGATTCCCGTGTTGGTGCTCTGCGATGTGATGCCATCGAGTATCCTCGTATCGTTGATGGACTGCGACAGCGTCAAGTCGCTCTCGAAGATTCTCTGAATCAGCCTCGTGACGTTCGCTGGAAGGCCGAATTGGCAACTCAACTGCGTCCAGAACAGACTGCGGCCGTCGAAGCATGGATGAATGGCGGCCAGCGGGGCTGCATTGTCATGCCAACGGGTACCGGCAAGACGGAAGTCGCGTTGCGAATCATGCAGCTGACAAAAGTGGCCACGCTGGTCGTCGCACCGGTTCGAGATCTGATGTATCAATGGCATCGGCGGATTCTGAAGTGCCTGAACTATGATGCGGGAATCATCGGCGACAACGTCTTTCGAGTTCATCCGGTGTCGGTCACAACATACGACAGTGCTTGTATCCACATGCCGAAGCTGGGAGATCAATTCGGCCTGATTATCTTCGACGAATGCCACCATTTGCCGGGTCAGATTCGCCGCGACGCAGCTCGTATGTGCGTTGCCCGGGCTCGCCTGGGACTCACGGCCACGCCGGAACGAGCAGACGGACGACATGCAGATCTCAAAGAATTGATCGGTCCGACGGTCTATGAACTGGCCATCAGTGACGTCCGCGGCAAGTCTTTGGCAGATTACGAGATCGTGCGCATTCCCGTTCATCTGAGTGACAACGAACAGCATCGCTATGACTCGCTGGCGGAAGAGGTGAGTACTTACATGTATGAGCAGCGCAAGGAGCATGCGACGTTTACCTGGGAAGATCTGTGTTCCACCAGTGGAGCATCCACAGAAGCTCGCCGCGCTCTGAAAGCATTCCACGCCAAGAAGGCGATTGAAGATCGAGCCGAGGAAAAGCTGAAAACCCTTGAGGACCTGTTTCGGCTGCACGCGGGAGAACGCTGCATCGTGTTTGCGGGGTCGAATGCGATGGCACGGGATATTTCGATGAGGTTTCTGATTCCCTGCCTGTTGAGCCACTGCGGCAAGAAAGAGCGTCTCGACATTCTGGAAGGATTTGCTGCGGGCGAGTATCCGGCCATCGTCGCCAACCAGGTGCTGGACGAGGGCGTTGATGTGCCTGCGGCAAAGATCGCAATTGTTGTCGGCGGGATGTCGTCATCTCGTCAGGCACGACAGCGACTGGGCCGAATTCTTCGTCGCAGCGGCAATCTGCGCGCGATTCTGTATGAAGTGGTTTGCGCCGGAACCAACGACGAAAAACGGTCGCGTCTGCGAAGGCAGCATGACACGTTTCGGGGGACTCGTCGAAAGCCGGGGCGATAGTCGTGCTGACTCGAGAACACGCCATCGCGGAGTACGATTTTCAGCGGCGCCTGATTCTGCCGGATCGTCTCATCATGCGGAATCATGCTCAGTATCCTGCACTGGCCGAGCGGATGCTGGACGTGTATCAGCGGGG
The DNA here is from genome assembly GCA_031424595.1 of Planctomycetota bacterium. Lineage (GTDB taxonomy): Bacteria > Planctomycetota > Planctomycetia > Planctomycetales > Planctomycetaceae > SXXK01. The sequence continues at coordinate 14,029 of JANPHT010000680.1, forward strand.
AACCGGAAAACGTCGACGTGATCTGCATCGCGAGATTCATCGCGTCTTTGCAGAGGAAACGGAATGTCCCCTGCGGCGTATCGAAGCCTTTTGCAAATTGCTGGATGATCAGTCCGTCTATGCGACCGAAGCCCGAAGAAATGCGGCGGCACTGCGTCGACAGGTGTTTCGCCTGGCAGCAACGTTTCATCCCCTGGTCATGCAGAAGGATACTCTGTTTGAGCATTCTGCGAGCGATGTTCAGAAAATGATCGCAGCACAGCTTGGCCGAGACTGGTTCGACATCTGTGATGAACTCTTTGCCGACGTTGTCGAGTACCATCGTTTGGATTCGTTTCCGGGATATCCGTCGGCTCGAGCCCTGCTGTCACGATACAACGTCGCGCAGATTCAGGCGGCATTGTTTTCGGCGGTGTCGTTAACGATCCGAACAACATCCGATTTCAAGAGGATTCTTCGAGCTGCACGCCTGGCGCGACTGATGCACACGATCACGAATCCAAAGCCCGGAATGTATCAGATCGAACTGACAGGCCCGGCTTCTGTGCTTCGGGAAACTCGTCGCTACGGCGTCAACATGGCTAAGTTTCTTCCTGCGCTGATCTGTTGTTCGGAATGGACGATGCACGCCGTTATTGAAACGCGAACAAGCCGCTGGAAAATGGGACTCACGTTGAGTTCAACCGATGGTTTCCAGAGTCATCTGCCGTCGGATGCCGAGTTTGATTCGTCGGTTGAAGCCGACTTCTTCGAAAAGTGGGGAAGCGAAGAACGCGACGGATGGCGTCTGATCCGTGAGGGCGAAATCCTTCACGCAGGACAAAAGACATTCGTCCCCGATTTTGTGCTGCAGCATTCCTCGGGACGTAAAGTCCTGATGGAAATAGTGGGTTTCTGGACGCCCGAGTACATCCAGCACCGCCTTGAAACATTGGACGTGTTCAAACATGTCCCAATCCTGCTGGCGATTCAGGAAGCGACGGTCGACCAATTCAGCGAAGCGACTTCCCATGCGTTCATCGTGCGATACAAGTCGGCCCTACTGGTGAAGCAGATCCTTGAGGCGCTTGTGACAGGATAGAACATTACGACGCGATGATGGGCCCGCAGGTTTTCGTCCATCGGATTGCGGTTGGGACGAAGCCGCTCGATCACATGCTTGTTCAAACACTTGCCCGGCGATGAAAGACGGTAGTTCTCGATCATCTTTGATCAACGCTCTACGAACGCTGCCGCAAGGTCGGCGACGCTTGCAATCCACCAAGTTTCGCAATCGTTTGCATGATCAGATCTGTGGCCTCAAGTAAATCCGTGTGATTGGGCTTGTCGCTCGCCCATTTCGACAAGTCTATCGGTGGACCATAGGTCAGAGTGGTTCGTGTGCGAACAAAAAACACCCGCACCATCGATTCTGACCGCGGGGCATTGAGAATAAACACTGGAATCACTGGTGCGCGGGATTTCAGTGCCAGCCAGGCGACTCCCGTGCCACCCGCTCGCAGTTTTTCCTCCGGAGCCTCCACGTTGATGCCGCCTTCTGGAAAGAGTCCCAGAAGGTGACCGTCCCGAAGTCGCCGCAATGCCTGACGAATCGGTGCCATATCGCGGCCGGCTCGCTCCACCGGGATGCTCTCCATGGCTCGACAGATCCAGGAAAGTACTCCGCCGCGGACGTAGTACTCCTTTGCCATCATGTAACCAATGACTCGCAGCCGAGGTCGTTTGAACTGAGCGAAATGCCGAATCCACAATAGCATTGGATCTGCAGGACTGGTGTGATTCGCCACGATGATGGCCGGACCGTGCTCTGGAAAAGTGCAGGCGTTGTCGGCCTTGCACCGTGTAAACAAGAGGCTGTGAAGTTCAGCCAGCTGATAACAAATCCACGCACGCCAGCCTGCGGAACACGTGGCGGCTCTCCGGATTGCAATCGCCGCGAGGGAAAAAAAAGCAAAGGCCAGTATCAGAAGTGTGTTCTGAAGATTCATGGGCAGGATCAGAAGGACGCTCGAGGTGGATTCAATTGACGAAAGGACGCGCGGCAGAAATCCCACTGTGATTTCCCGGCGGTGTCGGATTCTTACTTTGAGCCCAGAGCCATCGTGACGGTTTTCAATTCTGTATAATTGGCAAGACCTGCTGCGCCCAATTCACGACCGATGCCGCTCATCTTGAATCCGCCAAACGGAGCTGCTGCGTCAAACACATCATAGCAATTCACCCAGACTGTTCCGGCGCGGAGACTATTTGCCATTTGATGAGCCTTCTGCACGTCTCGCGTCCAGACAGCCGCCGCCAGACCGTAGCAAGTGTCGTTCGCGCGGCGAGTGACTTCGGCAATGTCCTTGAACTTCAGAATACTCAGCACGGGACCAAAGATTTCTTCCCGGGCAATGTCCATCTGGTCGTTGACATTCGTAAAGACCGTCGGCTGCACGTAGTAACCACGCACTCCAAAACGAGATCCGCCTGTCACACAACTTGCTCCCTGCGCATTACCGCGGTCGATATACGTCATGATTTTGTCGAACTGGGCCTGATCCACCTGCGGTCCTTGCTGCGTTTCTGTATCGAAGGGGTTTCCGACGACTCGCTGGCTCGCTCGCTTAACAAGCTTCTCCACGAATTCATCATGAACTGACTCCTCGACAAACAGGCGACTCCCCGCACAACAACACTGTCCCTGATTGAAGAACAAACCAAACTCCGCGCCTGTGATGGCGGCCTCCAGATCTGCATCTGCAAAGACAATGTTTGGACTCTTGCCACCCAGTTCAAACGTTAATCGTTTGAGAGTGTCCGCGGCTTCGCGCATGATGATTTTTGCCGTTGTGCCTTCCCCCGTAAACGCAATCTTGTCCACTTGAGGATGTTTCACAAGCGCCGCACCAGCGGTGGGGCCATAGCCCGGAACCACATTAATGACTCCCGGAGGAAAGCCGGCTTCCAAAGCCAACTCAGCCAAACGGAGACAACTGAGCGGAGTTTGTTCGGCCGGCTTCATGACAATCGTGTTGCCCGTCGCCAGCGCGGGACCCCATTTCCAGGCCACCATCAACAGCGGAAAGTTCCACGGGATAATCTGACCGCAAACTCCGATCGGCTCCCGACGCGTATAACAGAAGTAGTCGCCTCGAACCGGAATCGTGTCGCCGGTGATTTTGTCTGCCCAGCCGGCATAGTAGCGGAGGCAGTCGATGGCCAGCGGCAGATCAGCGCCGCGTGAGTCGTTGATGGGCTTGCCGTTGTCGAGTGTTTCCAGGGAAGCCAATTCATCGAGATGCTGTTCAGCGAGATCGGCCAGTTTATTCAGCAGCCGACCACGGTCTCGAGCATCCATCCGAGACCATGCGCCATTCTCAAAGGCTGCACGAGCCGCATGAACAGCCAGATCCACGTCGGCGGCATCACCTTCCGCAATTTCGCAAATGACTTCTTCCGTGGCAGGATTCACCGTGGCGAATGTTTTTCCGCTGACTGACGGACGAAACTCGTCGCCAATCAGGATTCCTGTTTGACGAATTCGTGGCGCTGTGAAATGACGTGGCTCAATCGTTGTGGACATGCGGTGGCTCCTGTCGTGTGAGGTTGTGGATGACCGGCGGTCTGTCGCTGGAGTTTCGCTGTCGGCGATCAGAGCATCAGCATTTTATTATGCGCACGCGTTCTCCGAATTGCGAACGATGCCGTTGGGGACAGCTGATTTTTCGACGGCAACCCGGGGCCTCGCCCTGAGATTTCGCCATCAATCAAGCCCGCCTGAGCGAAGTCGGTCGGCAAGCTTGTACCAAAGTGTCCGGATGCTCAGAATGCCGACCATGAATCACCCCTATTCAGAAATCCCGGAATTGTCGCAGACCGGAGACTCCATTGGAGTGATCCGCATTCCCGTCGAGCAAGACGTGCCATTTACGCCTCGAGTTCGAGCGATTGTGGATTCCGCTGAGTTTCAGCGACTGGCCCATATTACCCAACTGGCATTGGCTTCCCGCGTCTACCCCGGCGCGACTCACACGCGTTTCGAACACGCTCTTGGAGTTTATCACAATTCGCTGCGTTACCTTTGGCAGCTTGGCCGTGATCCGAGATTTGTACAGACCGTCAGTGTTCGCGATGCGGAAATCCTGATTGTCGCGGCGTTACTGCACGATGTTGGACACTGGCCGTTCTGCCATCCCATCGAGGACATGGCTCTGCCTCAGATGCCGCCTCACGAAGACTTTGCTCGTGAGTTTATTCGCCCCGGTACGGAGCTCGGCGATATCCTGCGATCCGCATGGAAAATCGAGCCCTATGAGGTACTTGATGTTCTTGTCGCCCGAGATCATTCGCCCAGCAGTCGCTTACGTCGCTCAATCCTCTCCGGACCGATTGACATTGATAAAATGGATTATCTGATCCGCGACAGTCAACACTGCGGCGTTCCTTATGGTCGGCACTTTGATCGCAACCGGCTGATCAATTCTCTGATTATGAACGAAGCCGGTGACGGACTCGCTATTACATCCAAAGGAAAAACTGCGGCCGAAATGATGGTGTTTGCACGTTACGTGATGTTTACCGAAGTTTATTGGCATCACGCGGTTCGCAGTGCAACGACCATGTTTGCTCGAGCATTCTTTGAACTGATGCCGAAACTCAATATCCCGCAGTTATTCCGTATGGTGGAGGCGGATCTGATTCGCACTCTGCAACAGGCGGCCGAAAAGTCGGATGTCCAAATGCTGACTGATGGTCTGTTCGGCCAAAAACGACGCTTGCACAAACGCCTGGCAGAGTACAGCATCTTTAATCAGGAACCTCTCTACCGTGCCCTGAGGCAAAAGTCCTTCGGGGAGTTATGCCAACTCACTTCGCTGCTTGCAAAGGAATTGGCGGTCGGCACAGGGCTGGATGTGAATCGTCTGGATATTCTGATTGACGCTCCGCCACAGCATCGGGAAGTGGAATTCCGTGTCGATATCTATACTGCGTCTGAAGGTTGCTATCGACCTCTCAGAGAGTTGTCGCCGATTGTCGATTCCATGGCTCGGACTCAGTTCGATGACTGCGTCAAGAAAGTACGCATCTATGTGCGTGAGGAACTGCGTGAGGTACTCCCGAAAAACTTTGATCTGACGCCGTTTGTAAAATGCGTCCTCGGTTTTCAGGGATGAGCGGTGCGACGAATTTGCTGTCGTTGTCGATTCCGGCCTGACAAAGCGTTCCACGGAACCGCCCAGCAAAGATCATGGTGTGTCACGACTGACATTTTCGCGCGGGTTGGGAGCCCTTATTGTGCTGCAGAGGTTTTTGTCCTTTGCGGGGATCCTTCCGCAAAGGCAGTATTCAGGGGACGACGTCTGAATACTGAATGACAGCCAACCAACTCCCAACCCGAGCCTTCATCGGACGTCAGGCAACCTTATGAGGCAGCCGAATTCGTCCGTAACGTTTTCCTGTCGCGTCATAAAGCAGAATCTCATTCGAAGACTCTGCCCAGACGGCCGCAAGTTTTACAGATCTGGGCCCATGCAGAACAAATTGAAAGCCGCAGCGTCGACCATTCTGCTGCAGTTCCAGCTCACTCATGGGGAAGTGATTCTCAAGCAGATTCTCTTTTCGACATAACAGGATATGAACAAAGTGTCGTAAATGATCGAGTGACTTAACCTCAGCAGGCGATTCCGGAAGCCGAGGAGCTGAAACTGGCTGACACATGCAGGACTGACCCTTGCGAAGTGTGATCGTGGACTTTATCGATTTTGCGAAGCAGGCACTTCAGTGAATTCAGGAAGAGTCTTCCGTCGCAACCTGTGGCTGTGATATCGGATGACCTCTGCATTGGTCTTCCGGAAACGTGAGCGACGCTGCACAGGCCACAAGAACAGCCTCAGCCGCACCACCGCTTGAACCGTCCGATCCTGTCGCAGCCAATTCATGAACGACGCGATAAGCAGGAACTTGAGTTAAGCCTGGGCGTGGACTAGCATTTTCTGAAGCCGCCAGAGCTCAGGATTCTGACGATTGGGCCATTCGTACCGGCACGCCTCGCTCGGCCATGTACTTTTTTGTTTCCTGAATCGTGTAAGTTCCATAATGAAAGATACTCGCGGCCAACGCCGCGCTGGCTCCGCCTTGCGTGACGGCCTGGAACAAATGCTCAGGACTTCCTGCCCCTCCGCTGGCCACGACAGGAATAGTCACAGCATCCGCGACCGCTCTCGTGATCTCCAGATCGTATCCGTCTTTGGTACCATCGGCATCCATGCATGTCAAAACGATTTCTCCGGCGCCCAACTTCTCAACCTCGATCGCCCATTCCACCGCCTGAAGGCCAGTCGGGATTCGCCCGCCGTTAACGTGCACATCCCAAAACTCTTTGCCGTCTTTTTGCACTCGCTTGGGATCGATGTTTACAACAATACATTGACTGCCAAAACGAAGTGCCGCCTCACGAACGAATGCGGGATTCTTCACTGCCATGGAATTGATGGAGACCTTGTCACAACCTGCTTTCAGCAGTCGGCGAATGTCGTCCACCGTACGAATTCCGCCTCCGACTGTCAGTGGCATGAAGATCACTTCGGATGTCCGGGAAACGACATCGAGAATAATGTCACGCTGCTCATGGCTGGCGGTAATGTCCAGAAAAACAAGTTCGTCGGCGCCCTGGTGCTCATATTTGTGAGCAATCTCGACGGGATCGCCTGCGTCCTGAAGATTGACGAAATTCACGCCCTTGACCACTCGGCCCGCGTGAACGTCCAGACAGGGAATGATACGCTTTGCCAGCATTGATGTTTCCAGACTCCGGAAGACATAACTTATGGTTCGCAATTCGAACCAAGGCTATAGTGTCCGTGATTCCTGATGCTGCTTTCAACCGTCCTGTGATTCCACGTTGCGGATTCGCCGTTTCGGTGAAGCATTTAACTTGACAGCCTGAAGGCCATTGTCCGTCGTTCATGCATTTTATGGGCTTCGCACTGTTCTGATTCTTCCATTTCAACACATTTCGCGCACCGCGGATTCTTGATCCTGAATTCATTGAGGTTTTTACCGTCACATGAACTCTCACGCCACTTCCTGGAATCGTTCCGTTCATGTGCCATTGGGCACGCGCAGCTATGACATCGTGATTGATGAAGATTGCACAACCCAAGCTGGTCCAGCGATCGCCTCATGGCTCAATGCCTCCAGTGCAGAAGGATTACGATTCCTGCTTGTTGCGGACGCAGCGGTTCAAGCCATTCACGGTCGAGCCGTGCAGTCGAGTCTCGTCGCGGCGAGAGCAGAAGTGCGAGTGGCTTCCGTTCCATCCGGCGAACAGACTAAGTCTTACGAACAAACTCAGTTGTTGTATGATCACCTTGTCGACATGGCGGCTGACCGTCGCACAATTGTGATCGCAGTGGGTGGCGGTGTGACGGGCGACCTTGCTGGATTTGTGGCAGCGACCTACGCTCGGGGCCTGCGTTTTGTGCAAGTGCCCACAACACTGCTGGCGATGGTAGACAGCTCCGTCGGAGGCAAAACAGGCATCAATCATCCGCGCGGCAAGAATCTCATTGGTGCTTTCCATCAGCCTATCGGCGTTCTGATTGATCTGGCCACTCTGAAGACACTGCCGGATCGCGAGTATCGATCGGGACTGGCTGAGGTCGTAAAGTACGGCGTCATCCTGGATGCAGATTTCTTTGCTTATCTGGAGAACAACATTTCCGGACTGAACAACCGAAGTCCAGCCGTTCTTCGCCATGTGGTGGCTCGTAGTTGCGAGTTGAAGGCCGATGTGGTGCGTCAGGACGAATTTGAAACCACGGGCCTGCGGGCCGTTCTGAATTATGGTCACACCTTCGGACATGCGTTCGAAGCCTTGTCTGGTTATGGCTCATTGCTTCACGGAGAAGCTGTTTCGATCGGTATGATCTGTGCCAGCCGTCTGGCGGAATCGCTGGGACGAGTCACATCGGTCGATACTGAACGACAACTCTCTTTGCTTCAGGCCCTGAACCTTCCGGTAACCGTTCCTGACGCACTTCGAAAACGCCCGGAAGAGATCGTTCGCTGCATGATGCTGGACAAGAAAACCGAAGGGCGGGAGCTCCGATTTGTGTTGCCATCCGGAATTGGCCATGTGGAGACAGTGAAAGGCGTTTCTCCCGAGCAGGCTCTGCGATGCCTATAGTTTTGCTTCACCGTGCGGCCAGCAACTTAAGTGAAACCTCGCTCAGTCATCCAATCCGGGGCAACTGAGTCTATTTCACAAGTTCTGGGCGGTATCGGTGGCGACGCACTCGAATGTAGTCTGCATTGGTCGTCATCACCTGGCAAAGAGTGCGTCGACGAAGCTATCGGGATCAAAGATTTCCAGATCATCGACCTGCTCGCCAACTCCGATATACTTGACGGGGAATCCCATTTCCTGACGAATGGCAACCGCCACACCTCCCCGCGCGGTCCCGTCGAGTTTGGCCAGAATCAGTCCCGTACAGCCGATCGCCTGAGAAAAACTCTTTGCCTGGCTAAGACCGTTTTGGCCGGTCGTGGCATCAAGCACAAGCAGACTCTCGTGCGGTGCATCGGGGATGATCTTTCGCATGACGCGGCGGATTTTTTCGAGTTCATCCATCAGGTTTTTCTGAGTCTGCAATCGGCCGGCGGTATCGACGATGAGATAGTCAGCTCCCAACTCAACGGCCTTCTGCACACCGTCGAAAGCCACAGCCGCAGGGTCTGCATTGTTCTCTTTGCGAACAATCGGCACACCCAGCCTTTCGCTCCACATGGTGAGCTGTTCGACGGCGGCCGCGCGGAACGTATCACCGGCCGCAAGTACGACCTTCTGTCCATTCTTGGTGAGCAGATTCGTCAGTTTGGCAATGGTGGTTGTCTTGCCAACGCCGTTCACTCCCGCCACAAGAATCACGGTCGGCCCGGAAGCCGCTTTCGCAATCGGCGAAAGCGGATTGTTCAGGTCCCAGCGAATGTCGTCCTTGCCCTTCAGCAGTTCGACCATTTCGTCATGGACCGTTTTCCAGATGGCATCCACATCAACCGTTCGTCCACCGTGATCGGTCTTCAGCCTGGCAGTAATGCGGCTGGCGGCGGTAACTCCCATGTCTGTACGAATCAAGCGTGATTCGAAATCCTGAAGCAGCACATCATCGAGAATCTGGCCAGATCGAAACAGGTCCCGAACATCTGTTCGCAGGATCTGCTTTGTCTTTTCCAGGCCGCGCTTGAGCTTATCGAACAGTCCCATGGTATCGCTAAAAAATGAAGGTAAGTTTTGGGAATTGAATCACAGAGATTATCGCAATCAGAGAGTTATTTTTGATCGTACTCCGAATCCTTACCGATTGCCCGACCATTGCCGACGATTCTCGCGTTTCGTGCTCGACCACGAGCGATCAGCTCACTTAAACCTCGCAAAGCTTACGGAACCGTTCCCAGGCATCCGACCAACCATCGTTGTTCTTCGGATGGAATTCGGTAATGGATTCGGATCGACGCACGACGTCACGGATTTCGTGCAGTGAGGAAATATCACCCGATGACATGGCCTGGACCAGCACATTTCCAAGGGCAGTCGCTTCGACCGGCCCGGCGATCACCGGCACGGCGCACGCATCGGCCGTGAACTGATTCAGCAGAGCGTTCTGTGCACCGCCCCCGACAACATGGACGACCTGAACTTTTACGCCAGTCAGTTCTTCCAGCCACCCCAGAACCATCCGATACTTTAAGGCAAGGCTCTCCAGCGCACAGCGAACGAATTCGCCTTCATTTTCCGGAACAGGCTGGCCAGTCCGGCGGCATTCCGAGGCAATCGCCTCGGTCATATCCGTGGGACGCAGGAATTCCGGACGGTCGGGATCAACGAGAGAACGAAATGGAGTCGCGCCGGCGGCTTTGCGAGTCAATTCGGCGTAGTCGACTTTCAGGCCCCGTTCTTCGAATGCCACTTTGCATCGCTGCACAAGCCACAGTCCCATGATGTTTTTCAGGAGACGATAGGTTCCATCAATGCCACCTTCGTTCGTCACATTTCGCTGCAGCGCTTTTTCGCTCAGAATAGCATTCTTGACTTCAACGCCCATCAACGACCAGGTCCCACTGCTGATGTACGCCCAATCCGGATTCCCCGTGTGTGAAGTCGGCACGGCCGCGACGGCGGAACCTGTGTCATGCGTTGCCGGTGCGATCACACTGACCTTGTTAAGTCCCGTGTATTCGCTGACGTCGCGGCGAAGGCCGCCCAACAGAGTTCCGGGAGTCACAATCTCCGGAAACATCCGGGTTGGAATTTCCAGCTTTCGCAGCAAGTCGTCGGCCCAGTCGCGAGTTGTCGCATTGAGCATCTGCGTCGTCGTTGCGTTTGTAAATTCTACGACTCGACTGCCGCATAGGCACCAGTTGAAGAAGTCGGGAATCATCAGGAAACGAGTCGCCTGTGCGACCAATTCCGGATCTCGTTCGCACATTGCGAGCAATTGATAGAGCGAATTGATCTGCATGAACTGCAGGCCTGTCTGGCCAAAGATCTCAGCACGCGGTACTCGCTGAAGTGCCTTCGCCAGCATCCCATCAGTTCTGGAATCACGATAGTTCCACGCCTGTCCCAGCATTTCATCGTTGCGGTTCATCAGAACAAAGTCGACTCCCCAGGTGTCCACTCCGATGGATGAAATGGAGGACCCGTATCGCGACCCGGCTTCGCGCAGACCGTTCTGAATTTCAGTCCAGAGTCCAACCAGATTCCAACGCAGCGTTCCACCAAGTCGTACTGGCCCATTACTGAAACGATGAATCTCATGCAGCGAAACATGCTTGCCGTCGAATCGTCCCGCCATGACTCGGCCGCTTTCTGCGCCGATGTCCACTGCCAGATAGGTTTTTTCTGCCATGGGTCCTATTACCTGCTGGATGTCCTGCCGCTCTTGCAGAGCCACAGTGTGACGTCGCTTTTGTCATGATTCTGTTGGCAAGTACGCTGCTCACTGCGACTCGACATGTGCCACTGCAAAGTGTCGACTGATGAGAATGCGGATGATAACGGCCCTGCGCCAATGGCAAAGCGAATTCCAAAACCCACCTGAACTCATCTTCCAACCTGGAAAGAGCTCATTTTTCCGGGATTTGTGCGGCAGAACTCAGGCGAGTCGGTCGGTGGTCCGTCAATGTTTGTTGTTCCACGGCCTGCCCGGTGTAAAGTGGCGAAATGACTTCGCCGTTCAGTAAGTGATTGGGTCGACCGAGCGGATCCATCACCATCGCTTCAGGCGGAACTCCCAGAGTATCCATGATTGTTGTTCCGACGTCCGCAGGACTCCAGGAACGCGACAACGGATAAGCAGCAATCGACGCACTTCCACCGCGAGGAATTCATCGTCCGAGTCCGCTTCCTGCAATCAGGGACGCAGCAGATCCAGTTCGTGATCCAGTGATCCAAACAAATTGTCGATCAATGAGGACTCGACCATGGCAACAGAAGCCTGAAATTCAATCTCTGTCGTCGCCAAAACTGAAGAGGCTGACGACCTGGCTGTTGTTGGTGCGGTTACGACACGTGCGTTCGCTGAATTGACTGAGGAGACGTTATTGATTGAAGGGGCCGCAGTGTCATTCGATCGGCCGAACGTCGTTTGCGTCGCGCTGCGCGCCGCTTGCGTTGTGAAGACAGTTGACGCCGGAACTGGTGCAGCCACATTCGCAGTAGTTTTCACTGCCGCGAATGAAGACGGGGAGGTTGACCGCCCCAACTTGTAAACGTGAATCACGGGTGTGGAATTGGGACCAGCCAGTTTTTGCGAAACGTACAGTCGGCCAGTTGCAGGGTCAAACGCTGTTCCACCGATAAGTTTTGCGGGTTCCGGTGTTGCCAGATCAAAGTTCACGACACTCGTAGGTCTGACTGACCAGGGAGTTTTTGTACCGTTACGCACGGCAGCAAAGTCTTCGATGTCATAGGCCCAGATCTGATACTTGTAATTGCCGTTCTGCGAATGAAATCCTGAGTAAGGTCGGGCCGTATCATTGAACAGCGATCCAATTCCATAGCCGATGCTCGAGAGCCCGTTGGATCCAATAAAGATAACGGACCGCGTCCCTGGAACAAACGAGACGCCGTCTATCTTTGATGTGCCGTTAAAGATTGGCTGCGGATTCGTGTTTGAAGGATCACTCCATTGAAGCGGAAAGGCGTGCGGATAACGGACAAGAGAAATCCCCGAACTGGCTTGAGGATTCGTGGCATCCAGGCCGAACAATGCCGGGCCACTTGACGAAAACTCAATCCGATTCTGAGCGGCCGCCCCGGTCACGTAGTTCGCTCCGATATAGTCCCGCCATTGAAGCGGAACTTCAGCCATGTAGCCGCCGCGTATTCTTCCATCCAGAACGTTCGTGTTGCGGCGGACATCCAGAAGCCCGGCAATTGATGATGTCGTCAGCGACGCCAGATTCAGGCCCGTTGTTCTGAAATGCGTGTTCCTGGAATTTTCCGGCTCCGCTCCGGTGTACCCAGTAAAGACACCTCCCGTCAGCCCTCCGTTGGCCACAATCAGTCCGCCGAGATTCAGGTTTTCATAGTCAAATGCAAGAGTTCCTGGCTGGCCCGCAGCATTGGTCGTCAGCAGCGACCCAAGGTTGGTGAACGGCTGAAGCACGGACGCAACATTCATCTGCGCCACGTTGCCGCCCAACACCAGTTGAGAGGGAATTGATATCTCTGCGACGTGCAATCCGCGATCGACATCTGACGCCAGAAACAGTGAATTGCCGGCGGGATTAAACGTGATCGCGTTTCCTCCAAATTCAAATCCTGAAGTGCCGGCCTGTCCCGACGGCACTTTAAACGCCCCGAGATAAGCGAGGTCACTGAGTTCAAAGAGTGGCAACTGCACGCCGTCGTCATCAACAATCGTGACGATACTCTCAAATTGCCCAGGCTGAACTCCTGACGGATTCGACAGAGTGACTCGGAACGATTCATCAGGCTCATCCAGCGCGTCCTCAATGGTTACAATGGGAATCGTCGCGCTGAGCTGGCCCGCAGGAATCGTTACCGTGCCGGACGGCATCAGAAAATCAACCCCCGGTTGAGCCGTGTATCTGGAGGCGACATAATCCACCGTGATCGGTCGGCCTGATGCGGTACTAAGTGACAAAACCAGATTTGCGCCGCTTTCACCTTCGTTCACAATAGCATTGGCGATGGACAGAAACGGTAACGGATCATTGTCATTGATGGTGATCGTGCCCACCGACTTTCGTAAAGACGCATTAAGAGGCGACGAAAGCACTATCTCAAATGTTTCATTCAGTTCATTCAGCCTGTCGTCCAGAACTTCGCACGTGATGAGTTCCGACAAACTTCCCGCAGGAATCGTGACTGTCCCTGCTGTCGTGCGAAAGTCTGATCCCGCGGCTGCTGACTTACTGCGAGTCTGAAAGTTCACGCTGATTGGCAGTGACGACGCGCTGGACAGAGTCACAGAGGCAGTCACAACGATCTTTCCGACGCTTGTTTCGGTCACGGTCACGTCAGACACAGAGACTTCCGGTGGGGAGTTGTCCTGAATCGAGACTTCGGCCACGTTGTCCGCGATTGTTGCGTTGATGGCCGCCGTCAGGTTCAGCACAAATGTTTCAGTCGCCTCGTCGAATGTATCCGCCAACGTTGGCAGATTAACCAGCAGGGACCGTGTACCACCCGGGATGATGATGTTGCCGGAAAACGGAATAAAATCCAACGACTCTGTGGCGGTTCCATTGCCAGTGCTGCTTGTAATGGTCACAGGCAACGCGGAAAACTGACTCAAAAGAAATCGCACGCTGGCGACATTGCCTTCCAGAATGCTGACATCGGCGACAGAAACGGTCGGCGGCAAGTCATCGTCCTGAATTGTCACGCTGGCTTTGGACCTCGCAAGCGTGGCGTTCGTGGGACTTGACAGATTGACTTCAAATGTTTCATTAGGCTCGTCGGTAATATCGCCAAGCACAGTCAACGACAGACGGCCGGTCAATTGTCCAGCGGGAATTGTCAGTGTCCCGGTGGAGCCTATGTAGTCGAAACCCGCTCGGGCCAACCGATTATTCGTATTGAAATTGACCGTGACCGGCACCAGTGAAGCGGCGCTGAGTGACACATCGACGAACACGGCCGAGGTTCCGGAATTGCCCTCTATGATTGATGAGTCAGCAATACTGATCGCCGGAGTGGCCGCTGCGAGAAGACACCGCTGCTCCAGAATCTCATTCTGATTCAGGCACTTTGACTGCAGAGTCGGCACTCGACGACGGCAGGCCCTTGAACCGCGTCCTGAAGTGAGCAAACCGTGTAGCGTTTTCAGGACACCAGTGAACTTGTTCGACATAGAAATCGTCACGGCATGGTTCTCATAGAAGAATTAGGAATGCTGCTGTAGTAACCGTTGCAGCATTGCGTCGAATATGATGCCTTCGTCCTGCTGAAGCGATAAGATTTCTGCAGGCTGCCTGACGATCAGAGGAGTACGCTCCGGGATATCTATTCTTCCGGTTTTGCGGTGTTGTCCAGCAATGAGCACCGCTGTCGACGTGTGGCGAATTCGAAACACCGCATGTTTAGAAGTTGCTACCCTGCGACAATCAATGTCGATAAGTGCAACTCGACACAATCCGCAAGCCGCTGCACGTTGTAGCCGCCCTCCAGAAGGCTCACGAGCCTGCCATTTGCGTGAGTCGCAGCGACCTGTTGTACAAGGCGAGTCAGTGTTTCGAAGTCCTCCGTTTCGAGACCCAACGAGCCCACAGGGTCTTCCGCATGAGCATCGAAGCCAGCGCTCAGAATGACGAGCTCGGGCTTGATTCGGTCGGCCGCTGCCGAAAGCATCGTCTCAAACGCGGACAGATAGTCTTTTCGCGACACTCCAATCGGCAGCGGCAAATTGAAAGTCGTCCCCAACCCAGCGCCTTTTCCGGTTTCGGCCTTACGCCCTGTTCCCGGATAGAAGGGAAATCGGTGAGCGGAGAAAAAGCCAACCTGCTCATCTTCGTAAAAAATATCCTGAGTTCCGTTTCCATGATGGACATCCCAGTCGATCACAAGTACGCGGTTCAGACCAAATCTCTGAATGGCAGTTCTCGCGGCGATGGCCGCATTGCCCAGCAGGCAAAACCCCATCGCGCCATCAGGTAAAGCATGGTGACCGGGCGGACGAATGGTGCAGAAAGCCGAGGTGTCTTCTCCGGCGACCACTCTTTTCACAGCATCCACAGCCGTTCCGCCGGCCAGCCAGGCTACGTCGGCGGATTGGGGGCTCATGACAGTGTCGGCTTCTATTCGCCCGCCGCCCTTTGCCGCAAAGGCTCGCAGCATTTCCAGGTGCGAAGCCGGATGAACTCGCAATAAATCGACGTCCTCTGCGCGGACAACATCGATGCGATTGACCTTTGCCAGAAGGCCTGATCTCTGAATCGCCGCGTGAATGGCCTCCAGTCGCTGCGGACATTCCGGATGTTCGCCGGTCTTGTGCTGCAGAAACTGTTCATCCATATAAAGCAGAGTCATATCTGGCTCCTGGTGCCGGATTCAGCACGCACTGAGATTCAGGCGGCCTACTTCATCAGAGCGGCAATTTCCTTTTGGGTAAATCGATTCTGCATTCGCGCGCCAAGCTGGGCAACGATGCGTGCAGCGGCATGAGATGCCAGATGTCCGGACTGCTTCCAGCTCATGCCGTTGGTGATCCCGTACAGCAGAGCTCCGGCATACATGTCGCCAGCACCCGTGGTATCGATGGCATCCACAGAGACCCCTTCAATCGGTATGGCACTGCCCTCATTCATCAGCAATGAACCATTCGCGCCGAGCGTCATGGCGACATTTTCACAATGGCGATGCAACTCCGCTGCGCATTCGATGGGGTCGGTTTTTCCGGTAAGACTTTTCGCTTCCTCTTCGTTGCAGAAGAACAAATCCACAGGGCCTCGCAATAATTCCCATATTTCATCACGACACATGTTGCAGAGAAACGGATCCGACGCCGTGAACGCCACTTTGTTGCCGTATTGTTTGGCAACGTTCATGGCTTTGTAGGCCGCTGCTCTCTGATTGGGGCTTGTGAGCAGATAGCCCTCCACATAAACATACTTCGCGCGACGAATTTCTTCTTCGTTGATGTCGTTTTCTGTCAGTGTTGCCGACACACCCAAATTCGTCAGCATGGTTCGCTGAGCATCTTCGGTAATCAGCACCGCGCAGGTTCCTGACTGCCCGGACGGGGCCGGAGCGACTTCAATCGTCACTCCCATTTTTCGCATGTCGCGAAGAAAGAACTCGCCCACTTCATCGTTGGCGACTTTTCCCACGTAAGCGGCCTTCCCGCCAAAATCGGCTACGCCAACAATCGTATTGGCTGCAGATCCGCCCGCACAACGATGAAGCGAAACCCCGGTCAGGCGATCCAGAACCGACTTCTGCTGAGCATCATCGACGAGCGTCATAATGCCTTTGTCGAATCCTGTGCTGGCAAGCCAGTTTTCTGAGATGCGAGCCTGAATGTCTACAAGTGCGTTGCCAACGCCTAAAACGTCATATTTCATTGGGAATTCGAGGGGATGGAGTTTGAGTTAGAAGTTTCGGCCGCCAGAGAATGCCTGAACAAAGACATCGGCGAAAGCGTTCTCAGCCTGCCGAAGTCCCCAATCAGTGTCATACGAGGTGCCGCAGCATACCAGAACCGGGACTTTGGGCGACTAAACAGCTTCTTCTCTGTTCGGAATTCGCTCATCCGGAAACGACACGTTGCAAATCCTCATCGCTCCACTACGATTTGCGGGTTTCGCGTTGATCTGAAATCCGGGCCTTGATGCCCGTTGGACCATCATAATTTGCACGAGGCACAAAAAATCGCCTCCCCAGGGAAGAACAATGAGCCTGAATCACGCCGAGCGAGTTGCCGGATTTTTGCCCGGTATTGAAGCCTCTGACCCCAGCAGCACTCACGCCGGAACCACTCCCGGCAGTTTCGCTCGCGCGCCCAGGATTGCTCCGGGAAGAAAAGGCGCACTGACCTATTCGTCCCCTGATACTCCCGGCATGCCAATCCACTCTGAGAAAACCGCGTGGGATTTCATGCCGGACGACTGGACCCTGCGTCCCGGTTTCGAAGCTGATTACGAGCATTCAGCGGCCTGGCAGACTCCCCAGGGCTTTGAACCCAGCACGCAACTCGAATTTGCGCGGCTGGGCGTGATCACGCCGGAGATGCACCGAGTGGCTGAGCGAGAACAGCACCTGACGACAGAACAGATTCGTGACGAAGTGGCGGCTGGTCGAATGGTGATCCCGGCGAATAAGCAACACCTGAAGTATCAGCTGGAACCGATGTGCATCGGCCGTGCTTCGCGGACGAAGATCAACGCCAACATGGGGGCATCGCCCGTTTCATCAGGAACAGATGAAGAGATTGAAAAGCTGCGGTGGGCCGAACGCTGGGGCGCTGATACGGTGATGGATCTTTCAACGGGCGGCGATCTGGATGCCTGTCGTGATGCCATTATTCGCAACAGCACGGTTCCGATTGGCACAGTTCCGATCTATTCGATGATCATCGGTCGTCGCATCGAGAGTCTGAATATCGACCATGTGCTGGAATCACTCGAACACCAGGCCCAGCAGGGCGTTGACTATTTCACTATTCACGCGGGTGTTCTGAGTGAGCACCTGAATTACGTGCGTGATCGACTGATTGGGATCGTCAGTCGAGGTGGCTCGCTGCTCGCAAAGTGGATGATTCATCATCGCCAGCAGAATCTCATGTACACCAACTGGGAACTCATCTGTGATGTTCTGCGTCGACATGATGTCACATTCAGCATCGGCGATGGATTGCGTCCCGGTGGACTGGCCGATGCCACCGATATGGCTCAGCTGGCCGAACTGTCCACATTGGGCGAACTCACCGAACGTGCCTGGCGAAAGGGCGTTCAGGTCATGATCGAAGGTCCTGGCCATGTGCCGCTGGATCAGATTGAATTTAACATGAAGTTGCAGAGAACTCTCTGCCACGGCGCTCCATTTTACGTGCTGGGTCCACTGGTGACAGATATGTTCCCGGGTTACGACCACATCACCAGCTGCATCGGTGCGACCAATGCGGCCTGGCATGGAGCCAGCATGCTGTGCTACGTCACGCCCAAAGAACATCTCGGCCTGCCCAAGAAAGATGACGTCAAGCAGGGCTGTGTAGCCTACAAGATCGCAGCTCATGCCGCCGATGTGGCGCTGGGAATTCCAGGAACTCGGGACCGTGATGATGAATTGACGAAAGCTCGCGCGGCACTCAACTGGGCTAAGCACTTCGAACTGAGCTTTGATCCGGATACGGCTCGTGCCTATCACGACGAAGATCTTGATGTCGATACAGACTTCTGTGCAATGTGTGGTCACGACTGGTGCAGTGTTCGAATCAGCAAAGAGATTCAGGAATTTGCCAGCGGCAAGGCGGATGCCTTTCAGTGGGAAAAGGCCAAAGTGACAGAAGCATTGTCGCCCGAACAACGCGAGATTCTTGAAAAACGCGGTGTGCTTTCACCGGAAGAGATCCATCGCCTGGCCAGCAAGACGCGCCGCACCATGGGCGCAGAGGACGGCAAAGCGAATTGCCACAGCGATTTTGTCGAGCCAGAAACGGCTCGTACCATTCAATTGGTGCAACTCGGCACAACCGCTGAGTAACAACCCGCTGGTTGTGATCGAAAGGAAATCGGGGGACATGGCGAAAGGCAAAGCGAGCTCATCATTAGTTCGTCCAGTGACAGCCAGGCCAATTCGCAAGGCCTGGAGGTTTTGCCCGCGTTGCGGTGTCACAGCATCGAGGGGCGGCCGAAACCCGTTTTTGTGCAAGTCCTGCGGATTCACTCACTACTTTGCGCCGGTGTCGGCTGTGGGAGGAATCGCGACCGATCCGTCCGGTCAGATTCTGCTGCTTGTGCGAGCCAAAGATCCAGGGCAGGGACTCTACGGTCTGCCAGGTGGGTTTGTGGATACCGGTGAAACCGCCGAAGAGGCTCTTCAGCGGGAAGTGCTGGAGGAAGTGCAGTTGAACGTCACGTCGTACCGCTATCTGGTGTCGTACCCAAACGAGTACAACTTTAACGGCTTTGTGCTGCCTGTGACGGACATGTTTTTCGTGATCGAAGTCGAATCCTTCGAGAGCATGTCGCTGATGGACGGCGAAATCGACGCCTGGCACTTTTGTCATCCGGGTAGGAAGGAACTGACTCGGATGGCGTTTGAATCCAATCGCAAAGCTCTTGAGTTCTTTTTGAAACAGCGATAATGTGGTGCGCGGCACAGTCATCCATGACTATGGTCAGCGGCTTCACGGAACGCCCCTCAATCCCGGAGCGTGTGTCCCGTGAGTTTCAGGAACAGGCGTTCCAGATTCGGCTCGTGAGTGCGGATTGATCGAACGCCGACAGAATGCTCGGCCAGCGTCGTCAGTATCGCGGTCACTTCATGATTCAGCGCGGCTTCGGTCGTCACATCCGCTGTGCTGATACGAACGACTGTTTCGTCGCCTTGCTTGTCGATCGTTGCCGTGGAACCAAGCGATAACGATTCAGGCAGCGCAGCGTTCCCGATACGAAGTTCAATTTCGAAGGGAATCTCCTTCAACAATGCCGGGATTGCATCACAGGCCAGCATTCGGCCATGATCGACAATCGCCGCTCGCGAACACACGGCCTGCACTTCTTCCATATAGTGACTGGCATAAATCACGGCCGTCCCGTTCTTCTGGAGACCGCGAATACAATCGATCAGATGGGCCCGACTTTGAGGATCCACACCTACTGTTGGCTCATCCAGAATCAGCAGAACGGGCTCATGCATCACCGCAGCGGCAAAATTCAACCGTCGCTTCATACCGCCCGAAAACGTGTCGGCATGATCATCCGCACGAGCCGTCAAACCGACCTGTTCTAAGGCGTCCTCCACTTTCCTGCGTCGACGAACACCCGTCAGGTGATAAAGGCCGGAGAAGAACATCAGGTTTTCTCGAGCCGTCAGATCCGG
Organism: Planctomycetota bacterium; assembly: GCA_031424595.1. Taxonomy (GTDB): domain Bacteria; phylum Planctomycetota; class Planctomycetia; order Planctomycetales; family Planctomycetaceae; genus SXXK01. Next base: position 34,082 of record JANPHT010000680.1, read on the forward strand.
ATAGATCGCAAGATCCTGTGGCACCACTCCCAATCGCTGCCGACTGGAAGGCTGTCGCCGGTCCAGCACGTCTCCTTCCAGGCGGACCTGTCCCGAGTCCGGCTGCAACAACCCACAGATCATCATCATGGTTGTCGACTTGCCGGCACCGTTGGGGCCCAAAAGCCCGAACGCTTCTCCCGCTTCGACTTGAAAGCTCAGCCCATCGACGGCCTTCAGGCTCCCGTAGGCTTTCACCAGATTGTCAACATCCAGGAGTGATGTCATACGGATTCGTATTCACGTGTGGCGTAGAACCAGGCAGAAATCGCGACAAAACAACAATCATCGCATGACTAAAACAGACAAGACTGTCCGAATTGTGGCATCGAATGCGATCCCGTCGCGACAAGCGGCAATGCTCTGCATGGCACAAAGCCGGCTTACAAAAACAACGGTTGACAGTACTCTCGGGAAGTATGGCCGAATGGACTGTCTGGTCAAGGCACGTCCGCCGCAGGAATGACTCTCCCGATCCAATCACCAGGAATGCCGAGCTTCGGCAGAAACTGCCGTCCAGGGGACCCAGAGCGTTTTCTACAGGGCAAACGCCCGGGAAATGATTTAGGTAAGGCCCGTCTCGGAAGATCAGGACAACCGTTACGAGCCAAAAAAACAGAAATGTTTATCCAACCGGTACGACAGGACCGAAGAAAGGATTGTGTAGTTCTGTTGCGCTGTCGCGATGATGTTTCCGTGAGAACGGATGTGGCTTGGTCCCAGGACCTCCCATAGCAGTCTGAAGTCGGCGGTGTCAGCAGTCTGGAGTTCTGGCAGAGATCTGCCAGAAGCAGTCAGCGTCCGACAAATGTAGACAGTAGACCACCGGAACGGTTTCTCAGCAGTACGAGTGCGATCCGGATCGGAAGGTACCTCACGGAGGAGAGCTTTCATGCGAAAGTACGGTAAGTGGTTGCTCGTGCTGGGCGTCATCGCGGCCAATCCGGCCGTCACCAGCGCGGATGGATTTCTGGGCGGCCGAATGAAGCCGCAAGTTCCATTCTCGGGTTCATCCGAGAAAGCTCGCAATCAGGCAAAGGCCGACGAAGTGGCCTCGGCTCTGAGAAGTGGCGAAGTACAGGGAACGGACATCGAAATCGAAGTGAAGGATGGCGTTGCTATCCTGAACGGTAAAGTGCATGAAGCCAGCCAGCGAGCTCACGCTCAGCAACTCGCCAGCTCAGTGCCCGGAATTCGTCAGGTTGAAAACAATCTGCGATTCGTGCCTGCTTCAGGTGGCCAGACGGAACGAACGTCTGCAAGTCGTCCGGAGGATTCTCGCCAGGGTCGAGTCACCCAGGCAGCAGCGTTCGATGTGGATCAGGAGGCAAATCCCGTTCGCCGCGTCAGTGGTGAAATGCCAGCGACTGCTGGTCAGGATAATAAGGCGATCGCTAATCAGGTTGCGTCGTCGATGTCTCAGGCTGGCCTTTCCGGTTACGACATTGAGATTCGCGTGAACAAGGGTGTTGCCACTCTTGCGGGCGAAGTTGCAACAGTCGGTCAGCGACAGGCGGCGGGTGCTGCGGCATCACAAACGCCTGGTATCATGAGCGTCAACAATCAGTTGAAGATCAACGGACCGATCAGCCAGACGGCTTTTCATCCACAGCCGATGGCCTACCCAGGTAGTCCTGAAATGATGCAGATGCAAGGCCAGGGAATGCCACCCCAGTTGATGGGACCGGGCATGCCGCCTCAAATGATGCAGACTGGCTATATGCAGCCTGGCATGCAGATGGATCCAGGCATGAATCCAACCGCAATGGGCTATGCTCCAACAAGCTTCAATAATCCGCACCTGCCGTCTCATGCATGGCCGTCGTATGCTCAGTATCCAAACTCAGCAGCCGTCAGCTATCCGACTCAGTACAGTGCCAGCGCGTTTCCTTACATTGGCCCATTCTATCCATACCCACAGGTTCCGATGGGATGGCGTGAAGTGTCACTTGAGTGGGACGATGGTCAGTGGAACCTGAACTTCAATAAAGAAAAAGACAAATGGTATTGGGTCCTTAACCCAAAGAACTGGTAACGGCTGATCGGGTATCGAATTGAATCCAGACTGCTGACGAGACAGCCCTGAAGAGATCACTCTTCAGGGCTGTTTCTATTTCTGGACCTCGAAATTGCCACTGACAGCGGACTCAAGGCATTGATCTCAATACCTTGTGACCTACGTTTCCTCTTTGGTCCGCGCAATAAAAAACCACCCTGAACGGGTGGTTTAAGTGAACCGGGCGGGACTTGAACCCGCGACCTACGGATTAACCTGCCGCACTGGCTTTCACCAGCCATCACCGATTTCATTCGGTCATTCTGTTGCGGTCTGGACTTTACCATCTCCCTGAGATCAGGGAGCCACACGTCAAGTCTCTGAGGAGCCCTTTGTCGCAAACGTCCGCATTCGCTTTTGTTCGAAACTCAGGTTTCCTGCTGATTGCCCAATCCGCCAGATTGTCACGCTTTCGCGTACTGACGGCTCTTAGGGGGTTCCAGCATATGGTGCGGTTCTACCTCCAGCCTTTCGACCGGGGCACTCCTATTTAAAGTCCGTTGCTCTACCAACTGAGCTACCGATTCATTGGTGTCCTTCACATGCGACACGCGAAGGAGGGGAACGATACACAGAAACCGGGGATTTTCCAGAGCAGAGCCGTTCTCTGACGGATTTCCCAGTGAAATCTGACTTTCCCAAGGCAGAAACAGTCTCAATCAACGCATTCCGCGGGGAAAGTTGCCTGCGTTCTCGCCTTCCGGGAAAACCGCCCCTTGAAAAACGGTTGATCAGGAAACTCGGCGGCAGCTTCTCGTTAGCCAGGACTACTGCCGCCGAATCCAGTTATCACACGTTGTCGTGATGCAACACCTTCGAGGTGGTTGACGATCATTGTCTTGCGTCCATGTGACTGCAGGTGCGAAGTGCTGTCGTCGGACAGCCGCGTGCGGTCGCCTTCAGCAAGCTGCCATTCGGACTCACGCACAAACTCGATGAACTGCGATGCCATCGTCGTGCTGAGATGGCAGGTTTGTCGAGAAATCTTCAAAATCTTTGTTCACCTTCCATTTGGTCCCGGCATTTTCATGTCTGGACACTGCCGACCTACCCACTCCATCCGTCGATTTGATTGTTGCGCAGCTGACGGCGGTTCAGCTGGCACTTCAAGCGTATGTGCGTTTGCTGCTGCCGGGTGATCCTTACTATGTTTGCTGCTCTGCTCAGAAACGTGTTGGCACACCTGCCACACACAGAATCGAATCCACGATGCATTTTGGCCGAAGTCGAAAAGGGACGCGAAAGATCGTTGATATGCGGCAGACCACGTGATCTTGCGACAGATGCAGGATATGGCAGCAAGTTCTGGTTGGCGTAACCAGAATACGATCTGGCAATCGCTGCGGATGCAAACCAATTGGCCGTGATAGAGCCTGTGGTTTCATGTACGAAGATGACTGTCCCATGCGATATTGAGTCGGTACGGGGAGACAGTTGTTTGATCGTTTTCGCTGTTTCCCAACGCGCAGTGGAGAACGTTGCGTTGCGTTCGGCGTGTCGGACCCGAGCAGTGAACTGAATGCCGTTTCGCCACTCCGGACGTGACCACCGACGCGCCAAAGACCGGGGTCGAATGTAACTCCGGCGTGCGCCACCGACGCGCGCAAGTCTTAAGCCAAAATATAATAGTAATATCGGACGTGCTCAGGCAAGATGTCCTTCCGCGCATTCCAAAGACTTGCCTGACGACGCCAACCGTTTTTGCGACATCAGTCATGATGCCCTCACTGTCGCATCTCGGTCGGTCTTCCTCCAGATCGGCCATCTGGAACCAGACAGGACGATCCGGAACGCTGACAGACTGGAACACAGTGGATTGTGAAACGACTGAGCACGCCCGTACACTCCGGACTCCAATGAAATCATTGTCGAGCCCCTAATATGTCCGACGTCACACGCATCCTCTCTGACATCGAATCTGGCGATCCATCGGCGGCTGAGAAATTGTTTCCTTTGGTGTATGAAGAACTCCGCAAGCTGGCTGCGATCAGGCTGGCGAAGGAGAATCCAGGGCAAACACTGCAGGCCACGGCACTGGTGCATGAAGCGTACCTCCGGCTTGTGGACGGCGAACAGGCTCGCCATTGGGATTCTCGGGGGCACTTCTTTGCGGCGGCGGCCGAGTCCATCCGCCGAATTCTTATCGAGAGAGCTCGCAGGAAAGGACGCGTTCGGCATGGGGGCGGAATGAAGCGGCTCGATCTGGACCAGGCAGCGTCGGTGGCTGAAGAGACAGGCCAGGAACTTCTCGCTCTGGATGAAGCTCTGACTCGATTTGCAACTCTGGAGCCCTCTAAAGCGGAACTGGTGAAACTCCGGTATTTCGCGGGACTTTCCATAGATGAGGCAGCGGAAGTGTTGGGAATTTCACGTTCCTCTGCCAAGCGATACTGGATTTACGCTCGCGCATGGCTGCTGGCTGAAATTCACGATGGTGACCTTCCGGAGAAAATTTGAAATTATGTGGACCTCCCGGAGCCACTTCGTCGCATTGTCTGTCAGAAAGGCGAAAACTGGAGACCCACATGAAACCAAAACCCAACATTGACAGTCTGTTTTGCAGCATCATCGAACTGGAGACCCCGGAAAGCCGCCAGTCTTTCCTGGATCAGGCTTGTGGAGAGGACATCGAGCTTCGGCGTCAGGTTGAAAGACTGGTCGATGCTCATTTTCGCGGCGGCAGCATTGTTGACTCCCCGAATCACGAGTTCGCACCAACGGTGATGCCGGAAAATCAGGAGAAGCCTGGTTGCAGAATCGGGCCGTACAAACTTCTGCAGCAAATTGGCGAGGGCGGCATGGGTGTTGTCTATATGGCTGAGCAGGAAGTGCCGGTTCGCCGCCGAGTTGCCGTCAAGATTATCCGTCCGGGAATGGATAGTCGGCAGGTGATTGCTCGGTTCGAAGCCGAACGTCAGGCGCTCGCCATGATGGACCATCAAAACATTGCCCGCGTGCTGGATGCCGGAACAACCGAATCGGGGCGTCCGTATTTCGTTATGGAACTGGTTCACGGCGTACCGATGACGAAGTATTGTGATGACAATCGTCTGACGCTGCAACAACGCCTGGAACTGTTTATACCGGTCTGCCAGGCTATCCAGCACGCGCATCACAAGGGTGTGATCCACCGCGACATCAAACCGGGAAACATCCTGGTGACGATGTATGACGATAAGCCGGTCCCGAAAGTGATTGATTTTGGAGTTGCCAAGGCCGTTGAACAGCGGCTCACCGAAAAAACACTATTTACACAGTTCGGAACACTCG
>JANPHT010000681.1:0-9474 GCA_031424595.1 Planctomycetota bacterium
TCACAAGTTCGATCCGATTCGGCAGTCGGATTACTACTCGCTGCAGGCGATCTTCGCCGGGATTCAGCACGGTGACCGGGTACTACCGCTGACCGAACCGCAACAGCACGAGCTCGCTCAGATCGATCAACAGCTGGTGCAATTGGCGGAACAGCTTAAGCCATTTGTGAAGGATGCCGGTCCCAGCCGACTGGCTGTAAACGCCCGGAGCAACGAAGAATTGTTTGAACCGACGCCAGCAAAATTTGTTCGCTTCACAATCGAAGCGACCAACGCCTCTCAACCCTGCATTGATGAACTGGAGATCTTCAGCAGTACGGCAAACCTGGGATTGGCGTCTAAGGGAGCGAAGGCGACGTGTTCCAGTACGTTGCCAGGGTACGAGATCCACAAGCTTGAGCACATCAACGACGGGCAGTACGGAAATTCACACAGCTGGATTTCCAGCGAAGACGGGAGAGGCTGGATTCAGATCGAGTTTCCCACGGTTTCACAGATTAACCGAATTGTATGGGCAAGAGATCGTGAGGGACAATTTGGAGATCGCCTGGCCACAAAGTACGTGATCGACGTGGCAGTCGAGCCTGGCCAATGGAAGCAGGTTGCTTCGTCTGAAGACCGCCGGCCGTTCACCGGAGCTGTTCCGTTGTTGCCGGAGTATGACTTCGCAAAGTTTCCCCAGGAAGTAGCCGAACACGGTCGTCAGCTGCTGAAACAATTTCAGCAAAGCGAACAGCGAAAATCACAACTCAAGGCATCCGCCACGATTTACGCTGGCACATTCCAGCAGCCCGGACCGACGCATCGATTGTTCCGGGGTGAACCGCTTGCCCAGCGTGAACAAGTCGAACCTGGCACCGTCGCAGCGCTCGGTAAACTGGCCATTTCCGAAGCCACTCCGGAACAACAACGCCGCCTGGCACTGGCCGAGTGGATAACGTCGAAAGAGAACCCCCTCACGGCGCGAGTCATCGCGAATCGCCTTTGGCAGTTTCATTTCGGAAAGGGACTGGTTGCGACTCCGAGTGATTTTGGCAAAGCCGGTGTCGCACCGACTCATCCGGAACTGCTCGACTGGCTGGCTCGCGAGTTAATGGACCACAACTGGTCGCTGAAGCATGTGCATCGGCTGATTCTGAATTCAGCGACATACCGTCAGAGCAGCATGCCTCGCGCGGATGCTCTCCAGGCTGATGCAGACACGCAGTGGTGGTGGAGATTTCCACCGCGTCGTCTCGAGGCCGAACCAATCCGCGACAGCATCCTGGCGGTGACCGGTGTGCTCGACGATCGCATGTTCGGTCCCGGTTTCAGCGGCTTTCAAGTCGAATTGGAGAATGTACGACACTACTTTCCAAAGAAACAGTATGGTCCGGAAGACTGGCGGCGCATGATCTACATGACCAAGGTCCGTCTCGAAAAGGAATCCGTCTTCGGTGTGTTCGATTGCCCGGATGCAGCATCTTCCGTCCCTAAACGCAGCCGTTCGACCACGCCACTTCAGGCACTCAATCTGTTCAACAGTCCGTTCATGCTGCAGCAGTCGCAGTTGTTTTCCGAACGACTCCAACGTGAATGCGGGAATGACACTTCAATGCAGGTTGCGCGAGCCTACTGGCTGTGCTGCGGACGGGAACCTGATCCGTCTGAACTGAAGGTATCGCAGGAGTTCATCACCGAACAGGGCCTCCCTGCGTTTTGTCGAGCCATGCTGAACAGTAATGAGTTTGTGTTTCTACCGTAAACCCGTCGTTCGCCAACGGGATCTGATTCTGAGAGCCTTTAACGTATGGCACCGCTCCACCACCTTCTTAACCGGCGCAGCTTCCTCAACCACACCGGCACTGGTCTCAGCAGCATCGCGCTGTCCATGATGCTCGCCGAACAAGGCTTGCTGAAGGCTGACGACTCCACGCCCGGTACCGTCGGCGGCAGGAATCCCATTCGGCCGGACATCAAACCGTCTCATCCGTTCACGTCCAGATCGTCGCATTTTCCCGCAGCAGCGAAGCGAGTTGTCGTCATCTTCTGCTCGGGTGCCTGCAGTCACCTGGATACATTTGACTACAAACCTGAACTCATTGCGCGTCATGGTCAGCCGCTTCCCGGCGCGGACAAGCTGATCACTTTTCAGGGCGAGCAGGGGAACGTGACTCAGAGTCCCTGGAAGTTTCAGCCACGCGGCGAATGCGGCAAAATGATCTCGGAGCTTGTCCCGCATCTCGGCGCGCTGGCGGATGACATGTGTTTTCTGCATTCGATCAAGGGGAAAACAAATACGCACGGGCCCGGCGAAAACTACATGTCCACGGGGTTTACTCTGGACGGTTTCCCCAGCATCGGAGCCTGGACGACGTATGCCCTTGGCACGGAGAACGAAAACCTGCCGGCCTACGTGGCGATTCCCGATCCTCGGGGCACGCCGCAAAATTCCGTTAATAACTGGGGGCCGGGATTTCTGCCAGCCGCGTATCAGGGCACGGATTTCAATACTTCGCTGCCCATTCGAAACCTTGCACGACCAGAATCGATTTCCGAATCTGCTGACGCGAAGACGCGTGATTTCCTGAAGCGGCTCAATGACCGCCATCTCGAACGCTTCCCTGGCGACACCGAGCTGGCAGCTCGTATTTCGAGTTATGAACTGGCCGCGAAGATGCAACTCAGCATTCCGGAGGTGCGGGACCTCTCCACCGAATCCGCCTCGACGCTCGCCCTGTACGGAGCAGACGACGCGCAGAACACACTGAAGGCGGCCTACGCGAAAAACTGCATCCTCGCGCGGCGGTTGCTGGAACAGGGCGTGCGCTTTGTCCAGCTTTTTAACGGCGCATATCAGACGGGCGGCGAAGGTTTCAGCAACTGGGACGGCCACAAGGTACTCAAGGATCAATACAGCATCCACGGCCCGGTGCTCGATCAGCCCACCGCAGCGCTGATCAAGGATCTCAAGCAACGCGGAATGTTAAAAGACACCCTCGTCGTCTGGTGTACAGAGTTCGGTCGCATGCCCACATTTCAAAAAGGTGCCAGTGGTCGAGATCATAATCCTGAAGGATTCACCTGCTGGATGGCCGGAGCGGGCGTCAAAGCACCGTTCAGTTACGGAGCCACCGACGACTTCGGCTACAAAGCTGTCGAAAACATCGTCACCGTCCACGACTTCCACGCCACCATCCTGCACCTGCTGGGACTGGACCACGAACGACTCACGTTCTATTACAATGGGCTGGAACGACGGCTGACCGATGTGGAAGGTGTGGTTGTGAAAGACGTGCTTACCTGAACCGCCATCCGAGGCTGTCCGGGTGGCGGAAGTGATTAGCAGAGGCGGTGTTTTGCCTGGGCTCTTGTGATGCTTGACGATTGCCGTTAGCTTACAGATCCGCGTTGTTCATTCGCCAGATGGTTGCTGCCAGAAGCATTGCTGCTTTGAGTATCCCTTCGGCCCGCCAGTTTTCTCAGTACGAGATCCAGACGTGATGTCACTTGTCTCGCGAATCGTTTTCCCCGGCGTTGTCCGCCTGATGATCCTGGTGGCCTTCCTTGTCAATTCGGCGAACACATTTGGCGACGACACAACACTTGAAGAGTCTTTCCGCCAGCAAGTCCAGCCGTTGCTGCTGAAGTATTGCCATCGATGTCACAACGCGGAGACGATGAAGTCTGGCATTCGAGTGGATCAGCTGGATGGCTCGCTGCAGGATCGGCATTTGTTTCTGTGGAGGGACATCCGCAAACAAATGGATGAAGGAGCCATGCCGCCGGAGGACGAGGAACTGCCGACGAAAGAGGAGCGAGAGTTCGTTTCGAGCTGGATCGAGCAGGCGATGAACGTTGCAAAGTCCCGCGACACGCAAAAGAATGGATCCATCCGGCGACTGACCGTTTCGCAGTATCGCAACACTATGCGCGATCTGCTGAAGCTGGAAGAGAACCTGTCGGAAGTCCTTCCTCCGGATGGTGTGTCGAAGGACGGTTTTTCCAACAGCGGACCAGTGCTGGGGCTGTCACCGCTGCAGATGGAATATTACTTTGATATCGCCGAAAAGTCGCTTGACCTGTGCATTGTGGACGAAGACTCAAAGCCGGTCATTCAAAACTTTCGCCTGGATCTGGGGGAAGGCATCAATCCCGCTCCGTGTCCTGATACACTGATCCTTGGTGCTAATAATCTGCTGCTGAGCACTCGTGATTTCATCGTGACGGAACCTGCGCCGAAGAAGCCGTTTGAATTCACGCCGTTTGCGATGCGATCAACATTTGAGTTTATCGAAGGCTATATCGGAAACGATACGATTCGGCAGTGGAAGCACTTTGACAGTCTCTATCACGCAGTCTTCGCCTGCATGCGAGGCACCGAAGGTTATCCGTTGGGCGAACCTTATCAGGCGGTGGCGGGCGGATTGCTGCTTCGGCCGGCGATCCCGAGTCCTGAGATCTTTGGTGAGTCTAACACCTATGGCCCGATGGCAAACTTCAAGATCTCGCTGCGAGAGCTACCGGACCACGGCGATTTTCGAGTGACCGTCCGGGCATCGCGTTACGACGATGGCATGCTGCTGGAGTCGGCAACACCGGTTCCGGTTCCGGCCCCGGAAGAGTCTGCCAGTCTCCGGATTGTCGCACTGTCCGAAGCACATGACGCAGAGACGAGCATCGATCATCCCGGCATCTATCAGATCGATGTCTCGTGTGTGATGAATGAACCCGCTCATTTGTTGCGATTGAACATTGGCGACCGGAATTTCTCACGATTGATCCACAGCCAGCATTAGAAGGACGACCCTCGCGATGCCGCCACGGGCGAACAGCATCATGCAATCCTGCTCGTGCGACTGGACGCAGGGCCACTCAGGATCACTGCGTCGCAAAGCGAGAAGACCACGATTCGCCGTGTGGTGCTTTCAAGAGTCAGTGACGACAGTGTACACGAGAAGCTCTTCCCTGCCTTTGAAAAGCGATCGCCACTCGTAGGCGTGCATCTTGGACTGCGACGCGACTGTGGCAGCACGCTGAATCCCGTCGGCAAGTCTCAAAGCGTGACGTCGACTGAACCGGGGGAGTTTGTCTTCTCCGGAGCCATCGACGATTTTCCCTATCCTGCGGTGGAAAAGAACAACGTCAATTATCTCGCTGGCATCCGTGAGATCGGTGTCCGCAGTGAATACACCGACGGTCGTCCGATCCCGCGTCTGAAGATTCATTCGGTCGAATTCGAAGGGCCATTCTATGAATCGTGGCCACCGCCAACTCATCGCGGCATATTCATCAATTCGCCCGATCGCAACGACAAGCCGACGTATGCTCGTGAAATCATCGGTTCATTCATGGCGCGAGCCTGGCGGCGGCCGGTGACTGATGCCGAGGTCACATCGGTCTTCAGCGTGTGGGAATCGTCATTCTCCGATTCAGGCAGCTTTCAGCAGAGCATAAGAGACGCCTTGCTGGTGGTTCTGACATCGCCGCAGTTTCTGTTTCTGATCGAGAACAGTGCTGGCCCGGAAGCGGAAGATTTGAACGACTGGGAACTTGCTTCGAAACTATCGTACTTCCTTACGAACACGGCACCCAATCAGGAACTGCTTGACGCCGCAGCCGCCGGCACTCTGAAGGCAACGCTGTCTGAACAAACAAGCCGGCTGTTGAGGGGGCCTCGTTTTGATCAATTCCTTCACGAGTTTACGTCGCAGTGGCTGAGTCTCGACAAGTTTGATGTGCTGGAAATTGACCGCAGGCGGTATCCACTGCTGACCCGCGACACACGGACTCAGTTGCGCGACGAACCTGTTCAGTTTCTGCGATATCTGTTCGATCATAATCTGTCGGTGGCGAACATCGTGCAGTCGGACTTTGTGGTCGCCAACGATACCGTGGCGAAGTACTACGACCTTGCCGATCGATCCGAGAGCGGGCTGCAGTTTGTGGCCATCAGACACGAGTCTCCGAAACTCGGCGGCCTGCTGTCTCAGGCCGGGATTCTGGCCGGGCTGTCAGATGGACGTGAATCGAATCCGGTCAAACGAGGTGCCTGGTTCGCTCGAAAGATTATTGCCGAACCACCGGAAGATCCGCCTCCGAATGTGCCGCAGCTCAAGGACGACGGGACGGAACGCACACTGCGAGAAAGGCTCGAGCGTCATCGCAACCAGGAAGGCTGCGTGAAATGCCACACGGGAATCGATCCCTGGGGCATCGCATTTGAAGAATACGATGCGGCCGGTCGATTCAAGCAAGAGCCTGCAAATGCCCGCTCGACGCTGCCGGATGGAACCGAAGTAGCGGACTTGAGAGCTTTAAAAACCTATCTGGCCAAGGACCGGATCGATCAGATAGCGTTCAGCTTCCTGAAGCATCTATGCTGCTATGCTGTCGGCCGCAGTCTGACGTACAATGAACTCCAATGGCTGAAGGAAGAAGGAAAACATTTAAAATCGAACGGCTACCGGATGCAGGAGATGATTCAGTTTGTCGTGCAGAGTGAATTGTTTTTGAAGAAGTAAACCATGCCCATCAAGACCATCAATCGCCGCCAGTTTCTCCGCGGAACGGCAGGAGTCTCGCTGATACTGCCTCGACTGCAGCTTTTCGCAAACGACGACGTACCACAACGTCCGCGGCGATTCTGTGCAATGTACACATCCAACGGAATGTGTCTTCCGGATCCAGCCAACGGCATCGACGAATGGAGCTGGTTCCCAAAGGCAATAGGCCGTGACTTCGTGTTCGGAAAATCGACCGAACCATTTGCTGCGTTCCGGGATAACGTGAGCTTTCTGGGAGGGCTCTATCATCCCAATGGAACGAAGGCCGACCCGCATGTGTGTTCCGACATGTGGCTCACCGGAGCCCCGCTCCACAATGCCAAACCGGGAACGTATAATACCGTTTCGCTCGACCAGGTCATTGCCCAGCACACGAAGCAGCATTGTCGACAGCCGTCGCTGGTCCTTTCGATCGATGCAGGAGTTGGGTTTCTGTCTCGCACCGGGACGATCGCCTACAACCTGGAAGGCAAGCCGATTCCTGCAGAGAACAGTCCGCAGCGAGTCTTCGATCGGCTGTTTAGCAGCAATCAGGAATCAGTCGCCGCCCAGCAGACACAGTTGAAGAAGCGAATTCGCCTCGTCGATGCTGTCGTGGAGAATTCGAAGACACTCAACCAGCAGCTCGGCCAGTCTGATCGTGAAAAGATGGACCAGTACCTGACGTCACTCAATGAGATTGAGCAGCGGCTGATGGCATCGGAACGATGGATCGACATCCCGTTGAAGACGCAGGATTACTCGCACCGCAGGCTTGATGTCACGACGGAGAGTGAGCCAGCAGAATACTATCGCAACATGTTTGATCTGATTGCCCTGGCGTTTGATGCAGATATCACTCGGTCAGTTGCCTTCATGCTGAATCGAGAAGACGGCATGGGCATCAGCGACACATTTCCGCTGAAGCTGGGCCTGACGAGAACGCACCACAACCTCTCGCACGCTGGTGATAAAGACGGCCAGCTGGAATTTGCGAAGTACGATCTATTCCTCAGCCAGCAAATTGCCATGTTTCTCGGCCGTCTTCAGGAGTACAGGGACCTCGAAGGTACGGTGCTCGACAATTCGATCGTTCTCTTCGGCAGCGGTTGCAGCACAACGCACAATCCCACAAACCTGCCGACGTTGCTGGCAGGTGGTACCGGTATGGGGCTGAAACACGGAATTTATTTTGACTACAACCAGTCGCCGCTCTGCAATTTGTACTTGAGCATCCTACGCGCCATGAATATTCAAGAGTCATCGTTTGGTGACAGTAATGGTGTGTTGAAAAGCGGTGTCTTCGACGTAGGACTCGCGGGGCCGGTTACGCCATTAAAATAATCCTTTCATTCCTGACTTTGCCAACAAAAAAACGGCGAGGGAATCCAGAAATATTGGTCGGCAATGTTGCGATCAAAGTAGGCCCGTTCGTTCATTCTAAATAGAAAAACGACCGCAGTGCATTGTCGGTACGATGTTTCCTCTTTCGTACTTAGTGGAATTTCTCTCTTGCCGCTGACAAATCAACCTTGCCGAGGGCACAATTCGCCCCACTCCAACTCCAACTCCCACTCCCACTACCACTACCACTACCACTACCACTACCACTACCACTACCACTACCACTCCCACTCTCAACAATAGTGGTAGTTGGATTGGGATGCTCATGTCGTTTGAATGGTAGGGTGCCATGAGATTTCGCATACGAGGCTGCGAGGCCGTTTTTTGCGGTCTAGCGAGCGTTTTTGTTTCAGCGAATGTGCTTTCCAGCGAAAACGATTTGGATATTGCACTCCTGCGCGACCTTTACATCCAGTCAACATCTGCGGTTACCAGTATCGAAGCGGAATTTGAGCGGGAGTCCGTCAAGCCAGAACGACGATTTGTGGGAAAGGGGCGTTGGGTTCGAGATCGTGATCGGATTCTCGAAGAAGAAGTTTTCGAGGAACATGGGATTCGATCTTTTGATTCATTCGATGGCAAGGTCTCCTATCAAGCCCCGTATGAAAAAAAGGGCGGTGCATGGGAAGTGTTATTGATTAGAAAAACTCTGGGGTGTCGCTCGGATCTCATCCGTTCGCATACCTTGGATTCGTTTCTTTGGATCACGCCGAATGGCTTTGGCAGTTCGCTTGCAGATTTGCTTGTTTCAGATCAGGCTCGTCTGCTGAAACAGGAAGGCGATGTCGGCATGCGTTTTGTATTGGTGGATCTGGGGTCCAAGTTCTTGAAGAGCTACGATGGCGCAACCGTCCGTGCAGAGGTGAAATTCGCTGAGCAATACGGGTGGCTGCCTGTCAAGATTCAGATGTGGGCGGTCGGAGCAAGCGAAAAAGATGAGTTCTATCGAACGCAGCAATGGGGGGATGACGGTTGGATATCCGAATGTGAAGACTGGACGTCCCCTGGAAAGGGCATCTGGTTACCAAAAACCATGCGAATCAGGCATGGCGTTGACAGAGATCGCGGATGGGATCTCAACATCACGAAGCTACGTGTGAATCTTGATGCAGCGACCCTGTCATTTCTGCCTCCAGAGCCGAGCATTGGGACATCGCTTATAGACGAAACCCGTCCAGGGAAACCCGTGGTCACAATTCATAGAGAAGCGGAAGCCCTTTCGAAAAGGGCTGATGAATATGCGAGGCAGATTCAAATTGAGAATAAGAGAGTAGCTGGTTCCCCGGTAGCGGTGGCGTCCACCGGTGAAGGGACAGACTGGAGATGGTTCCAGCGTATTGCGTTGCTCTTGATGTGTCTCGCGGGTGTCTTGTATTTCAAATTCGCTCGTTGAGTATCGCAAACTCTGTCGTAAGTGATTCAGTGTTTGGGTGTCTGAAGTGGACCCCGGTTTTCGGACCACTGGTTAAGGTGGATTTTTCTGATCTGGAGTCGTTTGTGTGAATGAGGATATCGTGGCCTGCACAGGAGGTCTCGGATGTCACGC
>JANPHT010000682.1:0-48019 GCA_031424595.1 Planctomycetota bacterium
GATGGCCAAAGCCCATCAAGCGGAACCCGCTATCTTTGTCCTTGGCCTTCGCAACGTACTTCTTGTAATCGTCGCCGTCATCGTGAATCATCTGCAGCATTTCAAGCACGGCCTGATTGGCTCCGCCGTGCAGCGGCCCCCAGAGTGCGCAGATGCCTGCCGAAATTGAGGCAAAGATGTTTGCGCGGCTGCTGGCCACAATGCGTACCGTCGAGGTACTGCAGTTCTGCTCATGATCCGCATGCAGGATCAAAAGCATATTTAATGCCTTCACCAGCACGGGATTGATTTTGTATTCCTCGGCGGGAACGGCAAACATCATGTTCAGAAAGTTTGCACAGTACGACAAATTGTTCTGCGGATAAATCGTGGGCTGTCCAATGGACTTCTTGTAAGCGTAAGCAGCGATCGTGCGTACCTTGGCAATCAGGCGCACAATGTTGACGTCCGAAATGTCGTCTTCTGTGCCTGGGTAGTAAGTCGACAAGGAGGCAACCATCGCCGACAAGATCGCCATGGGATGGGCGTTTGGCGGGAATCCTTCGAAAAACTTCTTCATGTCTTCGTGGATCATGCTGTGATAAGTTAACTGAGCGCGAAACGCCTTCAACTGATCCGGCGTTGGCAAGTCGCCATAAAGCAGCAGCCATGATGTTTCCACAAAGTCGGATCGTTCTGCCAGTTGCTCAATCGGGTAGCCGCGATAACGCAGAATGCCTTTGTCGCCATCGATGAATGTGATCGCGCTTTGGCAGGCTCCGGTGCTGTTGAATCCCGGGTCCATCGTGATCGCGCCGGATTGAGCCAGCAGCTTTGTGATGTCAATCGCGGTCTCGTTTTCCACGCCGCGAATCACTGGCAACTCGTAGGATTTTCCATCAAGGGTCAGGCTGGCCGATGCCATAAAATCAGGTTCCCTGCAAACAAAAGACACCCTGCCACGACACCTCAAATGATATCGCCAGGGGAATTGAACAAGTTCTCGCCAAGTTCTGTGCGCCAAACGGTATCACGAGAATGGCAAAAGTAAACTCACAGGCATCGGAACATCTTTTCCGAGAGGCTTCCTGAGCACTGCTGCCCGCAATTCCCGCAAAGGTGCTCACGTTTCCAGATGATTTCGAGCGAAGACAATCGGGCGAGAATCGGCCGGCTTCGAGCAAAAGCCATGAAATGAACGATCCTCGACTGATGAACACCAGCGGAAACGTCTAAATTGCGGCATCCCACGGCATTGTTGAATTCGCCAGGAAAGGCTTCTGTTTATGCCCGACGTTTCGCAAAACTCTCCCAATAAAAAATCAACTGGTGGACACCTTCAGATTGTGATCGGCCTTGTGATCGGAATCGTTGCGGGGCTGATTGCGAATGCCATGCAGGGACCCGACAGCAGGTTCATACCGCTGGCGGTTTCCATTGCAGAACCCATCGGAAAGCTCTTCCTGCGTCTCATGCAGATGATGGTGCTTCCGCTGGTTTTCTCCGCTTTGTTTCTGGCCGTGGTCGATGTCGGTGACCTGCGGAAGCTTGGAAAGATTGGGCTGGTCACGTTGTTCTACACGGCGATCCTGTCGATCTCTGCGGTTCTGATCGGCATTACGTTGGTGAATGTCGTGCAGCCCGGGCGGGCGATTTCAGAAGAAGTTCGGACCACGCTGACGGAAAAATATTCAGCCAAAGCAAGTGAAGGCGTGCAGAAGGCGGACGCTGCCAAACCGCTGGGTCAGACGCTTGTTGACCTCCTGCCCGAGAACCCCATTCAGGAAATGGTGGGAGCTGTCGATGGATCGTCCAAGGGCAACGGAATGCTGGCCGTGATGTTCTTTGCTCTCCTGTGCGGGATTGCCGCAACCACGAGGCTGGACGAAACGACGACACTCATTGGCACTTTGCGAGGTATGTACGAAATCTCAATGACGATCATCGGCTGGGCGCTCAAACTGGCTCCGTTGGGAGCTGGGTGTCTGGTGTTCGTGGTCACGTCGCAAATGGGAGCCGACATCCTGAAGGCGCTAGCGGCGTTTGTCGGTGTGGTGCTAGGAGGACTCGCGATTCATATGGTGATTGTGTACTCGGCGGTGTTGAAGATGTTCGGAAAGAAGTCGCCGCTGCAGTTCTTTCGCAGCATCTCCGACGCCATGTTTGTGGCTTTCAGCACATCGTCATCCAGCGCGACGCTTTCGACGTCACTGAAGGTGGCTCAGGAAGAACTGAAGCTGCGACCGGAGACATCAAATTTCGTTCTCACAGTCGGAGCGACTGGCAATCAGAACGGGACGGCTTTGTTTGAAGGCGTCGTCGTGTTGTTTCTGGCTCAGGTGTTTGGCGTCCAGTTGGAAATAGGGCAGCAGATCACCGTGGTGCTGATGTCCGTGCTGGCCGGTGTTGGGACGGCTGGAGTTCCTGGCGGTTCAATTCCGCTGATCATTGTCGTTTTGAAATCTGTGGGCGTCCCGGCCGACGGTATCGCGATCATCCTTGGCGTCGATCGACTGTTGGATATGTCACGAACGCTGGTCAATGTTGTGGGTGATCTTGTTGTCGCCACTTGCGTGGATTCTTCGGTTGGAGTTATTCACTCTGAGGTCGGAGCCGCGAAATGATTTTCTCCGATGATACTCCTGCGGTTTTACCGCGATGAAGTGCTGCCGATGTTTTGTACCGTATTCAGCATTCAGCCAGCAGTACGTTTACATTTCTTTTGAAGCGTAGTATTTGCGATCCCGCAGGACGCCATGCAAAGCAAAGCCGCATCTGTTAGATTTCATCTTTCCATTTTCGAACTCCCGGAGCAACAGAGGTCATGGCTCGGTTTGCGGTCATACTGCCAGCGGCAGGCAATAGTACTCGAATGTCAGGCTTTCAGCGAAAGAAGCCGTTTGTCGAACTTAAAGGCCGCGCTGTCTGGTTGCGGACCGCGGAACACTTCATCGCGCGCGACGACGTCTGCCAGACAATTCTGGTTGTGTCTCCTGCGGATATGGAATGGTTTCGCGAAACGTTTAAACCGAACCTGGCCTTTATGGACATTAAGGTCGTAGCCGGCGGTGCGACCCGAGCCGAAAGTGTACGCAATGGGATTGCCGCGATCACCGAAGCGGCCGACTATGTCGCTGTTCATGATGCTGCGAGGCCGTTGCTGGCTGCGAAATGGATCGATCAGATTTTTGCCGCCGCAGTGACACATCAGGCCGTGATTCCCGGAGTGAGAATCAGCGCCACGATCAAGAAAGTACGCGACGACGGCAGTATTCACGAGACAGTTGATCGGACGAATCTGGTTCAGGCACAAACGCCGCAGGTATTCGAACGTAATCTGCTGCAAAAAGCGTTGGCATCCTGCCGGAATCTTGCGGCAGCAACCGATGAAGCGTCGATCGTGGAGGAACTGGGGCATGCCGTTTATGTTGTGGACGGATGGCCCATGAACATCAAGATCACAACGAATGAAGACTTTCGAATGGCGGAACTCTACCTCAACGCGATGCCCAAATCCGGTGGCATTGCCGCCCTGAATCCGTTTGCAGATGAGAGGTTTCAATAACGAAGACCGGATGTGATTCTGCAGTCGGGGCCATCTTCCATGTCCGTCATGAACGACCACTTTCTCGCTGAAACACGTCGGCATTTCTTTGCCCGCGGTGCGATGGGACTTGGTACTGCTGCTCTGGCTGCTTTGAATGCCAATCATCTGCCTGCTGCATTAAGGCCTGATCCTGAGACGGGCCTTCCATCGGGGCTCAGTCATTTCGCTCCGAAGGCCAAGCGTGCGATTTATCTGTTTATGTCTGGCGCGCCGAGCCAGATGGATCTGTTCGATTACAAACCGAAGATGGAGGACTGGTTCGACAAAGACCTGCCCGAAAGCATCCGCAATGGGCAGCGACTGACCACAATGACCTCGGGGCAGACGCGATTCCCGGTCGCTCCGTCAAAATTCAAATTCGAACGTCGCGGACATTCCGGTGCGTGGATCAGCGAGGTGCTGCCCTTCACTTCTCGCATGGTGGATGATCTTTGCATCATTCGATCGATGCATACCGAAGCGATCAATCACGATCCCGCGATTACTTACATTTGCACAGGACATCAGTTGCCAGGCCGACCGAGTCTGGGAGCGTGGCTCAGTTACGGACTCGGCTCCATGAACAATGATTTACCATCGTTTATGGTGATGACACCAACCTGGACGACCAGGCGAGATGCGCAGGCTATCTACAATCGCCTCTGGGGAGCGGGATTCCTGCCGGGACGGTATGCCGGTGTGGCCATTCGGCGAACCGGTGATCCCATGCTCTTTCTTTCCAATCCGGACGGAGTAAGTCCTGCCAGCCGTCGACGGATGCTGGATCGTCTGGCGCAAATGAACGAAAACACACTTCAGCAGATCGGGGATCCGGAAACGCGAACTCGTATTGCTCAGTATGAAATGGCTTTTCGGATGCAGACGTCTGTTCCGGAGCTGGCAGATATCTCGGGGGAACCGAAACATGTTCTGGAAATGTACGGCCCTGAAGTCACGACTCCTGGAACATTTGCCGCCAGTTGTCTCCTGGCTCGCCGAATGGTGGAACGCGATGTTCGTTTCGTGCAGATCTTTCATCGCGACTGGGATCAGCACGGTGATATGGCCGGTGATCTGCCTCGAAACTGCCACGATGTGGATCAAGGCTGCTGGGCTCTGGTACAGGACCTGAAGGCACGAGGTCTGTTGGAAGACACTCTGGTGATCTGGGGCGGTGAATTTGGTCGAACGGTCTATTGTCAGGGAGGACTTTCTCGTGAAAACTACGGACGCGACCATCATCCTCGCTGTTTCACGATCTGGATGACCGGTGCAGGAGTTCGTCCCGGTATGGTTTATGGAGCGACCGACGACTTCAGCTACAACATTGTGGAAAACCCGGTGCACATCCATGATTTGAACGCCACCATCCTGCATCAATTGGGCATCAACCACGAGCGACTCACCTATCGCTTTCAGGGCCGAGATTTTCGACTGACTGACATTCACGGCAAAGTGATTCAGGACGTATTGATCTGACCTGAAGGTTAATCAGCCTGCCATAAATCGTTATACACTCAACAACTCGAACACCGCACCCTGATGATGTCCGACGGCTGTCAGAGTTCGGCCATCTGCGTTCAGTTCGAAATCATGAACGTGCATCGGTGCCTTGTCCTGGGCGAGCAGTTTTCCGTCAAGCATGTTGTAGGCGCTGATAAACCCGCTATTGTCACCACCCGCAGCAATGAGATAGGTGTCCTGGGGACCAAACTGCAACGACTCCACGAGACCCTTGTGTTTGCTGTCTTCAATCTCAAAGCGGCGTTCATTTGTTTGCCACTTGAAGACTTCGATGCGAGAGACGCCTTCAAGATGATCGATGTTGCCAACCTGGCCCATGCCTCCAACGGCCAGTTGCGTCGAATCATGGGAGAACGCCAAGGACCGTACACCGCCGATCGAATGTCGGCGGGCCTTCGGATCCCAGGTATACATCACGGGCGTTTCCAGTGTCGCAGCAATCTGACCGCTGACGACGTCTCGTACCAGAACTCGACCAGTGCGATCGCCGGTCGCCAGCCAGTTGCCATTGGGTGAAAAAGCCACGGCATACAGCATCGACGGGAATCCGTGTGGCGTTCTGGCATCATAGTCACCCCACGTTGACAGGCACTCACCGGAAACAGCATCCCACAGCTTCGTCTGCATGTCGTCTGCCACGCTGGCAATACGAGTCTGATCGGAGTTCACAGCCAGCATACGAATCCAGCGCGAGTGGGCGTCGGCAATTTGGCGGATGATGTCGCCTGTTTCCGCATTTCGCCAGATCAGAGAGCAATCGTAACCTGCGGAGACCAACGTCTCTCCACAACGCACAAGGCCCATGACGTAACTGGAATGTCCGCCGGAACCGACGACCGAGGGCTCTGGTTTCTCTGCCGAAAGATCTACCTTGACTACTGAGAAATCGGAAAGCCCTGTGTAGACCAGAGACTTGTCGCTTTGTGACGCAAGGCAGAAGCCAATCCCGGGCAGCGAAAATGTCTTCTGAACTCGTACAACGTCTGGCAACGTCACTGTTTCTGTGGATGCCGACGGGACTGCAACAGGAGTGTCATTTGATGAAGGGGCGTCCTGGTTCATGTGACTGCCTGCAAAGGAGTTTACTGGGATAGAGTCAGAGCTCATTCCAGATGTCAAAGAAAGCTCGAATTTGTCATGAAGTCGGCAACGCCGGATTTCGAAGTGTCGTCTACCAGTCGGATGAATAATCGCAGTCGCCTGCGGATTGTCGTTAAACGGTCAGATCAGTACATCAGCGATTGGCTTTGAGCCGAAATCCGCCAGGGGAACGGGGCGCGATCCGACGGTGTATTCCTGTTTGTAGTCAATTCCTAATGCTGTCAGGATCGTCGCAAACAAGTCTCCGGCCGAAGCTTCGCCTTCGATCACTTTGTGGCCTTCAGGATCAGTTTTTCCGTAGGCGACACCGCCTCGAATGCCGAGCCCCGACAAGCTGCAACTCCAGGCACTTGCAAAGTGGTCGCGGCCAAGACTCGAATTGATCTGTGGCGTCCGCCCAAACTCACCGAGCGTAATCACCAGCGTATTCTTCAGCAGTCCGCGCTGGTCGAGATCATCGAGCAACACGGACATCGAATGATCAAGGTCCGCACAAAGTTCCTGATGAGTCTCAAAGTTCTGTCCGTGACTGTCCCACCAGGCTCGGGCCACCTTGACAAATGGCACACCCGCTTCAATCAGTCGGCGGGCGATCAGACATTGATGTCCAAACTGAGTTGGGCCATAGCGAGACTGCACATCAGCCGGTTCTTTGGCGATATCAAAGAGTTCAGCGCTGGCCATTAAACCGTGAACTCGTGAGTACGCTGAGTTCTGACTATCGACTGTATGACTTCGCCGAGCATTGGCAAATCGCCGTCCCAGCGCGTCACGCAGGGCCGCACGGTCTTTGTGATCGATGTCTGCGATGGCTTCGAGCCTTGTGATGTTCGGTGGGATCATGCTTTCGGACAGGAACATGGGAGCATATCGGGCTCCCAGGAATCCACTCGTGCCTTTGCGACGTCCTTCTGTTTCCGTGTAAAGCGATACATAATCGGGGACCTTGCTTTCTAATCGTCCTAATTCTCTCGCCACCACAGCGCCAAGGTCCGGATACAGTATACTCGGATCCTTCAGTCGCCCGGTTTCCATCAAGTCAGCACCGCGACCATGGTCAGCGATTTTTGTATTCAGGGATCGAATGATCGCTGTGTGCTGCATACGCTGAGAAAGCTCGGGCAGCAATTCGCTGATATGAACGCCCGTCGCATTCGTCTGAATTGCACGGAAGGGGCCGCCAGTTTTTGCTCCCGGCTTCGGATCCCAGGTTTCAAATTGACTGGCTCCGCCAGCCAGCCACAGCAGAATGACGCGTTTGTCCTGCTTCTTGAGCTCGGCAGAGACTTCTTCGGAACGCAAGGCATGAATCTGGCCCATGTCGGCCGCAAAACAGCCGGCGACTCCAAGTGCTCCGGCCGTGCTCAACGCTCCAGCGGAAAAAAAGCTGCGTCGAGTGACCTCATGGTGGGATGGAACACAGATTCCGGAAGACGGAAGCGGCTTCATAAAGAGATCCTGCTGAGAACTGTTTCAAATCTCAAAGAGGTCAATACGAACTCAACGTGTGAGCCATTTAATAGTTGAACCGAAACTCCGGACCAGCAAGTAATGCCCACAGGAGTTGTCGTCTTGATTCTTCTTTCTTTTCGGGAACTCGATCCAGCCAGGCGTTTGCGGAGGCCACTTCGTCGGGATGTGGCGACCGATTCAGGACCGTCATCCAGAGTTCCGCGATGGCTTTACTCTGATCTTCAATTTTCTTCAGGTAACCCAGCAATCGGTCGTCGGAATCACGCAGGAGTTCGTTCTGCACTCGATCGTTGTTGCTGAAGAAGAGGGCCTCGTCCACGGCAATCTGAAAGTTTTCACCTGGTTGTTCGAATTCTCGCACCCATCCGTTGGCCTGGTTCTCCAGATCCGTTCGCCGCTTCGACCATTCTTCTGCATCGTTGATTGTCGGCCACTGAGCGGGATTGCGAACGACGACATGAAGCGAAGCCGCCAGTTGTCCTGGAGTCAGAGCCCGTGCCTGAGCCATCGCAAAGGAACTGGCCGCAGGAGGTTCTGCAGCAGAAGTCCATTCGCTGGATCTGGCATACGCTTCACTCAGCACGATTCCCTGTATCAGACGACGCAGGTCGTAACCATGGGATACCAGATCGTTGGTCAGCCACTCCAGTAACTCAGGATGGCTGGACGGATTCCCGCTATGCATCTGATCGGGAGGGTCGACAAGGCCAGTTCCCATCAGACGAGCCCACGTACGATTCACGATGTTACGAGCAAAGAAGCGATCTTTGCTTTCACGCAGCGCTAGTTCGACCAGTTCGTCACGAGGACGAAATTCGGGGACAAAAATTTCGGCTTCTGTGTCTTCATGTTCCAGCTTGCGAACGCGTTCTTCCAGTTGCTTTCGTTCGTCTTCGGAAAACTGCGGCGTTCGGTCGACTATGAGATCACCGGTCAGGAACATGAAACTGGCATTCTTCGCTTCGCCACCAACAGTGGTGAATTTCACTTCGCCAAAAGGACGCTCAGCAAGAGAATTGGCTTTCCGAGTCTGATAAGTGCGCTGGAAGAAAGCCTGCATGCCATAAAAATGATCCTGTTTCCAGTCGGAAACCAACGGATGGTCGTGACACTTCGCGCAGCTGATGTTGACGCCAAAGAATAATATCGCGGTGTCATTGGTCAGGTCATCCAACTCGCGCACTCGACTCTTCAGAAACTGAGCTGCGCCTTTTTCAGATCCTTCGCCGGGGTTGGCTTTCATGATCTCGCGAAAGATCAGATCCCAGGATCGGTTGTTCTGAACAGCGGCCAGCAGATAGCTGCGAAACTCGTCGTTGTAAGGCTGATTCGGCAGCAGCATTTCATCCAGCCAATTCCTCTGCTGAAAACTGAAATCGGGTGATTGGCTTAGTCGTTCGACCAGAAGTCGTCGACGATCCGATTCGGGCTGACTAAGAAACCATTCTCTTTCCACGGACGTCGGCACTCGGCCGGCCAGATCCAGAGTCGTTCGCCTCAAAAGAATTGGGGCTTCAGCAATGGCAACCGCCGCAACGCCGGTGTTCGCAAGATGCTGCTGGACGTAGTGATTGATTGCGAAAGCAATCTCTGTGTCGGGGGCAAGTAAGTCTGCATTAGAAGCGCCCGATGCCCACGTGAAGCAACCAAACATCAGAAAAAAAACGGCAGTTGCTGTTTTTCGCTGTACACGAATACAACAGAGAATCCCCACGGACGACAGCATGGTCGACATTCCTGGTACTTGGGGCGGGATGAACAAAGGCGGGGCGAGAACGCAGCGGAGAGACGCAATTTCATTCTTTGGAGTCAGGAAAAAGTAACAATCCTTCCGTCAGGTTACAACAGGGAACCGGCCAACCAACGCCAGCGAATGGGGATTTGCAGACAGTTGGGCCCTATTTGACGCTGAGCAGTTCGACAACGAAATGCAATGTGGCATTGGGGGGAACTGATCCGGGCGATCCCTCTGCACCATAGCCGAGACGTGAAGGGATCCAGAGTTCGATCATGCCTCCTTCGCCAATCAGCTGCATTCCCTCGGTCCAGCCTGCAATCACCCCGTTGAGGGGAAATGAAATCGGCTCGCCCCGTTTGTATGAACTGTCGAATTCTTTTCCACTATCGAGCCAGCCACGATAGTTTACCGTGACAGAGTTGGCGGCCGTTGGCATGCGTCCGTCAGATTTTCTAAGAATTCGATACTTCAGCCCGGAGTCTGTTTCCTCGAATGTCGCAGGGGCATCATCGTCCATAATACCTGTGCCACTCTGCAGAGATTCTTTATCCGTAAACAGCACTGGTAGTTGGGGCGAGGTCCGATCTGAGGCGACCAGATCATTGGTGTCGGTCATTTTCGACGGCGCTGGGCAGCCCGTCATAATGATAAGCAAAACCGAAGCGCAGAGGTTGCTGACGGTCCCTGAGAAACGCATGGGAGAATTCCGGCAAAAGCGTGTATTTGGGGGCTGCAGAGACATCCTGTTCTCCGCGACGCGTCAGAATGTAGCGTCTTCGCTGAATTGTTGTAAGCAAAATGGCAATCGGCTGAAATTGAGTATTTTCTCGCGGCGATCGAGAAGTCGCTGGCGTGCGTTTGGTGGCAGGTGACATCCTGGTGCCGCCCGATACAATCCGTTAAAAACGATGTCACCACGACAGCGGTCATATCGATCAGCGTTTCACTGTCTCTCAGAGAACTCCTGAACAATGGAAATTCAGCTTAACGGAGAATCCCGGACCATCCCGGACGCGTGGACGATTGCCGACTTGCTGACCGAACTGAGAATTGAGAATCGCTACTGCGCCGTTGAACGGAATCGGGATGTTGTTCCACGGGAAAAACATGCTGCCTGTCAACTCGCGCCCGGCGATCAGATCGAAGTCGTGACGCTCGTTGGAGGCGGTTGATTGTGACTACAATCCCGAGAGCCACGACGGCATTTTCTCCTGGTGCCGCGCGGCCACGCTGATTTCCTGCGGCTGCCTGGATTCATGAGCGATGCCGTTGACCTTATGCAATAACCTGAGATAACGAAAGCACGCGTTACCATGACTTCGCTGACCCCTGACAAGCCACTCGTACTTGGCACACACACACTGAATTCACGGCTGATCGTTGGAACCGGTAAATATGCGACCTTTGAGCTCATGCAGGAATGTCTGGAGGCCAGTGGCTCGGATGTTATCACCGTTGCCGTGCGTCGCGAGCGACTTGTGGATGCAGCCGGTCGAAATATTCTCGACTTTATAGACCTCAAAAGATACACGATTCTGCCCAACACAGCGGGTTGCTTCAATACCGAAGATGCCATACGTGTTGCTCGGCTTGGACGTGAAATCCTGCGAGGACTGGAGAACTCTGGAGCGGACTGGGTGAAACTGGAAGTGCTTGCGGATACTCGGACCTTGCTTCCTGATCCGGTTGCTACTGTCGAAGCGTGTCAGCGACTCGTCGATGATGGCTTTCAGGTTCTGTGCTACACATCCGACGATCCAATTACTGCTCGTCGATTGAAGGCTGCAGGAGCGACATCCGTGATGCCGGCCGGAAGCCCGATCGGCAGCGGCCAGGGCGTATTGAATCCCAACAACATTCGCATTTGTCTCGAATACCTCAAAGAGAATGATCCTGACTATCCTGTGATCATCGACGCAGGCGTCGGCACCGCCAGTGACGTTGCGTTTGCGATGGAACTGGGTTGCGATGGAGTGCTGTTGAATACAGCAATTGCAAGTGCCAGGGATCCCTTGCGTATGGCTGTTGCCATGAAGCAAGCCTGTGAGGCTGGCCGTCACGCGGTCCTTTCGGGACGTATCCCACGAAAACTCTACGCCACGGCATCAAGTCCGACTGAAGGCGTCATTAGCCGGCCACTGGGCTGATTTGCAGAAGTCCCTCGCATTCTTTTCCGCCAGCTGGCATTGTGTTTTTGACCTCCTATAGTCAACTCCGAAACATGACAATCAAAACCTGTTTTTTCGACATGGGTAACGTGCTCGTGTACTTTTCACACGAGAAAATGTGCCGAAACATTGCCCATCTCTGTGAATGGACTGAGACACGAACCAAGTCTTTTCTGCTGGATGAAGGCCGCCAGTGGAAACTGGAGCGCGGTGAAATCACAGAAGAAGAGTTTCACGAAGACTTCTGTCAGGCGGCTGGCAGGCGGCTCGATATTCAAAAACTGCGGCATGCAGCAGCAGATATTTTTTGGCTGAATGAATCGATAATCCCCGTGCTTCATGAATTAAAGGCCGCAGGGACGAGGTTAGTGCTCTTGTCGAATACAAGCATCACTCACATTCAGTTCATTGAACGTAACTTTGATGTCCTGCAACTGATGGACGATCGCGTGACGTCATACGAAGCGGGAGCCATGAAACCGGAGAGTCGAATTTTTGAGCTGGCCTTGTCGAAAGCTGAATGCGACCCGGAAGAATGCTTCTACACCGACGACATCGAGGCCTACATAGAGAAGGCCGGAACACTCGGAATCCAGGCAAGGATCTACACAACAACCGAACTGCTTCGGAAGTCGCTGCAGGATTTGTCTGTCATTCAGTGAAAAAGATGAGTTGGGGGACGCCGTTGGAAGTGGAGCGGGAGCATTGGCGGCATCACTTTCGTTTTTGCTTCGAGGCACAAAAAAAGGCCGACCTTGATAGCAAGGTCGGCCCGGTTTTATTCTCGCGGTCGGCTGAGGAGTTCCTGAAACTCCAAAGCAAACTCTTCATCGCCTGTCAGGCAGCGGTTGTTCATCGCCAGAATTTTGCGGATTCGTCCAACGGTCAGTTTTGCAGGTCCGGTCAGGCGAAGCACAAGATCGTCAGGGTTGAACTGTTCCAACTCGCGGATCGAGTGAATTCCAAGAAACATGAAAGCTTCTTTAGCCTGCATGTCGTTTTGAAAGACAACGTCCAGCGGGGCATCGACGGGAATCCGGGATCGACCCAGCTTTCTGACGGGCTTTGCGTCTCGAATTCCTGTAGTGATCGTTGCCTTTCGAACACCCTTCTTACGAGCAGGGCTCTCTGGTTCAACAGCAATCGGTTTTACCACAACGGGCTTTCTGGGAGGAATGATCTTCGCGGCCGCAGGCTTTGCGACAGGCTTCTTCTTCACCACTTTGCGGGCGACCGTGGAGACGGACGAGGACCTCGCAGCAGGCTTACCAGGACGAGCTGCCTTCTTGATTGCCTTCTTCGCCATAAGTGCGGATCCTTCTATATCAGCCAATGACATCAAAGCAGGGGCCCAACTGGTTTCTCCCAATACGGAAACCTCAAGCCCCGATCTGCTCATGATAGTCGCCACAGGAGCCCTGTTACCTCACCAGGCCGGGATGTTCCTCAAAAAACACCCGAAGGATATCCTGTTCATCCTGTGTGAGCAGACCAACCGAACCAAGCAGGTGCTCTTTTTGAGCTACCCAGCGACCGACCAATTCCAGCAGTTCTTCCCGCGTTTCACAGCAGTTTTTGCTCATTTCCGGGTTTAAGGAGGGACTTGTGTCTTCGATTTGGCTCAATTCTCGCAGGAATTCCGAACTCGTCGCACCAGACCTGGAAATCTGCAGGCAACGGGTTTTGGAATGAAGCCAGTGGTCGCATTCCGGAAAACATCGACCGGGACCGTTCAAAACCACCTTGAGTAATGGGCTGTGGGTTTCGCCAGTGATTTGTGCCAGCGACTCATAGGAGGCATACAAAACAAGTTGGTCAAGTGGATCGGACTGATCAAGGAGTCCCTGGCTTACTCGCTGCCAGGTTCGGAATAGACACTCCATCTGAATCTGAGGAGCTGTTCCGTTCAGTATGGGAAAACAAGACATGAACCCCATCGGGCGGTTGGTCGCAGAGTCAGGATCCAGAGCAAAGTGTAGCAGCGCATCCAACGTGGACACAAACGCCGTTCGAATCGCCGTGTGTGTGATTTGACAATTCTGTAGGTATTGTGGAGAGGTAGTCATTACTGGCTTCATCTTTGAGGAAAACGGATACGACTTCAGAACAGCGTCGATTTCGAGCCATCCTGACACACATGCGAGTCGACTCAAGACGGCATTGAGGATTGGCCGCAAATTCCCCTGTTGCCGTTTTGCAACAAATCAGCACATGTTGGAGGAAGCCGGATTATCGCTGACAACCAGCACAGGCCAACGGCTGTGTTGGGATACTAAGTCAGCAGCAGCGGAATTGTCGACAAACACAAAAATCGACTTGCGATCGAATTGCGACAGATCCAGATCGCCCATGACTCGCCATTCGAGCTCTGCCGAGTTGCTCGTCGCTTTGCCAGGTGTGGACTTCTGGAAGTAAGGCTGATCTTCGGGTGACAACTGAGTCCAATCCTGATCGTTACCATAAAGCACTGGTCTGACTGCCCGCTGTTGGAGTTGCGATTTATGGATTGCGATGCCCCAGGGTTCGAAATCAAATCGATGTCGGTGCTTTCGAAAGACTCGCCGCGAGCGAAATTCGTGTAACGGAACTGCCGTGAATGCAACCACCGCATGACCGCCGCGAATCCCTTCGGACGATGACCGAATGCATTGATCTGAGATGATCCGTAATAGCGTCGTTAACGCAGAGTGATCCGCTGATTCTGTCTGGAGGATTGCCGCGTCAAGGAAATCTTCCGATGATTCTCCCGGCCACGGGCCCACCTTCGCTCGCGTCCAATGCAATAGCCAGTCATCGGGATTGAGCAAAGGACTCGACAAATCTTCGGGCCAGACAGGTGTCGTCATCGAAGGCGTTTCACCCGCGCGGTCCAACGCAGGTGGTTTGCAAGGCTCAAGCAGCCACGGGATCCATCCGTTCGGGAGAGTTTCTACCACCTTCGGCAGTTGACCACTTTCGTCAGCCGCAACAAGTAGCGGCAGATTTCTTCGCTCTTCATCATGCATATGGTGTGTCAGGAGCTCTGCGACAACGCCCTGATTGCGACAGGAAAAGACATGAATTCGATTTGCCGCTGCAAAAAGGAGGCGGTCCCCGAGAGGAAGTTTGGACAACGCACCATCGGAAACAGTCGGGCCAGGCAGTTCCAGTGCTGGCGAAACCAACACGCGAAAAACAGGAGGATCACGCTGGTCCTCTTGCGAGTCAATAATCTGCTGCCAGCAGAACTTAACCCATGGCCGAAGTAACTCTGAATCGGAAACGGATGATTCAGTGGAAACCTCAAAACGAATCATGGACTTTCCAAACAGCTGGGCAGCTCTCGTGGAAGCCTCATAGGGTGCTGTCCCCGTGGCGACCACAAGTGTTTCCGCGTCCGCATCGCATTGAAGAATGAGCGTGCGAAGCAGATCGAACCACCACTTTTCAAGATCCAGCCTTTGTCGCAACCTTGATGAGACGATCGAAATCATTCGCTGCGACGGTATTCCCTGCAAGAAGCAGAACCAGCAGTCTCCGACCCATCGCAGCGAACACGCTTCGGAGAGCCACGGTAGTCCGCGTGAAAAAATGACACGACCGCCGCTGCCGTTTGTGGCACACACGGCAAGATCTCCGCATTCGCGAGCCAGGGCACAACGTCCGTCGATCGTGAGAATCTCACGCCCGGTTGCCTTCGGAAGTTTCATCAGCGATGCGAACAGGTCTTCGGGATCAATGGTCATCGTCATCTTCCATTACAACCGAAACGGCCGGGAGTGATTGTCCATGGAGGCTCGCTCAATCGCGTTTCAGATAGCCGAAAGGATTCTTGCTGAATAATGGAGTGTGAGCAAACGACGGAAACATGCTGAGGAACTGATGCCTGTTGCTTTTTGGCATCAGAGATGAACGAACCGCACGTCAGGTCTTGTTGACGGTGATCGCGGCTTATTCGCCAGAAGCGTCAGAGATTCGTTGTGGTTGCCTTCGCACGGCCAATAGCCTCTGCACGTTCAGTGAACGAAAACGTCACTTTCTGCGGACGATGATTTGCCTCAATGGCGAGTGCATCTGGATTGTCCCATGTCTTTGTTTAGATTGAGATCAACGCCTATGAGCTACCGAATTCTGTCTCTCGCCGTGGCGCTTGCCGTGTCCAGCGTTGCCCAGGCGGCTCCGCCAAAATCTTCTACAGACGTCGCACTGGCATGGAACCAGGTAATGCTCGATGCCAATGCGCTCGATTCTTTGATGGAGACTCCTGACCAGGGAGGTCCAACACGAACGTCGCGTGCGTTCGCCATTGTTTCGGTTGCCATGTTTGACGCATGGAACAGCGTTAATCACAAATACCAACCGTACCTCACCGAACTACGAGGTTACGAAAATGCTGATGTCAAAGCGGCCGTCGCCACAGCAGCGTACGTGACACTTTCCGCGTTGTTTCCTCAGCAGCAGGAGAGATTTGACAGCGTGCATCAGGAATGGTTGCAACTGGCAAGCAACAAGTCGAAGCGTGAAAAAGGAGTAAAATTAGGAAAGCTTGTGGCAGCCGCCATTTTGCTTCAGCGATCTCACGACAATTCGGACCTGCCGAACGATTACCATTACAGTTTGCTGCCAGGCTATCATCAGCCTGATCCGCTACATCCGCACCAGGGATTCCATGTACCGCTTTGGGGATATGTTGACCCGTTTGTGATCAGTAGTGTTGAAGATTACATGCCGCCAGCGCCTCCCGCTCTCGATTCTCAGGAGTATGCCGATGCTTACAATGAAGTCAAGTCGTTGGGAGGCGATGGAATCACGACTCCAACGGAGCGTACACCCAAGCAGACGATCACAGGCATTTTCTGGGGATATGACGGGACGCCAGGTCTGGGCACACCTCCGCGGCTCTACAATCAGGTAGTCCGAGTCATCGCTGCAAAAAAACGCAATACGGTCGAGCAGAATATCCGCCTGTTTGCACTGGTCAACATCGCGATGGCCGACGCGGGGGTTCAGTGTTGGTATGCAAAATACTGGTACGAATTCTGGAGGCCGGTGATGGCCGTTCGATACGGAGAGGACGACGAGAACTACGACACGGAAGGAGACACAGAGTGGACTCCACTCGGAGCCCCCGCCACGAACGGTGCTGGCGACGGCGTAGGATTCACACCCCCATTTCCGGCGTACACCTCCGGCCATGCGACCTTCGGTGCAGCGTCACTTTGGACGGTGGCGCGCTTCTACGGGACGCAAAGAATTCCGTTCCAGTTTACGTCTGACGAGTTCAATGGAATCAACACCAATGGCGATGGCAGCCCACGACCGGTTGTGACTCGCAATTATTCCAATCTTGATACGGCGATTTGGGAAAATGCCTACAGTCGGATCTATCTTGGGATTCACTGGTCCTTTGATGCAACGGCGGGCGTAGATTCCGGCAAACAGATTGCCAACGACGTCTATGAGCAGGCTCTGCTTCCACGTCAAAAACCATAACGCCCGACTCGATCGACATGTGCGAGGATTACGTTCACACGGACCGGTTTCACGCAGTATGTCCGTTGTGTCTCCCAATCGATTGCACATCGGCGAAACCTTGAAGCGAGCTTAATCGCTTGCTATTCGGTGTGAATCAGAAAAGGCCTGAGAGCATGACCTCTCAGGCCTTTTCGTTTTCGTGCAGATTGTGCTGCCCGCCGTCCACAGATTCCCGTTATTTTTCTGAATGGCACTTAGGAATTTGATTCCTTAAACACGGTGTCGATCGCCAATCCCGCAGCGAGCATCAGAATGGCCTTTCCTGGTGAAGGCTGTTCATTCAACGTGATGACATAACGGTCGGCAGAGGTGAACATTTCCTTGGTCCAACCAGCCCACTGCTGTGAAATCTTGCCAATCTCGTTCTGATGCGGGTCCAGAAATCGGAAGTTTCGACCTTTCCAGTCTCCTTTCACCAAAGCAATTTCTGTCCCGTTGGCGTCAAACACTCGAAACGCACCGCCCAGCGAAAAAAACTTACTCTTGAACCAGCCTACTATCTGCCCATTTTCATCGAGCACGTTCACTTTGGAATTGAACAGTGTCATACCACGTTCAATCGAGAACAAGAGATTGGCGGCATTTTCGAAGTCGGATCCTTCGTAGACAAAAACCTTTGTCGGCAATAGTTTCTTATTCACCAGCAGTCGCAGCACTTGAATCAAGGTTCCTGGTTTCTCTTTGGCAACACCTAACTGCTGCTGAGTCTCTGGATCCAATATGTCGTACGTATCGGAGAATTTCAGAAAACCGACATGTTCACGAATGTAATAAGACTGTCGATCGAGCATGTTAAAACCTTATTGGCGATGTCGCGGATGGCATCACCAGAAAATGAGACCGGGCGATGGCCGACGAAAAGTATTGAGGGAGGCTACAGCCTGCTGCGGAGGGAGTGTACAATCAGTGCCGAAAGGAATTCAATCTTCCGGGAAACACAGTATGCTCCGAACAATACTGCTGATGCGTCATGCTCAGGCCGTTGATGGCCACGGCACGCTGCGAGATTTTGATCGCAGTCTTACAGACGAGGGACGCTTAATGGCTCAACAAACAGGATCATGCCTGAATTCCCTGGGAGTCGGAATCAATCGCATCATCGCATCATCTGCCCTTCGAACGAAGCAGACCGCTGCAACGGTGGCCCTTGAGTGTTGCCCCACCGCGACTCTGAGCCTGCACGACGGGCTCTATAACGGATCGGCGGAGTCTTTTGCGTCTGCGATTTGGAAGGAATCCTCCGAGGACGAAGCGACGGTCCTTGTCGTGGGGCACAATCCAGGAATTGCCGGACTGATGTGTCATTGGGCTCAACAGAATCTCTCCGTTCCCCCCGCAACGCTGACGATTTATCAACTGGATGCACCCGACTGGCTGCACTTTCGGCTGCATCGTACGCCTTTTCCGGGAATGGTATGTGTGCTGCAGAATGGATGTATCCTTCAGCAGGATGCTGCATTTGGAAACTCTGCGTCGCCGAAAGCATAACCATCATGACGACGCCGCAGTCTTCAGAATTGCTGTCCCTTGTCGCCCTGTCGCTGGCGGAGGGAGTCGGTCCCAGGCTGCAGACGGCCTTATTGTCGGAGTTCGGTACCGCTCAGAATGTGCTTGCGCAACCCTTTGAGGCTTTGTTAAATGTGCGGGGAATCGGAACAAAGACCGCAGCGGCCATCACGAATCCGGATCTGATCAATCAGGCCCGTCAGTTGCTTGTCGAATGCCAAAAGCTCGATGTGGACGTCATCCCTGGATCTCATGAAGCTTACCCACGGCGCCTTCAGGAAATCTGTGACCCGCCTTCTCTTCTGTATCGTCATGGCGTGTTCCTGCCGCAGGATGAACTCGCCATTGCGATTGTTGGCTCCCGACGTTGCACGGCTTACGGGCGGCGAAACGCGGAGCGATTAGCTGCAGCTCTGTCGCGAGCTGGTTTCACGATCGTCAGTGGCCTGGCTCGCGGGATTGATGCAGCCGCTCATCGCGGAGCGCTGCAGGCCGGTGGACGAACTTTGGCGGTACTGGCCAGCGGAGTCCGTGATATTTATCCACCGGAGCACAAGGATCTTGCCCGGGAAATTTCTCAACAAGGAGCGTTGCTTAGTGAAATGCCAATTGACCAACGCCCACTTCCCGGGCTTTTTCCTCAGCGCAACAGAATTATCAGTGGGTTGTGCCTGGGCGTTATTGTGATCGAAGCCACGCGAAATTCCGGCGCTTTGTACACGGCTCGACATGCCATGGAGCAGGGTCGAGAAGTTTTTGCCCTGCCAGGCCAGGTGGACAGCCTGGCGAGTGAAGGATGTCATGAATTGATCAGAGATGGAGTGACGCTAGTGCGAGGCGTGGAGGATGTCCTCTGTGCTCTTGGACCGTTGCCGATGCCAATGTCGCCCAGCAGCACAGTAACGATTCACTCGCCTCGGGAACTTGTGCTCAATCCGCTGGAATCTCAGGTGCTCAATCTTATCAGTGTCCAACCCATCTCAATCGATGAAGTCCTTCGAGAGGCAGGCGTGGAGGCTTCCCGAACTCTGGCGACACTGACCGTCCTGGAAATGCGGCGGCTGGTCCGCAGACTGCCTGGAAACCAGTTTGTCCGTCACGATTGAAGCGGACGTATCATTCTCAGCAGCACGGGACGGCGCGCGAGAGATAAAGTGCCGGAATACTTTCATAGCCATGGTCCAGGCTGACCGAAGTTCAAACCAGCCCCTATGTGATTTGGCCCTGGGGCCTTGTTTGGATGATGAGTGATCGCAGCCAATTCCGAAAACACGGAGATGTTTTCGGAAAGAATCAATTGCACTGGTTTTCACGGAAGAGCAACAACGGTCGTTCTTCAGGTGGATCAGATGGGCTCAATAAATCACCCCTGCCATCGTCTATCCGCACTCCGTCGGTCTCTGCTGTTCCTTGTCGCCTGGTTGCTGCATTTTGCTGTCGTTTCCGGGCAGGAACAGAATGCCGAATTGTACCTTCCGCCATTGACGGTCCCCGAAGTTCCGCAGGCATCAGAACCCATTCTGCCCGCGCCTGGATACTGGCTTGTAAGTTCCTGGAGATCGCCTCAGGACTTCAGTCAGGGACTCCTGAGGTTCTGCCCCGAAGTGACTCGCTACGACGAATACGTGGGATATCGCCATACCGGAATGGACGAATTGACACAGTCACTCATTCCGGGTGTGCCCGTCTGCATCGTCGTCCATGGCAGCTTCATGGACTCAGCGAGTGTGCATCCGGAATCACGAGAGACCTGGAGATGGCTGAATGCGGGCTCCTGCGGACTGCCCGTCCAGATGATCTATTTTTCCTGGCCGAGTGACCGCTCTCTTTCGGCGCTGGCCAGTATTGACGTGGCGATTCTTGGTTCTCGAGCAAGTCGGAATGGGTTTTACCTGGCCAATCTGATCCAGTCGGTGCCTCCCGAATGTCCTGTTTGCCTTGTCGGTCACAGTCACGGGACACGAGTGATCTCCTCGTCTCTTCATCTTCTCGGTGGCGGCGTTGTCGAGGGCCACAGGCACAGCAATCCGGGATGTCAGGGCAAGCGGATTCGAGCAGTCTTCACCGCGGCTGCGATTGATCACGACTGGCTGAATCCGGGTGAGCGATTTGAACGAGCCCTTTGCTGCGTCGAATGCCTCATCAACTTGAAGAACCCTGACGACCCTGCGCTGATGATTTATCCTTTGCGTCGTATCGGTTCGGGTCGAGCATTAGGGTGCGCGGGATTTACGTCGAAAGATCGGCAAGAACTTGGTTCCTGGAATACTCGGGTAAAGGATTGGGATGTCTCCGACAGCATCGGTGCCGGGCATCTGTGGCCGAATTATTCCGATCGTCCCTGGCTGGCGCGTCGCCTGCGGAATTATCTTTATTTCGCCGACTCGCAACACTTCCCGACGCTCGCGGAGTCCTCACAGGTCCTGGTTACCGAATGATTGAACTTCGTGTGGACGTGCATTCCGACTCCAGCAGTTCCACACAATCTGTGCCATGCCCGGCCAATAAACGGGAACGACACGTTGTAGCCACAGCCACCTGACCAAAACTCCTGCGTTGTCATTTTCAGCAAGCATCAATCTGGAATCCATTTCCGGCTGACAGCGTCGACCGAGAGCTTTACCTGACCGCCAATCAGCTAAAGGGCCAATAACTCATCCTGCAATGTCCATACTTCTGTAAGCAGCGATGCGTAGGCGAACTCGACAGATGCGGATGCGCTGGAAACGCAGGCAATTTCTAATTTTTGAGCCGCTTCGTAGGCTGATTCTGCGAGGAAATACCGGACTGACCCTTTAATGGAGTGAGCCGCGTCACTGATTTTCTGCGGGCATCCTTCTTTCATTGCCAGGTCCAGATCCCTGATACGGTCTGGAAGTGTCTCGACAAATAGCCTTGCCAGATCATTCAACAGATCGATATCGCCGTCCAGTTTTTTGAGTGCTGCCGTCAGGTCACAACAAGAATTTGCGGTAGATATCATGGGACTGAAATCCTGCACCAGAGCAATCGGTCCGGGCGCTGCCCGAGTTCACAGCATGAGTTTCATTCAGGAGTAAAGGAAGGCCTTGAATAGAACGCTATCCGCGGCACATGGATCCTGAAGTCCGCTTCGCCATTGAGGCAAACCTTTTCTCCACTGAGCCAAAAGATTCGGAGACAAATTTGGTCAAGGTGATCTCGTTACCTGTCTCATTATGGCTCACAGAATCCATGAAGCTGTTGATCAGCATCAGACCTCGCCCGGTGACCTGCTCCAGTTGTGGCTGATTAAGACCATCCATTACCCTGTGCACAGCGAATCCGAGCCCTTCATCCCGTACCACAAACCGCAATTCAGCTTGATCAAGTCTCATTTCAATGAAGACACGTCTGTTTGCGTAGGGAGTTTCCGTCCGGCGCCGTTCGGCAAGTTGGAAGTAAGCCTGACTGTCTGAATGCCGTAGCGTCGGGTCCAGTTCCAGGTTTCCGTGATTGATCGCATTCGTCAGGACTTCCTGAAGTGCGATACCGACCTGCGTCACTTCCTGACCATGCAGGACCTTCATCGAGATCGTCTGATCAAGAATATGGCTGACTAATCCTGAGATGGTCGAGGGATCATTTTCAAGGACGAAATGTGATTCCTGGAACGTCAGATTCCTGAGTGTTTGTCGCCGATTCTGTCGCCGTGCTGTCACTGCCAGCACGCTTCGAAGCGTCCTGACAAGCTCTGTGTCCAGACATCGCTTGGGAACATAACTGGCGGCACCCGCGTGAAGCGCCTTGACGGCAATCTCCTCTGATCCAAAGCTGGTCATCAACACAACAGGAATATGTTTTCCGGTCGTATTCAGTTCTCGGATCAATTCCAGACCATTCATTCGCGGCATGCGGAGATCGGAGACGATCAACCGCGGTGGTCGTGCGGCTACAGATTGCAATGCCTCGATACCATCACAGGCAAACGTCGCATGAAATTCATCACTTCGGGCAATAAAATGACTAATAAAAAGTCGCTCGGCAGCGGAGTCATCGACAATAAGTACTTCGATAGTCATCAGTAAAAACTCTACCAGTAAGCTGCCTTATTCAGGCGTGAATTGAAGGGCCGATCAACATCTCGTCACCACGAATGGTAGCTCACGCCATGTCAGTGAAAGGAAAACATTTGGTAGATCCTGGCAAGCGTGGTGCCCTGCAGTCATTGCGATTGCAGTGTTCCGATTAAACGCGACATGCCGATGTTGTCGCTTCCATGCTTCATCTCAAACGTTCGGGAATGACATCGATTGCAATTTGCTGCTGTTTTCCAGCAGCGTACGGCTTACATTTTGAATCGAGGACGAGGTCGTCTGAGTCCAGCGGTGACAGACTCTGATCAATTCCGCTTTATCAATCGGTTTGGTTGCGAAGTCACTGCAACCCGCGGCCAGACACTTTTTTCGATCTTCCGCCATCGCATGAGCCGTTAGTGCGACGATGGGGCCTTGATAGCCCAGGTCCCTCAATCGTTGGGTAGCTTCATATCCATCGAGGATCGGCATTTGCATGTCCATCAGGATTAAATCATAGGCCTCAGAAGACGGATTCTGAGATCTGGCGATGCTCATGGCATGGCAGACTTTTTCTACGGCGATCTGGCCGTTCTCTGCCAATTCAATGGTCGCTCCGGCTCGTCGCAGCATCGTCTCAAGGAACATGCGATTGACTGGATTATCTTCTGCCAGAAGGTATTTTCCGTTCAATCTCAGATCACCACCGGACGGTTTCTGAGTTTCAGTCAGGACCCGATGAAACGAAGGATTTTCCAGCATTTCGGCATGCTCACGAGGCCCCATAGCAACGGTAGCGGTGAAGGTGCTTCCGAGACCAGCCTCACTGGTCACTTCGATCTCGCCCTCCAGAAGTCGCGCCATGCGTCGACAGATGGAGAGTCCCAGCCCCGTTCCGCCAAATCGGCGAGTCGTCGTTGCATCAGCCTGCATGAATGGCTCAAAGATCGCACTGATCTGTTCGCTGGTCATCCCGATGCCTGTATCCATGACATCGAACGCCAGCCGGTCGATTCCATCCGGATGCATCGGGGCAATGCGAACGGTCAGGCTGACACTTCCAGAGTCGG
This sequence comes from Planctomycetota bacterium, assembly GCA_031424595.1. GTDB lineage: Bacteria > Planctomycetota > Planctomycetia > Planctomycetales > Planctomycetaceae > SXXK01. Next base: position 23,694 of record JANPHT010000682.1, read on the forward strand.
TGAACTTAATGGCGTTCCCCAGCAGATTCATCAGGATCTGTCGCAGTCTCACAATATCCGACAGAATGATTCTGGGAATCTGACCGATCGATTTTGCACTGAGTGACAGATTACGAGCTCGTGCCTGAGGCTCCATTGCGGAAATCACTTCGGTGACGAGTTGCACGGGGGACAACCGGATTCGTTCAACAGTCATCTTGCCGGCTTCAATCTTCGAAAGATCCAGAACGTCGTTAATGATCGTCAGCAGATGAAGACCGGCAGACTTAATCGTATTGACATGATTTGCTAGTTCGCTGGTGGTAATCCCGGGCGTCGAAAGAAGTTCCGAATAACCCAGAATTGAAGTGACAGGAGTGCGGATCTCATGGCTCATATTGGCGAGAAACTCGCTCTTTGAGCGACTTGCGGTATCGGCTTTGATGCGCGCAAGAATCAATTCTTCGTCGGCCTTTTTTCTGGCAGAGATGTCGGACATTGTTCCCAGCATTCGCAACGGGCGTCCATCGACGTCTCGCTGCATTAATCGACCATGCGATTGCACCCAACGCCACGTACCGTTCTTCTGAAGCACACGAAATTCTGCTTCAAAGATCGGCAGGACTCCGTCAAAGTGATCCTGCAGAATTCGCTTAACGGCTGGGAGGTCATCCGGATGAACTCTGGCCATGAATTCGTCGACATGCTGCCGAAGATCCTCCAGTTGTTCCCCAAGGAGTCCCGCCCATCGAGCATCCCAGATTTCCTCGCCCGTTTGCACGTTCCAGTCCCAGGTTCCCAGATCGCCGCCTGTGAGTGCCATGTCCAGACGTTCGCGTTCAAATTGCAGGATCGCGTGGTCTTTACGTGCTTCCGTCATATCCGTTGCAATGCCGATGAACCCGGTGATGGTATTCTGTTCGTCGCGAATCGCGGTGACGACCAGTCGTACGGTCAGGCAGTTTCCATCCTTTCGGACGTACGTCCAGTCCTGCTCTCCATGTCCTCCGTGGCGAGCCTTGTGGACGACTGTTTCGAAACCTGTGATCGAGTAGCCAAATTCCTGGCTCAGTTCGTCACTGCGAGTTTGGACTTCTTCGGGCCGATGGATAATGGCGGGCGTTTGCAAGCCAATCATTTCATCGGCGGAGTACCCCAGCATCTGTTCGGCACCAGAATTGAACACCGTGATCAAACCATTCACGTCGGTGGCAATAATTGACACATGCGTAGAACCCTGAACGACAGCATGCATTCTGGAACGAGCCAGCAGGATTTCCTCTCTTGCACTCACCTGTTCTGTTTCGTCCATGATGAACCCGTGCCAGAGTACTGATCCATCAGGCTGCCGACTGGGAGTCGCGTTTCCGTAAAGCCGGCGAACTCGTCCATCAGAGAAGCGAACGCGATACTCGTGTCGCCAGGGAGTGAGCTCCTTCGCTGACTCATTGATGGAATCAACAACGCCCGCGTAATCGTCGGGATGCAGCATTTCGAAGACCTTCGAAGCATCTTCTCGGACCTCCTCCGGCCCCACCCCGTAAATCGCCTGAATTCCTTCACTGGCATACGGGAAATGAGAACTCCCATCGGGACGAAGTTCATATTGGTAAACTACCCCGGGTACCTGAGCTGCAATCTGATTCAATCGGCTGTTGATCTCCTGAAACTGTGCCTGACTGCTCTGCAGAACTCGGTTCAATCGTCGGAGTTCGAGCTGAGAGGCCACTTGGAGTGCCAGGGACTGCAAGTCCTGGAGCTGCGTGGCCGTAATCGCACGGGGTTTTGTGTCAATGACACACAGCGTTCCCAGAGCAAATCCGTCCTCGGTGTGCAGTGGAATTCCTGCATAAAAGCGGATATGCGGCGGACCCAGAACCAGTGCATTGTCGCACGTGCGAGGATCTGTCAGGGCATCGGTAACAATCATTGGCTCGACTCTGAGAATCGCATGGGCGCAGAACGCAGAATCTCTGTGTGTTTCTTTGGCATCGACGCCATGGGCCGACTTAAACCACTGTCGCTCGGTGTCAACAAGGCTGACAAGCGCAATGGGGGCGTCGCACAATCGTGCAGCCAGCGATGTCAGATCATCAAAGACTCGTTCCGGTTTTGTGTCCAGAACGCCGCATTGCAGCAGCGCGTTCAATCTCTGGTGTTCATTTGAAGGAAAGCAGGCTCGGGGCATAATTGAAACTCCAGATTCGATCGTCAGGGATTGACGAAGGCGAAGACTTCCGGTCCGCCGTTGACAGCATTTCGCCACACATCTGCTTCCCGGGCATTACGATCCGGTGGAGCGCAGTCGGGAAAAACTCTGTTGTCCTGATGCAACTTAGGTTGCAAAATCGAAACTGCCGTATTTCGATAAGGAATAGATCTCGCGATGACTGCCGGAGACCAGACGAATCGTCAGGAATCCTACCTTCGCGGTAATCGTTCCCTGACGGGTGGTAAATTCCCTGACAGGCGAACCCCAGGTTCAGCCGTCCAGTATTGCAGAAGGAAGTCGGGACAACAGTGACATGCAGCTGGAGCTGGATCAATCACGTTCAAACTGCTTTAAATGATGTTCACGCTCTGCTGCCGTCAGTTGTCCCCGCTGATCCTGCTTGCGCAGGAGATGACGCCCAAGAACCAGAACATCAATATCCGTCATGCGAAAGCAACGCCACGCATCTTCCGGAGTACAAACAATGGGCTCACTGCGAACATTAAAGCTTGTGTTGATCAATACCGGGCAACCGGTTATCTCATGGAACTTCGTCAGCAACAAATGAGTCAAAGGGTTTCGCTCGCGGTCAATCGTCTGAATCCTGGCAGAATAATCCACATGGGTGACCGCTGGAATCCTCGAACGCAAATAGTTGAGTTTCTCAATCCCAAATGCGGTCGCTTCGGACGCCTCCGGGGCGATCTTCAGGTGTTCAGCAACCGACGCCACCAGCAGCATATACGGACTGTCAGTTTCTGCCTCCATCTGAAACCATTCGTGAACATGCTCCTTCAGGACGATGGGAGCAAACGGACGAAATGATTCGCGAAATTTGATCTTCAGGTTCATTACCGACTGCATCCTGGGACTGCGTGCATCGCCCAGGATACTGCGGCCCCCAAGAGCCCGTGGCCCGAACTCCATACGTCCCTGAAACCATCCGATGACATTTTCCTTCGAGATCAGCTCTGCGACTTCAGCACACAGAGCATTGTCCGACTCACAGGTTGTGAATACAGCCCCCTTGTCTCGAAGGAAGGACGCGATAGCGTCATCAGAAAAGGCCGGTCCAAGGAACGAGCCACGCTGACTGTCCGGAGATTGAGGAAGTCTGCTTTTTTCAAGCAACTGATGCCAGATGAAAAGTGCTGTCCCCAGCGCGCCACCGGCATCTCCGGACGCAGGTTGGATCCAGATGTTCTCGAACGGACCGTCGCGAAGAATCTTTCCGTTACCGACGCAATTGAGAGCCACTCCTCCCGCGAGGACAACACTTTTCAGTCCGGTTTCCTTCTTTAAATGTCGCGCCATGCGCAGCATGATCTCTTCCGTCACGCTTTGGATGGAAGCGGCCAGATCCATCTCACGTTGCGTCAACAGTGACTCCGGCTTTCGCGGCGGCGCACCAAAGAGACGATGAAACTTCTCGGAAGTCATCGTCAATCCCTGGCAATAGTTGAAGAAGCTCATATCCATCCGGAATGAGCCGTCATCCTTCAGCGTCAGCAAATGCTTCAAAATCAAATCATGGAATCGCGGCTCACCATAGGGTGCGAGTCCCATCAGTTTATATTCACCGCTGTTGACCTTGAAACCTGTGTAATAGGTAAACGCCGAATATAACAACCCAAGAGAATGCGGGAAGCGGATTTCGTGAGTCAGTTCAATCCGGTTTCCGCGTCCGACACCGATCGCTGTTGTGGACCATTCTCCGACGCCGTCCATTGTCAGAATGGCGGCTTCATAAAAAGGTGATGGAAAGAACGCACTCGCTGCATGAGATTCGTGATGTTCGGTGAAAACGAATCGGCCTTTGTATTGTTCCCGCAGTCCCTTCCGAATCTCGCGTGGCATGTAGAGCTTTTGTCGCAGCCAGACAGGCATCGCCTTTCGGAACGAACGATATCCAAACGGTGCGTACGAAAGATATGTTTCCAGCAGTCGCTCAAATTTTCGAAGTGGCTTGTCATAGAATCCGACATAGTCCAATTGATCTGGCGACAGTCCGGCTGTTGCGAGACAATAATCGACCGCATTCTGTGGAAATCCCTCGTCGTGTTTCTTGCGAGTGAAGCGTTCCTCCTACGCCGCGGCAACGATTTCCCCATCGACGACTAAGGCGGCGGCGGAGTCGTGATAAAAAGCCGAGATTCCCAGAATGGCAGTTATGGAAGATCTCCTTTTTTGTTGCCCAACATGGCAAAAAGTCGCTTCCAGATGGCTTGCCGGGCACCGATCACCATACCCGTCGCAAATCCGACAACATGCACCGTATTGGCGACAGCTCCAAAACCGCCTCCGATGCACAACAGCATCCAGAGGATTGAATAGACGAGTTGATCAGGTGACATCGCAAGGCCAAGATGAGGCTGAGTCCTGCCTTTCATCCAGATGTATCCAATCAACCCAAACACAACTCCCGACATTCCTCCGAACCTGGGTGCCAGAAACGGGACACCATAGTGACCCACCCACAAAAGCTGGGCCGTATTCGAAGCGACTGCGATCAAAACGACCAGTATCAGAAACCGCCGAGTTCCGCGAACGAATTCGATGCTTGTGCCAAGGTCTCGCAGCCACATCATGTTGAACAGAATATGCAGGAAGGAAAAATGCAGAAAGATGGGTGTGACGAAACGCCATACCTGGCCGGACGCGATCGTTTTCATGATCGCCGGAGCTTCAAAGATGGCGACGTCGCCATTGGGTGTGGGCAGAAAAAACACCGGTTTCTGAATGAACAAAGCATTGCGGATGGCAGAATGTTCGTCGTTGCAGGTGGCCGGAATCAATCCGAAGAACTGATTCGGCGCTGACCAGTCTGTGGCAGCGGCAACGACCAATGCTGAAATAGCAATCATGATCATTGTTGCCGGATAACAACGCCACCAGACGCCACGCCAGCGATCCCGGATATCCACCTGCAGACTCTGTCGCACTTTTGCCGCTTTCTGGGCGACAATTTCCAATTGTCGGGCGGCTTTTTCGGCTTCAGAAAACTCAGGCGAGTCCGGGTTGGACTGAAACTCGGTCAAAACCGTCCGAGCTTTGTCACGATCATCATCGTTCTCAATCCAGATGACCCAGGAATGGCCTTCTGGCTCAACATGAGCCGGCAGGTGGCGAGACTTCAGAACGTTGACTAAACGATAAGCGACGCGTTCGTCCGAAAATGAATGAAGTTCACGCACGTTGGATTGTTCTGCCTGAGAAATTCAAGAACGACCATCAGAAGAAACTGCGATCCGCCGAACGCCTCGGCAGAAATAGTCGATAACCGCTGAAGCGTCCACTTCAGTCACAATTTCAGCATTGGTCTGACTTGTTCGAAATGGACGCGCGTCGATCAACGTCGCCCCGCTTGTCAGGTCGCCACTGGTTTCAACATCCAGCACGACATGTTCTGTCTGAAATTTTCCCGCGCGGGCGGCTACAGCCAGAGCCGTTACAGCGGGTAATGACATCTCTTCACGTGGCATGTGCTGACGATTGGCCCGGATGGAAAACTGCATCAGGCCTGAGATGAATTCGCCAACGGGCGTTGATGGAATCAACCCGCTCAGTCGGTCAATGTCCTCAAACGACAGCCCCGGGCCCTGGCTCACATTCAGGGGCACGATCATTTTTCCGACCGGCGATTTCATAACCGCGCGCGCCGCATCGGGATCCGACCACATATTGAACTCTGCTGCTGCCGTGACGTCGCCAGGGTGTTGAACCGCACCGCCATGACAGATAATGCCACTCAGCAAAAGCGAAAGATCAGGATCCAGATCAAGTGCCATGGCAACATTCGTCAGCGGCCCAAACGTCAGAATCCGAACTTCCTGAGGATGCTCGCGGACCAGATCAACGATCAGCTTCGCCGATTCACGACGATGATGAAGATCGGGAACGAGCGGATCGATCTCACCCAGTCCAAAACGACCGTTCAACAATTGCTGATGGGGCATACCCGACGGTGCGTGATCGGCTGAGCAATCTGCAATGTCTGACTGACCGACGCGCGGGTGCCGGAGCGGATCAGCCAGTCCTATCAGATAATGCAGGTTGCGAGTCGCCTGAATCCCTGAAACCGCGCCGGAGACTGCCGTCAGCCCCACAACATCGATCGAGGGGTCGGCCAGCGCTACAAAAATGGCCAGAGCGTCGCCAATTCCCGGATCGGCATCAATAATGATTTTCTGCGCCAAGACCGTTGCCCTCCCTAACGGGGAAAACTATTTCGCTTCCGCAGGACCGGAAAGATACTTGTCAAACCAATCCAGCAATGCTGTCTCTGCCTGAGTTCCCTGCTCACCCGGAAACCCATGTGCTGCACCTTTCATCACCAGAAGTTCACAAGTCGCGCCCGATTTCTTCATCGCTTCAACATATCGCTCACTGTGAGAAATTGGCACAAGTTCGTCTTTGTCACCGTGTATCAGCAACGTTGGCGCGTCATCAGCCGTCACCGCCAGCAAAGGCGAAGCGTTGTCGGCCTGACTATCCGGAAACACAACTGCAGGAAACTGAGCACTGAGAGTCTTGTGGTTTACATACTCGCGAATATCGGTTGGAGGAAAATAAGCAACAACCGCCTGAACCCGGCTGGACGTCTTTTCATTGTCATCCTTGCCTGCCTTGTTTCCATCGTCACCCATCGAGCCCAGTACCAGCGAAAGATGACCGCCAGCACTGCCTCCACAGACGCCGATGCGATCGGGATCAATCTGAAAGCCCTTCGCATGAGCCCGCACGTGACGAATGGCAAGCTTGACGTCAGCCACTGCGTCCGGAACTTTAAAATACGGACTGCTGCCATGACGTACCAGAATCAGCGTATAGCCACGATCCACAATCTTCTCAAACAAATTCAATGATCCCGGTTTTTCATGGCGAACAACTGCATCGGGTCGACTCCACGTCGATACCCATCCGCCACTCACCATGAACAGCACCGCGGCGCCATGGGGATTTGCCGAAGGCCGCACGACGTCATAAGTCAATGCCATTCCTGCTTTATGTCCGTAGATCACGTCAGCAGTAATCGTTCGCCAGTCTTCAGCGGATACCGAGACTGAAAAAACAACGGCCGTAAGAATTGCCACCAGAAGTTTATGCATAAGTCAATCTCGTATTAAGTCAGTTTGGAGCCTATCGAATCTTCTGATCCGGAAGTTCGGACTTGATCCCCAGATCCAGCGGCATCTTATCACTTTCGACATTCAAACCTTCCGCTGCCAGCAATTCTATAAGCCGCTTTTCCAGTTTGGTACGAACAGCTTTGTAATCCGCTGAGTCCGCCAGATTTTTTAATTCGGCTGGATCTTCGACCAGGTTATAAAGTTCCGCTTTGTGTCGATCGGGAGAACCATCGCCATGAGGGTAACGAATAAACTTCCATTCGTCTGTCCGCACTCCTCTCACATTCGGCGTGTACGGAAACTGTTTCTCGTAGTTGTACTCATAAAACCAGGCTTTGCGCCACTCTGCGTCACCCGACGCAGCCAGTTTGGCCCAGGATCGTCCCTGAATACTCGGCAGTGGCGTCGCCCCACACAGTTCAATCAGGGAGGGGGCGATGTCCAATGTGAGGACCTGTTCTGAAATGACTCTCCCTTCCGGGATTCCCGGACCACAAGCAATCAGCGGAATACGAATGCTGGGCTCATGCATCGTACGTTTGTCGATCATCCCATGTTCGCCCTCAAGCAAACCGTTGTCACCCAAAAAAACGATCAACGTGTTTTCCAATTGTCCGGATTCTTTGAGGTAAGCGACCAATCGACCGACGCTGTCATCAACGCTCAATACCGTGCCCCAATAGGCGTGAATCATGTTTTCGAAATCTTTGACGGCTTCCGGACGATCGTCCGGAAACGATTTTCGCCATTCAAACAATGGTCCATAAATGCCGTGCCACGTTGGTAGCCTCTCGCGAATCCATTTCGGCTTATCCTCCAGCGCAAAGGCGCTCGAAGGATACGGCACTCGCACTTCATCAAACGTGTGAGAATATTTCTCTTCGGGGAAGTAAAAAGAATGCGGCGCTTTCTGGCCCAGACAAAGTGCCCATGGCTTTTCAGAAGACTGCTGCTTCAGCCATTCCAGAGCGTAATCGGTCACCACGTGGGTGTAGTACCCTTTGGGAATCTCCCGACGCTGCCCATTGACGTTCCATTCTGTGTCGAAATACTTTCCCTGGCCTTTGTGCGTGATGAACCAGTCAAATCCCGGCCGGGGCTCGTCGTCCTTCTCTCCCATGTGCCACTTGCCAAGATAGGCCGTCGAATATCCTTCAGACTTCAGCCGCGCCGGCCAATGAGTCAACCGGGGAGGCAACTCCGTAAAGTTGTCTCGCACACCGTGTCGGTGGGCATAAAGGCCCGTGAGAATGCTCGCGCGGCTGGGCGAGCACAGGGACGTGGTACAAAAGGAATTCTGAAAGCGAACACCCCGGGCAGCTATCGCATCGATGTTTGGAGTTCGGACGTGCTTTGATCCATAGCATCCCAGCGCATCCTGACGAAGGTCGTCACAGAGTACGAAAAGTACGTTGGGACGCTCAGCCGCCAACAAATCGCTGCGGAGGGCAACGGCCAACAGTATCAGCAGGCCTGCCAGTCGATACAGGTATTTCATGAGCAACTCCAGCATCAGGAAGCAGCAGGAAGAAGATCCGCACGAGAATTGTTGCGTGAGAGAATTGTTGCGTGAGCCTGACTTTGCGGTCGCATTCTGTCGCACCCATCGTTGACAGGCAATTGAACAGGACGACCGGTTGGCAGAACAGGCAAGTCGTAGATTTTGGCCTCGGGATGGTTTTTCCGTGCTGGCGGCCGGGCAGCATACCTCTGTTTATTTGCCGCAAACCTGAAGAATAGCTCGGCAGAAATCCGGCAAGTCATCGGGTTTTCGGCTGCTGACGAAGTGACGATCCACGGTCACTGCCGAGTCCTCAAAGACGGCACCTGCATTAATCAGATCATCTTTGATTCCTGGTGAGCCGGTCACTTTGACTCCTTTGTAGACGCCAGCAGAAATGGGCATCCAGCCGCCGTGACAGATTGCCGCCACAAGTTTTCCAGCCTGCGCGCATTCACGAATAATCCTCAGAACCTCAGGATCGCGTCGAAGCTTGTCCGGCATCCAGCCCCCCGCACAAATCACGCCGTCATAGCCTGAAACCTGAATGCCGTTGATCACAATGTCGGAGACGCACGGATATCCATTTTTTCCGACATACTTCTTTCCGGCTTCATGCCCTGCCAGGTGAAACCTTGCTCCCTCCTCGATCAGGCGAAGCCTGGGATACCAGACTTCAAGATCTTCATAATCATCCCCGACGAAGCAAAGGAAAGTCTGACCAGCAATCGATGTCATAAAAACCGCCCAAATCAGCTGAAGGAACCAGGATTGAAGTAAAAACACATCCTGACTCTGTGAGAGAAATTCGCAAGTGGGAAAAGTAACGAATTACGTCTCTTCCTCACACTGTACAGACCACCCTGGAGTCACTGATAATCCCGCCCGTCGAAAGAAGATTAATAGGACTCAAGCGGAAGCACGTCATGTCAGCACCCGGAAACGAGCAGGAAATCGATCAGCAGCTGAGAGCACTTCAGGAAAAGGCGGGAGATCTCATTTCGCAGTGTCGTTTTTCCAGTTCCTCTCGCATGTATGGCGAATTACGGCGGCGGGGCCGCGCTGAACACCGAGCGCACGCTTACGTCATGGGAACATTTTTCCAGATGGACCAGGCACAGTACCTGCTCGACTTTCAGACAATGCGTGAGCGAGCCGTGGAACTGATTGCTTTGCTGGAAGACGAAGAACAACTGCGACAGATTCAGACCGACTTTCCGCGCGACCAGTATGAGTATCTCGTGTACTCCATGAGTTCCTGTGCTTACGAGAATCTGGCCGAGGCCACTGGTCAACTGGAAGGGTACAATTCCGAAGGGATGCATGCGTGCATTGCCGATGGACTTCAAATCTGTCGCCGGACAGGCAAGACCGGCTGTGTCAGTTGTTTTCGCGAATATGCCTGCGATGTCTACCTTTCTGCGGACGACCCCGACATTGCCGGACACCAGTGTCGGCTGGTGATGGAGCAGGAAGGCGGATGGTCCGACCGGGGGGATCGTCGCTGGCTGGCCTCCAGCAAGCTCGCATGGCTGGAAGCACTTCACGGTCGCTTTGACGAAGCGCTGGTGACCATTGAGCAGGCGCTGGAATTCACCAGCGGTGAAGCCGTGTCGCTGAAATTTGAATCACGAATTCGCACTCTGCTGCTACGCGACACGATTCGGCTGGCGGCCGGACTCGAACCGCTTTTGCCCACGGATCCCGCATTCTCGGAAATGCCGTCCGGCGAGGAATGCCCGATCTTCGAAAACTCACTGGACCTGAATCAGGCATTGTTGGCCGTGCGTGAAAGAAACTGGGACGACGCTTCGCGGCTTCTGACAAAATGGGATCAGCGCCTGCAGAAGTGCAATGGCACTCATCTGTGGTTTGAAACGCGCCTGCGGTTAATTGCCATGAAACGTACTGCTGGTGACCAGAAGTCGGCAGAGGCTCTGGCCAAACAACTTGAGCAGCGCGCTCGTACGGCCAACGATTATTTGACTCTTCGGCGGCTGCAGCAACTGATGGATTCTGAGAATCCCTCGTCTCTGGCAGTTGCTTCGGTACCGCGCAAGTCTGCCGCTGAAACGACAACCTCCGGAGAGGTCACATCAACGGAAATTGAATCTGATACGGCTTTGTCAGCCGAGACTGCTGCAGTCGAACCTCCTACACCGCTCGCAGAACAGATTACGGAACTGCGGGGCCGCATGACTGAGCTGATGGAGAATCCAGGCGAAGAAGAGTTTGAAGCACTGCGAGCGGACGTCATGGCGATGGACGCCTCCTTGGTCTCTCATCACGATGACACAGCCGGAATTCTGCACCTGATGGGGTACCTTGTTGGCAGCGGAGAAGATGGTGAGGATATCTGGAAATGGGCCAATGCGCTGGCAGCCTCTCATCGTAATCAGTCTGTTGTGATTTCTCTGCTTGGTACACTCGGCGACGCACTGCGGAGTACGGGGAACGAAATGCTGGCCGAGAAGATTACTGCGGACCGTACTGAGCAGCTGTTTCGCAAGTCTATGGAACTAGATCCCGCCAAGGCTCGGAATTTTCTGCGTGCCGGTGATCATTTTGCTGCTCAGGATAACAGCGGCGAAGCCGAACGCTGCTATGCTCGTGCATTCCGACTGGATCGTACCGATGGCAACATCGTGCGGCGACTGGCCGATCTCTACGACAACACCGATCGACCTCGGGATGCTTTGCATGTGCTGGACGTCAGCCTCCGCGAAGGCAGTGACGATGCTCAGGTGGCCTTTGACGCAGCCATGCTGGCCTTTCGGCTGCAGCAGTACGACGCCACGTTGACTTATCTGGAAAAATTTGAGCAGCTGGCCGGCGAAAGCCTCTGGACAAACTACTATCGCAGTGTCTGCTTCTATGAACAGGGCGACTACCAGAAAGCTCTGGAGTGCATCGATCGTGAAGAAAAATTGGCCGAGTCTGCTGGCTGGCACCTGGAGCTGATGAAAGCCGTGACAAAGATTCGACTTCAGGATATTCCAGGCGCTCAGCCTCATCTTGAGGTGGCGTTGTCGACTCCTTTTTTTGAAATTGATTTCCTTTCATCAACGGGCCTGATGGAACTCATGCAGAGGCTCGCCGTGGTGGCCGACGAAGTCCTCAACGATCAGGCCATGGTTGTCAGGATTGAGTCTCGTCTTCTGCGTTCAGGGTTAATGCCGGAAAGTTGGTTTCAATGGCAGCGCGAGTCAAAGGATTTGAAGCCAGTTGAGAATGTTCGTCTCTATCGTTGCCTGATCCATCAGCCTCTTGACGAGACCTGGAACGACAATCCGGATCGACTTTCGGATCAGCAGGACTGGGATTCCTATATCACCGAATGGGGAGTATTGGCTCAATCGGAAGATGAGGCTAAAGAAACGGCCTTGAAGTTTCAGTCCATGTGCAGCGAACTTGAAGCGACCGTGCAGGAGATTCTTGAAGGCGATGAAGCTTACACGGATGTTCCGGGTCCTGTCTGGCAGGGAGCACGTTATTCACTGAGGGCAGATGAACTCGATGATGACGATGACGAGTTTTCCGATGAAGAAGACAGCGACGAACAGTCGTTTTAGAAGTTGGCATTCAAAAGTGCGGCTCTCATCAAAGGGCCGCTGCGCAAGTTCTTGTGGGCAGTGCAAATTTAATCCGGAACGATAGTGATAGGTTCAATGGCACGTGGATGAGAAACGTCGGACTTTCGCTCAAAAGCATCCGGCGATTTGATAATGCGGTTAGATGGCTTTGATTCACTTGTCGGCTTTCGGTTTCTTCTTTCCTTTTCCCTTACCGGTGAGTGGTTCTGTGGCTGGTGGCGTAATGCCGTCATCAGGCTGGTTCCATAGCCGCCACGGATCGTTCAGTCGACGCATTTCGGTGAGCAACAGGCCTTCCATTTCGGCGAGCTTCTCCGCGTATTGTGGGTCGTTCGCGAGATTCGTTTGTTTCGCAGTGGGCAGTACTCCGGTAAGTGCCGTGACTTTAGAATCATGATGCTCGGCCAGAAACTCGTCAGGATTGTCTTTCAGATTAAAGAGCTGTGTTTCGCGAACATCGCCGTTCATCACATCGTATTTGACGAGTTTCCAGTCGCCCTTCCTGACGGATCTTATGCCCGGTTTGGTTCCGCCGTTGTAGACGCCGTACATCACATCTCGAATGGTCTGAGTTTTCCCCGTAAGCACTGGTTTGAAGCTAATGCCTTCATTCGTCGTGGGTGGTGAGATTGTTGCAAGATCACAGAGCGTGGACAGGACATCGAGCAGGTAGATATTACCTTCGACTCGGCTGCCAGCCTTGATACCGGGTCCTTTGACAATGAAAGGGACTCGCCAGGTGTGTTGGTAGAGATTTTGCTTTCCCTGAAGTCCGTGTCGGCCAATGGCCATGCCATGATCAGCGGTATAAATGATGTAGGTATTTTCCAGTTCACCCATGGTATCGAGCTTCGCCAGGACTCGACCGATCTGAGTATCAATGTTCTCACTGCATGCAAACTCACGTCCCAGTTCGTTGCGAATAGTTTGTTCATCACGCCGCTCCCAGACACCGCTCACGGCCACTTCATCCCGCAACCCGGGATGACCGTGGTGAAAAGGATGCGCCGGCAGATAATTGGGCGGCAACTTTGGCTGCTTTGGATGGGAGACTGGCGGGTGCGATTTGTCAGTGTGATTGGTCGCGCCGTATTTTGCGAGCAGTTCCGTTGTGCCGTCGCGTTCGTCGTGTGGATGCGAAAAGCCAAAGTAGATCAGAAACGGCCGGGCGTCTTTTTCGGATTCACGATGCTGCAGGTAATCCAGAACGCGATCGCCATGCCACGCACTGCCCGTTTCGGGTGTTCCACCGCGTTTTGTCGCATCGTGGCGAACCGAAAAAAGTTTGTTCGCTCCTTCGTAGCTGTTTCCCTGTTTGCAGGTTCGCATGGTCGCGTACCCGGCACGGTTAAAGACGGCGGGTATCGTCTGCTGCTCGAGATTTGGAGGGCACAGTTCTTTTTCCATTGCTCCTGGCGCAATAGGCAAATGCCAGATCGTGCGACCGCTCATAATCATGTGCCTCGACGGCGTGCAGACCGCGCCGCTGAACGAGCCCATGTGATAAGCTCCGTCAAAAACCATTCCCTCGTGGGCGAGCCGATCAAGAGTCGGCGTCTCAAGTGGTGACTGGGAGTTGTAACACCTGAGGTCAAATGGCGACTGGTCGTCGACAAGGACAAAGAGAATGTTGGGCCGTTTGGTTTCCTCGGCCAATAATGGACCGCAGCAGCAAATGCCCCATGTCACGAATGTAAGAAGTGCGTTAATCGTCTTCATAAAAGAGCCGCTGGTCGTTGGATGTCGGGGACGGCTGAATACCACCTCTCGAATTGTAGCGATTGAACCCGCTGTGAATACCGCGTGTGAATCACCAAAAAGTTTCCCGGCAGTGATGATGGGGCGTTGGAAACTGTCGGCCCGGACAATTACCAGCAGCGTTTCCGACTTCATAAAGTTCGCCTTTGTGTCCGCGAAACACATCAAGTGCAGGCACAATGGGCGTCTGCGGTGCCGCGAGTGTTGCTCTCAACAACTGCAAAAACCTGGACGTTCGTTAACGCGATCCAGTCGCTCGACGGAAATCCCTGACGAATTCGGAGCCTTGTTTTGGGACTTGTTTATCGCAGACTCACGCTTTGTCAGGCATCCGAATCAAGCCAGACTGAGCAAAAAAGGCCCGAATCTCTCTCGAGGTCCGGGCCTTTCGCGATACTCATCAAAGGACGCGGCTTGGGGACCAAGCCGGGCGTGGCCTATTTATTTCTTCGACGATCACGTCCCTTTCCAATTGGCGAAACAGGTTTCTGAGCGGCAGACTTAAGAGTCTTCTTCGCACCTGCCTTTTTGGAGTTCGTCTTCTTAAAGGCAGGTCTGGATTTTGCCGGCTTCTGAATACTCGGCCGTGGTGCTCGCGGAGTCCGTTCGGCAGGCGAGCGATCCGACAGAGAACGCTCCACAGGCGGACGCTCCACACGTGGCCGCTCCACAGGTTTACGCTCCACACGTGGCCGCTCCACAGGTTTACGCTCCACAGGTTTACGCTCCACAGGTTTACGCTCCACAGGTTTACGCTCCACACGGGGCCGTTCCACAGGCGTACGCTCCACACGTTGCCGCTCCACACGTGGCCGTTCCACACGTGGCCGTTCCACAGGCGTACGCTCGGGCGCGGCGACTTCGCGGCGCGGTGGCCGTTCTGGAGCAGAATCTGGTCGGCGACGGCGACTTCGAGTCTGGCCTGAGCGATATCCGAAGCCGTCTTTGGAGCGAGCGGTTCGCACTTCAGGCTTTTCGCCATTTTCTGCAAAGTGTCGCAATTCGTGGATTTCGAACGGCTGCAGTTCTCGGTGACGTCCCGGGGCCAGACTTCCCAGCGACAATGGACCGAACGCCACACGCTCCAGAGCGAGAACTTTGTGGCCGACTCGTGCCATCAACCGGCGAATTTCACGGTTCTTGCCTTCCTGAAGCTCCAGTTCAAGAATGGCACTTTGTCCTTTGCGTTTAAAGATGTGGACGCTGCGAAATTTGAAGTATCCTTCTGCAAAATACATCCCATCGCGTAGTTGATTTAACGTGTCAGGCTGTGGAATTCCAGCCACGTGACAGCGGTAGCGACGCACGACCTGAAACCGCGGATGGGCCAGTTTTTGGGCCAGATCGCCGTCGTTCGTCAGCAGCAGCATCCCTTCTGTGTTTTCATCCAGTCGACCCACGGTAAACAATCGCTGGTCGGTGACAGGAACAAGGTCCACGGCGCGAGGACGTCCCATCGGATCGCTGTTGGTACACAGCACTCCCTTGGGCTTATTCACAAGGAAATAACGAAAACGAGGCATTCGAAGTCGCTCGGAATCGACTCGGATATCCTGAGTGTTTGGATTCACGGCTCGCGCTGGATCGGTGACGACTTCTGAGTCAACCGTCACTCGTCCGGTACGAATGTACTCTTCGCAGTTTCGACGCGAATCCACGCCAGCCATTGCCAGAAATTTCTGCAGTCGCATCGTATCCGGTTCGTCCGTCGATTCGGCTTCCGATGCAACAGGTCTGGCAGCCATCATGCGGCCACCACGCGATTCGGCGGCCTGATCGGGACGACGTCCACGCTTGTCAGGACTTCCGGATCGGCGATTCTGAGGCCGTGCTTTAGCAGGGCGACGGTTTTGAGAAGGTTCCGGACGAGGGCGAGGTGGCATGATCACAAATTCCAGATTTACTGAGGACTTCGAATCCCCGGAGTATAGCCATCCTGCAAATCTTTCGATGGATAGAATCGCGTCTGGGATTGCCAGTTATTACGAAAGTCCATTCTTTTCCCATATTCGCAGATCGTTGCTACCAGAAAAGTTTCCCAAAGTACTCTTCGGAACGTATCGACAAAGGCGGGCAAATTTGAAGAAACTGCGATCCATCCAGACGTTCCGACTGTTAGACTTTGACCGGGTCGCGGTCATAACGCGATATAAGCAAAGACAGGTCTACTGCTGATCTTAGGGCGAATTTCCGGTCAATGGCGTTTGTTTACCACTGGCCCCTCAGTTCCACGCGAGTGATTTGCAACATCGCATTAGCGAGGATGGTTTTTATGAATACTCAGTTCACTCGAGTCTGCCTGGCGTTTTCTGTTGCATGTCTGTGGACGACGACAGTTTCCGCTCAGTTCGGAACGGGATCTTCCGGAACAGGAACTTCCGGAACGGGTTCAACTTCGTCGGGAACAGGTTCCACTGGTTCCAGTGGTTCCGGGTTGCAGGGTTTGACCGCTTCCACGTCAGGCTTAACGACCGGCGCAACTGGCACCTCGACGGGCTCAAACAGCAGCAGCCAATCTACGGGAAGCACTGCCTCAAGGACCACAGGCAACACGGCCACGACGGGTAACGCAGCGCAGACATTTGTGGGCGGCAACGCGACCGATGCGTTCGTGGGAGGTGCGCGGCAGTCAACGAACCAGCAAGGAATGAATCGCCAATTCGCACAGTTTCAAGCCAGCCAGGCATTGACCAATACGCTGTCGCAGCAGACGGGCACTCCCAGGTCGATTCGAACAGTGATGAACATTGGTTTCAAGTTTCCGACCGCTTCTTTGTCGCAGCAGTCGGGACGACTTGCAGCAGCCAATTCGTTGGATCTGTCGCGATTCAGCACTTCACATCCAGAGCTCGCCGGTGTCTCAGTGGAAATGAACTCTCTGGGAATTGCAGTGCTGAAAGGTTCGTTGCCAACAACAGAGGCCGGCCGACTTGCCGCCAACCTGATCAGAATTCAGCCCGGAGTCCGCAAAGTGGAAAACCAAATTGCTGTTTCTCAGTAGGGCGATCAGAAATCTTCCCGAAGAACGAAAGCACGAAAATTCGATGAAAACCAATCCCGTTAAGGCAGCCCTTGCTGCAGGACAGCCACAGGTTGGAACGTGGTTGTCATTCGGGGATGTCTTTACAGCGCGTCTGATGGCCAAAACCGGATTCCCATGGTTGACGGTTGATCTGGAGCATTCGCCCATTGATTGGCAAATGGCTTCGTTGATGTTCGCAGTGATCGCGGATGCTGGCTGTGTGCCACTCGCCAGGGTTCCTCGCGGTGACCACGATTTGATCAAACGGGTTCTGGATGGTGGCGCCTGGGGAATTGTCGTTCCGATGGTGAATTCCGTGGAGCAGGCGAAGGTTGCAATTGCCGCAGCCAAGTATCCACCACAGGGCAACCGTTCTATCGGCGGAAGTATTCCCGCTCAGAATTTTCAAACACCCACCGGCGAGTATTATCGTCGAGCCAACGACGAGATTCTTGTGATCCTGCAGACCGAGTCCCCGGAGGGTGTGGACAACGCTGAGGCAATCTACAGCCTGCCGGGAATTGATGGCATCTTCGTCGGTCCAAACGATCTATTCTGGCAGATGAAGAAGCCAGACGGCACCGAGCCAACTCCAGAAGAATTTGAATCGATGTTGCAGAGAATTCTGGCGGCAGGCAAAAAAACGGGAACGCCCGTGGGAATTCACTGCCAGAGTGTTGACGAGGTTCAGCATCGTATCAGTGAGGGTTGGCAGTTTCTGGCTCTGCAAAGCGAGCTGAAAATGATGGTGACTAAGGCGCAGGAGCTTGTTCAGCAACTCGGCCTTTCCACAGCGGATGATCTTGTGAGATATTGAGTTTGCCTGAAAGTGCGATCGCCGGCAGGAATTTCGAACCCTGTGCTGTCCCTTGCACATCCGGCAGCATGCTCATTTCGTGAGTGATTGCTCTTTTGTCGGGCGGCCAGACTCATTGGGTCTGGAGCGATCCGCTCTTGAGAACAGCAACGTTGACGCTTCCCGAATCCTATCGACATTCTGGGCAGGCTCTTGTCTTTCTGATTTTTTTGGCTGTTTTGCTGTTCGAACTCTTGTTGCTCAGTGATCTCTCGCCAGTGAACACACTGGAGCCATGTGTGAGTGACCGAATCTTCAAGGCACCTGACGACATTGCCTCGTCAACAGCCACCTGAAGGGTCCATTTTCGCCAGTGCATTTGTTAAAACGCAATTGGCGGCGGAGATCTTCACTCCCTCGCGATACTGTTGAAGGACTCGGCGTGACTGCTGAGCCAGCATGCGGCGCACTTCTCGACGTTCTCCTTTAATACGAGGAATCTTCATTTCATCATACAGTGTTGTTTGATGTCGCATCCAGGCAATCACAGCAGCTTCCGCTCTCTGCTCGATCGGTATTTGTTTTGTTCTTGCGACCGTACCACTACCAACTGGCGTCGCATGTTCAGCGACAGCGTCAGCCAGTTTCGCTGCGAGTGACAAGTGGCTCGGAGCGAACGCAAGAAACTGCAGAATTGCATCACGAAATGAGACAACATACTCGCCTTGCGTCTTTTCTCGTCGACGAGCACTCGCCGCTCTTTTCTTTGCGTAGCCTTCTGTCGATCGCTCAGCCTCCAGTTGCTTCATAGCATGCGCAATGTTTGCTTGCGGTGCCCAGACGCCCTGAGAAAAGACTTTGCGTCCACGTTTTTCCTGCATAGTCCAGGATGGCCCCGCCGCTTTGACCCTGCGAGTCAGGCCAGGATCCCCCGGCAACAGCAGTGACCAGTCCGGAGGTGGCACAAGGATCTGGCCATCCTGTGTGCGAACAGTTTCTGGACGTGGGCCTGGAGCAACGATGCGAGTCTCGTGAGGCATGTGCAGAATATCTCGTCAAAAACAGAGTTTAGATAACAAATGAATCGAGTCGAAGTGTTGCTGACGGTTGCTGCTCAGCGCGAGTGGAATGCGAAAAGCCGAACCTGTCAAACAGGTTCGGCTTGTTATCGATTCGCTCTACGTTCGAAATCTGAAGGATTTGAGTATTCGTTACAGTTCGTCGCCGTATTTGAGTCCTGGGTTGTGAGGCGATCGCTCGATTCATGTTCCGATTATGTTCCGATTCAAGGCAGGTTGAAACTGCTCAGCCGAGAAGCTCGGCAATCGGTCTGCCCTGGTCCACAATCGGTGTGGGCCGGCCGTTGAAATCCTTGATCAATGTGTGTGCTGCGTCGATGCCAAGATGATGGTAGATCGTGGCCAAAAAGTCTCCAGCACTGCAGATCCGCTCGACAACATCCTCGCCGCGTTTATCCGTCGCACCAATGACTTGACCGGTTCGTATTCCACCGCCCGCCCAGATGTTCGAGAATGCTCGTGGCCAGTGATCGCGACCAGGCTGCATGGTACCGGCTGGAGCACTGGCATTTCCCGCACCTGTACTTGCGGAATGTTCGATCTTTGGTGTTCGTCCAAATTCTCCGGTCACGACCACAAGAACTCGTTTGTCCAGGCCTCGAGCGTAGACATCTTCGATCAGCGCCGAGACCGCCTGATCGTACGCCTGAGCACGGAATCGAAGTGCATCGAACACATGATGATTGACTGCATGGTCATCCCAATTGTTGACACGTCCACACAGCGGACCGCTGAGGCTGCTGGTCACAACTTCCACACCCGCTTCAACCAGTCGGCGAGCCATCAGAAGTTGCTGCCCCCACGAGTTGCGTCCATACCGATCGCGGGTGCGATCATCTTCCTTTGTCAGATCAAATGCCTCCTTCGTTTTGGGATTTGTCAGAAGGGTCATCGCCTGCTCTTCAAACTGATCCAGCGCACCCAGTTCTCCCTGGCGATCGAAGGCTCGCTCGAGCGTATCCAGATTCTGACGGAGTGACGCTCGGCGACCGAGTCGACGCACTTCATTCTGATCCGACAGACCAATATTCGGCACCGAAAATGTTGGCGCGCTGGGATCGCCATTCACCGTGAAAGGGGAATAGGCGTCACCCAAATATGCAGGTCCGTTGTATTCTAATGGGGGATTGATTCCTGCATACAACGGAAGGGGACTCGTTCGCGGGCCACTCTGGGATCGTAGATAGTTGGTCACCGTCATCCAATCCGGATACTTCGGCTTGGGCTTGTCACGAGTGTCCGGATCGCCCGACAGCATCTGCATAGAGCCGGCCGGATGACCGCCAGCCGTCTGCCGCATTGATCGAAGCACAGTAAACTTGTCGGCAATCGCCGCCTGCATCGGCAGCAACTCGGTGAATTTCAGGCCAGGCACCTTGGTATCGATGGTTCCGAAAGGTCCTCGATATTCACTGCCGGAATCCGGCTTTGGGTCATAAGTGTCGATATGTGAACATCCACCCGGCTTCCACACCATGATGACGGCCGATTTTTCGCCTGCCGGTTTATTGCCAGTCTCACTTCCCTGGGCCGCCTGCAGTCGCAATAGCCCTGGCAGAGTCAGACTGGCGAAACCGCCAAGCCCCATTCGCATGAAGCCGCGGCGACCGGAGCGACCAAACGCTTGTGGTCCTGGGCAGAAGATTGACGATGCGTGAAATGGATCGCTCATGATTCAGGATTCTCCAGACTCAGTTCAGCCATTCAATGACTGAACTGCAATCTCTGTCGCGAAAGCGTTCTGGCAGTGAGTGACAGAGCTACAAAAATATGCAAAAACAATTGTACTTACGGTGCCTTCACTTTGATGGCAATCGGTTCTGACAACACAATATCGACAGTGTCTCGTGGCGTCGCCATTTCGGTCACTGCCTTCAGTTTTGCGTCAGCGGCTATCAATGCAGCGTCGGCAGCTTGTTTCCTGGCGGCGATATCCACGACGGCCTTGTCGGCTTCAGCTTTCTTTTCAGATGAAGCAGCAGTTGCTTCAGCAGTCAGTCTCTGAACTTCGGCAGCAATCGCTGTCGCTTCCTCAGACGCCTTCTTCTGAGCCGCGTCAGCAGCCACCACGGCGTCCGGGTTGAAGCGATACTTTGCCACCGCGCTGCCGTAGAACGAGATCAGGTAATCGCCTGGCGGAGTTCCAAGCGCTTTGGTGTCGAGTACTGCTTCCGACGTTTCGGCGGCGATTGAAACGTCGAAACGCGGATTGCCTTCGAAGCCCTCGCCGGAAGTTTTCAACTGCAGAATATCCCCTGAGAATTCCGCTCGTTTTGTATGAACAAGGGGAATCGTCAACTTTTCACCCGCCGTGACTTCCCAGACTTTTTTCTCGTTCGCCGCAATCGTGATCGGTGCGAATTCAGAACCCGTTACAGAAACAGGCAGTCCTGTGGCAAGACGGGGGCTCGGCACCTCACCCCACGAATCGACAATCGGCCACGCATGAGTTGCCATGTGCACAGTTCGCTTCGTTTCGACTCCGTCCAGCATCGACTTGCCATAGAACGTTACGTTAGCCAGAGATCGAGGAGCATTCTGATCGGCGGTCAGCAACATGATTCCGCGTGTCTTTCCTTTTGGGATCTTCAATCCCTGAGCGGTCACACCTTCAGGAAGGGCTTCCATCACCAGATCGATATCGCCATCAAATCCATCGCGTCGAACGGCCACCACTTCCAGAGCCACCGTGATTCCGCCTCGAAGTGCCAGCGGTTTTGACAGGGCATTGCGATCACCGTTGCGGAGTTCCATGTGCAAACCCCAGGCGGCAACCGCATAGTCGGGAGCCGCTTTGCGGATGATCAGTCGATAGATGTTGCGAGCGTCATTGCGAGTTCCGCCAAACAGATCAGAAATCTGAAGTCGATGAACTCCGTCTTCCCTGATTTCCAGCTTACCAATGATATCGGCCGAACCGCCGTCAAACGGAGGGCCGTCGTATGCATAGCCGTTGCTGGAAGGCTTCATGGGCGGAGCAATATCGGTGAACTCCGCGACATCGGTGAATTTCTGGTCGGCACCGTCCCCGACAACATGCTGCACAAGAATTGATGGATCCGTTGGTCGCCCAAGTCGCTCGGAAGCGACTTCCACCCACCAGACATCGCCTTTTGTTGCTGTGAATTCAAAAGTGTCCACGTCGGCTGCGGGAAAGAAATTGCCAGAGATATCACAAGGCAGCGCGATCTTTTGAATCTGCGCGGCTGTATTGTTTGGCTCCACTTCGGAATTCATCGCAACTTCTGCAAGGCCTGCCGGTGGCCAGGAGAAGGAGTTCACTGTCATTGTCGCAGCAAACTGAGGCATCGGTGCATCGGAAGGAATGTTTTGAAGCGACAGGCGATAGTAGTAGGCCGGACCGCCCTTGAACGTCAGTTCATGAACTTTGATCGTGTGTTTTCCGTCTGCTTTTGCGGAAAAATCCAGAGTGCCGCCGCGACGCTCCACGACAAGATCTCGTCCAGCACCATCGCCGATGATCAGTACGGCATCAAGTTTGGAATCAATTCCTCGAGCCGCGCAGTTGACGATATATCGTTGCCCTCTGACAGCATCAAATGTGTAGTGATCCACGGCTTTTGTGGTCATCACGGCATTGCAGATGGAATTGACGACGAGGGGCATTGCTGTGGCGAGATTCGTGTTCGGAGCGGTCTGCATGACTTCCGTCAATGTGTCCACACAGAAAACGCGTGAAGACGAAATACCCAGACGCGTCATGAGGCGTGCTTCATGCATCCCGGTCGGGCAATCCGCGGCGATTGAGACATTCCACTTGTTGAGTTCCGGTTGTCCGTTAACGTCGACTTTCTGTTTTGCAGTAAGGCCAGGATGTGTGAAAATCAAATCGCTGGCATCTTCGATGTTTTCTCCTGTGATCGTCACTTCAACCTGCGTCCCCACAGCTCCACCCATCGGCATAGTGGTGAGCAAACGAGGTAGCGGAAGGCAGACTGTCTGCGCGAAGATCGGCGCACTGATACACACGGCCATCGCACACAATAACAGCGAACGACTGATGATTCGCAACGCATCAAGCCTGTTGGTCATACGATTACCTTGCCACTCTATTCCATGTTTCATGGAACTCTTGTCGATCTGAGACAAATCGGCCTGTTCAATGATTGAACAAGAACTCTTTCGTATTGATCAGCGCCCAGATGAGATCCTGAAATTTTTCCTGACTGGCGAGTTGAGCGTCAATGGGACTTCCGGCAGAATCTGTCAACGGCTCTGCGAGATAGTCCACCGCCACTTTCAATTCATTTTCTCCTGGCGATCGAGAAAACGCCACAAGATAAAGTTCACGGATTCTTTCCTCGACCGGCTTGTCAGATTTTGCAAGACGATCGGCCCGACCATGACCTGTTGCCAGTTTCCCTTTGATATCGCTGGCGTTCATCAGATGAAGGCTCTGAGCCAAACTTGACGACTGAACACGTTCGCACTCGCAAACGCTCTCATTTTCCGGACGACCGAAGACACGCAGAAACGGCGACGCGTTGTTGTAGCTATTGTCGGGAAGAGCAATGGCACGAGTTCCCGTTGGGAGATTTGGAAAATCGGTTCGGGCTCCCGTCAAATCGTCGATGGCATCCAACATCACCTCTGCCTGAAGTCGACGAGGATAATAGCGGGAGTAATTCTGCACATCCGCAATGTTGTGCTCATTGGGCGTCGCACTCAATTGGTAGGTATTTGATTGGACGATAACCTTCACCAGTGCCTTCAGGTCAAATCGACTGTCGATGAAATGCTTTTCCAAAGCGGCCAGCAATTCGGGATTTGTCGGTGGATTGGAATCTCTGATATCATCTTCCGGCTCAATCAGGCCTCTGCGAAGAAAATGTTTCCAATACCGATTCACCAGCGCCTTTGCGAAGAACGGATTTTGAGGTGAACTCATCCAGTCAGCCAGCCTGAGTCGCGGATCTTCATCCGGAGCAATCGCGGGAATCGCGTCACCCAGGGCGGCAGGCTTTAGTTGAGATCCTGTTTTAATATTCGAAGCCACAGCAACTCCACGTTTGTGAAATATAAGATCTTCACCACGTGTCGCCGACGGCTTTCTTCCGACTTGAGCGAAGAAGGCGGACAAGCTGTAATAGTCATCCTGACTCCATCGTTCAAACGGATGATGATGACACTGAGCACACTGCATACGCACGCCCAGAAATAACTGAGCCACATCTTCCAGTTGCTGTTTGGGTTCCTTCACGCGTTTGTACCACGCGACCGGCGGATTCGCGATCAC
>JANPHT010000683.1:0-2704 GCA_031424595.1 Planctomycetota bacterium
TGTTCCATATACGTATACCGTGACCAATCATCGCGCCGAAGAACGAACTCGGATGCAGACGGTACAGAAAAGTGTGCCAGTTCAGCAGACGTATGACTACCTCGTTAATCTGACGCGGACCGAACAGCGAACGCGGACCAACTATGTCACTCGAACTGTACCAGAGCAGGTGCCATATTCATACACTGTCAATCTGTCACGCCCGGAAACCAGATCCCGAACCGTCAGCGTGACACGCAACGTTTTGCAGGATGAACCATACACGTATTCGGTGACAAAGTATCGCACTGAATCAAAAACGCAATCAGTGCCAACCACACGCATTGTGTCAGAGCCCCAGGAATACACATACAATGTGACAAGCTATCGGACGGAGCAGAAATCCCGCACTATCGACTACACCGACTGGGAACAGCAGACGAAGACTCGAACCGTGAATTACACAGAGACGGTACCGAAGGAAGAGTCGTCAGTTGTGACTTATACGACTTACAAGACCGTTCCGGAATCACATACCAGGACCGTTTCAGTTCAAGTTCCAGTCACCGTGCAGAAGGAGATCCAGGTACCCGTTTGTCAAATGGTGGCTCAGACGGTGACTCGACGAGTCTGGGTTCCAGGAACTTGCGGTGACTTGTACGGCGGATGTTCTTCATCCTCCGTCCCACAGCCTTCCGTGAATTGTTGTAATTGAAAGCGTTTGCGGGGTGGCTACAGTTTGACGACACGGAAGCCCGGAACTGCTTTGACGAGAACCGGGCTCCTTTCTCTTGAACCGCGGATGAAGCGACAGGGTTTCACCGCGAAGCCTCGCTGAATCTGTAATCGTGGTGGCCAGCATGGTGTGCGAGATGGCGCTGCTCCGGACTTACAGGTGTGCATGACGGTAGGCACGAAACTTGCGAATTCCCCAGTTCTGTTCTAGCAATTGTTTCGGTTATCCGAATCAGATGGACGATAGCTGCTCTTGACGTTTGTAGGGATTCTGCATCCTTCTTGAGTGGACGATTGGGCCATGAAACTATCTTCTCTGGCGGTTACTGCCGTCGCATTGTTTGCATTGAGTTCAGGATGTACCGGCAGATACAGCCGTCGGCTGTCCGAGGCGAACCATTATACGGCTCCAGGTTCACACGAGGGGCTTCGACCGGATCAGTTAGCAACTCAGGCCCGTCAACGTGCAGTAACATGGCAGGAACTGCCGCCAAGTTCTTCCGAAAGTGAATCCGATGGCGAAGGCTGTGCCGCTGAATCCGGCTTGCCGGGTATTGAGCAGCCATCTATGCCAGCCCCCGGATCGAGATCCGAATTTGACCATAGTTCCGTGCCACCGATTCCAAACGCTGTTGATGTCTATCCGCCTCTCAAACCGGCACCTGAATAAGATTCAAGTGCGGGGAGGTGGCTCGTCGGTGGACAGACGCGACGTGAAACACAGAGTGAGGGTGTGCCATGACTGCGAATCTCCGCGTTGTGTTTCTCCTGGCGGCTTCGCCTGTCACCACTCCCGATGAACAAAAAACAACGCAGGAGATTTCCCGTGACGCCCGTGGAGAATATCTGATTCTGCGGGAAGGTGCGGAGATCAGGACTCAGCAAGGCGTGACTTGGCGGGCTTGGTATGGAGAGGTCGTTGTCGCTCAGTCGGCGCGGGATGAATGGCTGTGGATCCACGATCGCGGAGGTTGGCTTGCAAAATCGGATGCAATCCGACTCGACGTTGCCGTTGCAGAAATGACGGCCCGCATTAAGGAAACTCCCACCGCCGATGCCTACCACCGGCGTGGTCTCGCTTTCCTGGGACTGCGACAGCCCGAACAGGCGATTGCCGACTTTGATCAATGCGTGAAACTGCAGCCGCGCAGCGCTGCCATTTTCAACAGTCGCGGGATGGCAAAAAGGGCAATGGCTCAGAATGATGCAGCCTTAAGCGATTTCAGTGAAGCCATTCGCCTGGACCCGAAACAAGCAGTTGCCTTGAACAATCGAGGTTCACTGCTCCTGCTGATGGAACGTTATGACGAAGCTCTGACGGATCTCAATGCGGCCATCGCGATCAATGAGGAATATGCCGAAGCACTGAACAATAGAGGAGTACTCTACAAGCAGGTTCAGAAACTCACACAAGCCGTCACCGATTTCTCCGCGGCGATCAAGCGCAATCCGAATTATTCAACCGCTCTGACGAATCGCGGTGGAGTCTGGCTGGACCAAAACGACTATCAGAGAGCACTGCAGGACTTTACGCAGGCCGTCGAGATCAAACCACACGATGCGACAGCACAGAACGAACTTGCCTGGGTATTGGCCACGTGCGACGACCCCAAAATCCACAATCCGGAACTCGCCGTGAAGCACGCCTCCGCCGCTTGCCGCATCTCCGAATTCAAAGATGCTAACCATCTGGACACTCTGGCGGTTGCCTATGCCGCAGCGCAAAACTTCCCGGAAGCGATCGAATGGCTCAAACGCGCGATTGTCGTCGCTCCGGAGGCCGCCCGGCCCGGACTTCAGAGCCGACTGGAATTCTATTCGGCAAAAATCCCGGACATTGCAAAGTAGTTAACCCAACTTCCCCAACTCGTTTCAGAAACACTGCATTTTCTGCGGTTTCAGCCCAGAAGTTTCCACTACATTTTGCGTTGGATTATTTTGGCGGGCAGTTTGAGTCGGAGTTTTTCGAGGAGGATTTGCTGTTGATCGG
>JANPHT010000684.1:0-13952 GCA_031424595.1 Planctomycetota bacterium
GTCGCTGCAAGGCACGCTGACCGGGATTACGGTCTCAGCCAGTGACGCCGACGCAACCACCAACGCCATCACGTACACGCTCGATGACAACGCGGGCGGACGATTCCAGATTCATGCGGTCACCGGAGTGCTGACTGTCGGGGCCACGCCGCTCGATTACGAGGCTGCGACCAGTTACTCGGTCACCGCGCGGGCGACGAGTGCGGACGGATCGATATCCACTTTGGTGATCACAATTGGACTGCTCAACCAGAACGAAGCTCCTGTCTTCAACGTGACACCCGTGATTCGAGTCAATGAAAACGCTGCGAATGAAACCGTAATCGGCAGTATGACGGCGACCGACACTGACGCCAATGACTCGCTGACCTATTCCATACTCAGCAGCAATCCCGTTTCTCCATTTGCCATCGACGCCACTTCTGGCCAGATCCGAGTCATCGATTCTTCGCTGCTGGATTTTGAAGCGGTCACGTCGATCACGCTGAACGTGCAGGTTCGCGATGCTGCGGGCCTGACAGACAGTCGCGTGCTGACGATTCGCTTAAATGACATGAACGAATCGCCAACGGGATTGACACTGACGGGTAGCGAAGTCACAGAGAATGCTCCAGCCGGCACCTATGTCGGAGCAATCACCGCTGTCGATGCGGATGCGGGTGATGTTCTCACTTATTCTATGTTGAATAGCGCTGGCGGTCGGTTTGTGATTGATAGTACGACCGGGCGTATCACGTCCGCAGCGAATGCCGTATTCAATTATGAGACGGCGGCATTCCACGTGATTGTTGTCAATGTCACGGATGCCCGTGGGGCAAGTGACAGTCAGTCATTCGTTGTGAATGTGCGTGATGTTAACGAAGCTCCCGTGGCGGTGGCCGATTCATTTCTCACATCCCAGTTAACACCCGTCGATACAACTTTGATCGACAGCGTGCTGTTGAATGACGGAGATCAGGATCATAATCCGCTGACTGCCATTTTAATCTCGGGTCCGTCTCATGGGACTCTCACATTCCATGCCGACGGAACGTTTCTCTACACACCGTTCGATGTCTTTACAGGGCTGGATTCCTTCACCTACCAGACTTCAGACGGAATTCTCAGCAGCAATGCCGTCACGGTCAGCATTGAAGTGCTGCAGACGATTAGTGGCGGATCCGGAGGAAGTGGATCAGGTAGCGGCGGTGATGGCACCGGTGGCACGAATGGCGGTTCAGGAAACAATGGTTCGGCTGAGGGCGACACCGACGGTGACACAAACGGAGATGAATCCGGAGTTGGCAACATGATCGCATTGGGAGCCGGCAGCAACGCAGCGGCCAGGCCTTCGACCGGCAACTCGGGCGCAGGGAAGACGCCGACCGAATCGCCAGAGGAAGCCCAGGCTAAAAATCCAGATAGTTTGGCAGTCCAGTCTATTTTTGCCGAAAACACTATTCTGACGCACCTTCTGAGTGCTATTCCTCAGCGTTTGCAGACGAGCCATGAGTCTGGTGCCCAGGAATCAACTGAAGCTGTCACTCGAATTGCAGCGGCGGCACTCTGGGGAGGATTGAGCCTGGACATCATGCCTTACGATGCGGTGTTCTCATCGATCGATCTGGCAATCTCAAACATCACACCGCAGGCTGCGAAGACAAACAACCCCTTGACGAATTTTTCAACGGATGAAATCGTCGTTGGCACTTCAGCGGTTGTTACGACTTCACTGTCAGTGGGGTATGTGGTCTGGATTCTTCGCGGAGGATCCCTGTTGACAGCCTTCATGTCGGCGACTCCGGCCTGGAGCGCTTTTGACCCACTCCCGATTCTGAAGTCGTTTGAATCGGCCGAGGAAACGGATGACGAATCGTTGCTGTCGATTGTCAGTCGAAAAGTGAGCGCTCGTCGAGGAAAATAGGGATCGAAGCCGCTGATCTGGTTCCGACGCCCTGCCTCGATTCAATGATCGGGCCGTCGATCAATCGACTCGCGAGAATCGTCGGCAGCCCCGCAACCTTTCCCTCGCCGGCTGCTGACCGCGTCGAGGATGTTTGACCGGTGCCGGCTGGAATACCGCCGATCTCGATTGGTCGCGTAGACGGCCCGATGTCGAAATCAAGCCCTGAATGCATGGATTGGAAAGTAGGATTCGGTCTGTTTTTTTTGTGGACGTTGGCGATAATACGGCCCAACCCGTGGCTGGAGCTGGGTGACTGTCATTGTCGAAGCATTGGCCTGTGATCGCAGATGGATGTGATCACGATTGTGCGTCCTGATTCCAGCAGAATTCGATCTCCCCGCTATGAGTTCTAAAAGCGAAAACACGGTTCCCATGAATCGAGACAGCCTCATGGAGGACCTGCTTGATCGATGGAAGGAGGCTCGAGAACGCGGCATTCCCCTTACGGTGGATGACTTGTGTCGTACGACGCCGGACCTGAAGGCCGAAATGAATCGGCGAATTGCCTTGTGGGAAGCCCAGCAACGACACTTACTGGAAACAGGGCCAGGAGGTGCGTTCGAAGACGATACTGAAATCCTTCGCACGATCAGTGAAATCACCAGCCTGACATTTCACGCCAAGGGTGGATTGGGAGCCGTCTACCGAGCCACCGAGAAAGAGCTGAATCGCGAAGTTGCCGTCAAGTTCATACATCATAATTTGGTCAAGGATCGTGACAGCTGTACTCGGTTCTTGCTTGAAGCTGAAGTCACCGGCCGACTGGAACATCCTGGCATCGTGCCACTGTATGGTCTTGGGCAGGCAGAGAATGGCCGTTTGTTTTATTACATGCGTTACATCGACGGTGAAACGATGGACGACGCCATTGTTCGATATCATCGAGATTGCCTGGCCACGGGACGAAATGGTGAACAAAGCCTTGAGTTTCGTCGGCTCCTGACTTCTTTTGTGTCGGTCTGCAAGACTGTCGCATACGCCCATAATCGTGGCATTGTCCATCGTGACATCAAGCCGGCCAATGTCATGCTCGGAAAGTTTGGTGAGACGATTCTTGTGGACTGGGGACTGGCGATTCCCGTCGCACGAGACGATCGATTTCGCACAAGCGGTGAGATGACTCTGATGCCATTGTCCGGCAGTCAGAACTGCACATCGTCTGGCGGCGGTGCCGGAACGTTGGCTTTTATGAGTCCCGAGCAGGCATCAAACCTGGCTCCAACTCCCGCCAGCGACGTCTACAGCCTTGGAGCGACGCTTTATAAGATTCTGTGTGGGCAACCAGCGTTTTCCGGGGACAATGGCCATGAAATTCGTGAACACGTCATCGACGGACGCTTCGCAAAACCATCGGATCGCCTGAAGTGTGTGCCACGATCTCTGGAAGCCGTGTGCCTCACCGCCATGAAGCAGCAGCCCAAAGATCGTTATGCGACGGCTTTGGATCTGGCAGCCGACGTGGAAAACTACCTCGCTGATGCGCCGGTGTCTGTGCTGACGGAATCACTCAGTCAGAAAGCCTCTCGATGGGCAAGACAGCATCGACTGGCAGCACAAGCGATCGGACTGAGCGTCTTCGCAGTCGTTTTGACCAGTATGCTGGCGGCGGCCTGGATGGGAACGCTGGCGAATTCAGAACAGCAAGCCAGGGAGCAGGCGGACGAAATGCGTCAGTCAGCGGAATTCGCTCGCCGGGAGAATCTGCGAACGTCCGCCAGGTTTCTGGCTCAATCGATCGCGTATGAAATCGATCTGCGATGGAGGCTGCTTGAAAGTGAAGCGCAGTCGGAGCAGCTACGCAATTTACTTGTGGCCATCAATACAACTCCGGATAACAAGACAGCTCCGGATAACAATACAGTTTCAGGGAACAATACAGCTTCAGGGAATCAGGCTCTGTGGGAACCTCTGCAGGCATGGCTCAACGAACGCAAGCTGCTCAAAGGCGGTGCCATTAAGAACTCGGGGTGGAGCATTTTCTCCAAGGAAGGCACACAGGTCGCTCGTGCTCCGCGTGCCAAAAGTATTGGACAGAACTTTCGGCACCGGGACTATTTTCATGGATTCGGCAGGGACCTGGAAAAAGAGGCTCCTGAAACTTCGACACTGAAGCCTTTGCAGTTTGTGATTCCTCAGACTCAGGATGAGGATCTTGTCCATCTGTCGTGCGTTTTTCGAACTGTCAATGGAGACAAGCCGGTCGTTTCGTTCACAGTGCCGGTCTGGGATCTGCCCCCGGTCAACAAGGATCGGGAAGTCATCGGGCTGATTTCGATGTCTCTGGAGATTGAAGACTTCGGGCTTCCGGAAAATGCGATGCTGTTTCAGGTTGATGAAAGCCAGATCTCCAATCGCAAAGGCACTGTCATCGCTCACTCGCAACTGGCAAATCGTGAAGTCAGCGGCCAGTTACCGAACGTCACTGACGATGTCATCGCAAGGGCTGAAAAGCTTCGCTCGCGGCGGCTGCACGCTGGCCACGTGGAATCATTGGAAGACGAATTGCTGCCGCAATTCATTGATCCTTTAACTCATGAGCAGACGCTCGCAGCGATTGAGCCTGTGATCGTAACGGCTCGCCCCGAGCACATTGGAGACATTGGCTGGGTCCTTGTCGTCCGAGAACCGTCGCATGAATAGCACTCACAGTCGATGGAGGATTTCGTCTCACGCAGGCGGTTTGCCTTTGCCTGCTCGCACATAATCTGCGCGTTCACGAGCGTACTCTTCGGGGGTGATCTCAATCGTTGCTTCTCGCTGAGACCTGGCGGCATCAAAGAGCTTCTTCAGAAACGGCACGCACCAGCCGCAACCCGTGCCTGCACCTCCGCATTCACTGATCTCGCTGGGGACTCGAGGTTGATGAATGCGAATGAAATTCACAATCTTCCGTTGCGAAACATGAAAGCAATAGCAGAGCTTGTCGTCCGGCTGCATCTTAGTCGCCAAGGCAATACAAACGCGTAAACGTCCGCAGAAACAGGTGCCCGTCAGCTGCCGACGGAGACGCTCTCATGCCTTCAGCAAGATGGTTCTTTGACACCAGCTCGAATTTTTCGGACGCCTTCACCACGTAACAGTCGCCTTCTTCATTGCAGAAGTAAATCATTCCATTGGCCGTGATGGGTGACGACGTGAAGGTTCCTTCGATGCGATCCTTCCAGAGTTCTTCGCCGTTCTTCACATTCACACAGTTGACGACGCCATTGTTCAGCACACTGTAGATGTATTCGCCAATCCGTATCGGCGCACTGAGGTCGGAGTTGCCTTTGTCCCGATTCCAGACGACATGCGATTGGGACACGTCACCACGAGTCGTATCGTCCAGTTTTACGCTCAGCAGATTTGAAGCACGGGATCCTGTATTGATGAGAGCATGGTTTTCAAAAAACATGGGCGGCGATGATGCGTTGAAATCGTCGTGACGGATCGTCCAGATTTCTTCACCAGTCAGGGCGTCATAAGAAAACGCGGCTCGTGAACCGATCGACACAACGTGCGTGCGTCCGTTGACTTCGACAAAGCCCGGAGTTCCATAAGCCTTGCGCAGGTCACCATCGAGTTTCGGCTTGCCATTTTCATCCAGATCACCGTAATCCGTGGTGCGAGCTGTCTTCCAGACAGTTTTTCCCGTGTGTTTATCCAGTGCTGTCACGAACTGCGCGTCGATTCCATCGAAAGTCAGAATCAAGTGGTCCTTCCAGATGATCGGTGACGAACCCGGGCCGCGGAAATGTCGGCAATTAATGTCCCTGCGTTCCCAAATGATGTCCGCTGAATGGGGATCCACTTTCGCCGTTCCATAGGTGCCAAAATGCACATAGACAGCATCTTTCTCCAACGCGCAGGAGGGCGAGGCGTAGGTATTCACTTTGTTCATCAGGGGTTCGGGGTCAGCATTTTCGTACATCAGCTTGTGATGCAGAACTTTCCCGGTCGCCTGTTCGATGCCGTAAAGGAATTGCTGCTTCCCGTCTTCAGTCGCAGCCGTCAACCAGATCTTGCCGAATCCGATCACAGGGACCGAATGGCCAAAGCCTTCAAGGTCGATTTTCCAGGCAATGTTGTTTTGAGGCTCGTCGGACCACGCTGTCGGCAATCCTGCGGAATCTTCTGACGACACATGAGAATCCAGTGCAGGCCCTGTGCGAGCGGGCCAATTCAATCGGTCAGAAGCCTGAGTCGGCGATAACGACGCAAGTCCCAGGAAGAGCAGACAGGCCACAACGCAGAAACTTCGAGAGCGCCATGGCAGGGAGGCTGACAGTGTTATCACGTGAGAACTCACCGGAAGGATTTTGGAAGGCGGAGGGACTGGACAACGCGAACAGGAAACCACACTCGCTCTATCAACAGGCAGGCATCCAATTCGCCATTCCAGTATTGAATTTGACTCGTTCGATAAGCTTAGCGACACCCCAGGCGTCTGTCTCGCGTCAAATTCATTTGCCCCGTAAAGTCCGGAGGAACCTTTCAGGAACCGCTCACGTGAGAGCTCAAACTGCGACCATCGGCTCTGCGCCGTCATAGATCGGGAAGCTTCTCAAAAAAGAAGGCCGATCCTTTTGGCAGATCGGCCTGAACATGCTCAGTCATCCTGGTCTTCAGACGGGAAGGCATAACTTCTCGGCGGCGCGGGTGAGAAGGAGCCATCCTTCTTCTTGTCCCGTTTCTTCCGCTTGTCGTCGGCTCGCTGCTTTTTTTCCTGCTCTCGTTGACGCTTGGCGTAGGTGTTTTGGTTTTTTGCGATCTGAAACTCCGAGTGAAACGCCGGACCTCCCGCACAAACAAACGCCCGACTCACTGGTCAGGCATGATTGTTTCTGGTGGCTGGCAGTCCACATTGTACGCAAACTAAGGCCGAAGAGATACCAGGATCGCAAAACAGACATTCGGAAGGATTTGGACGCAAAGAAGCCCGGCTTTGCAGAAAAACCGGGCTTCCGGACTGAACGCACACGAGGCGATGTTCAGTTACTTCTTGACGCTGCCCTTGATTTCCGGCTTCTTGGCGTCTTTCTTCACCTTCTTGTTTTTCTTGTCGTTCTTCTGATTATTGTCTCCCTTACCCATGACGGACTCCCTGTTTTTTCTGTTGAAAGTTCAGCCGACCTCTTCGATGGAAATCGGCTCAGGAGGCAGACAACTGCTCTCCACGATTTGCGGAGAATATCACATGACGCTGGACGCGAAATGCTGGTTCTTCCAAAAATCGTAATCCTTGTCAGTTGTCATGAGACTTGAACAGATTCGGGAAACGGTTAGACCTTGTCCTCTGCTCGATAGGTTCCTGCCATTTCATGCCTGCCCCGGAGAATCCTGTGAAGCTCGTCCAACTTATTGTGGTCACTGCTTTCTGCCTTCTGTGTGATTCGTCGCTGCTGGCTCAGGAATCGTGGAAAGCGGGCGTTGCCAGAGTGGTCATTACCCCTCCACAACCGATGTGGATGTCCGGCTATGCCTCACGAGACAAGCCGGCTGAAGGCAAGATTCACGATCTGTGGGCGAAGGCTGTTGTCCTGCAGGATCCGTCCGGCCGTCAAGTTGTTCTGGTGACGCTGGATCTCGTGGGAATCGATCGGACAACTTCGCAGCAGATTTGTGAACGCCTGCAGACGGAACATCAACTGGGGCGATCTCAGATCGCACTGGCGACATCCCACACGCATTCCGGGCCAGTCGTCGGAACCAATCTGCTGTCCATGTACTCGCTGGATGAGCAGAACATGAAGCTGGTTCAGAACTACACGATGCAGTTGGGTGATGCGATTGCCAAGGCGACTTCCGACGCCATCGCGTCATTGGCTCCAGCGTTGATCAGTACCGCCGAATCTCAGGCGACGTTCGCCGTGAATCGCCGCAACAATCGGGAAGCGGACGTGCCGATGCTGAGAGAAAATGGCCAGCTTGTGGGGCCTGTGGATCACACACTGCCGGTTCTTTCCGTCCGAACGCCTGAAGGAAAACTGCGAGCCATCCTCTTTGGCTATGCGTGCCACTCGACGGTGCTGAGCGGCATGGACTGGTGCGGCGACTGGCCCGGTTTTGCTCAGATCGAAATCGAAAAGCGTCATCCGGATGCGATCGCGCTGTTCTGGGCCGGCTGTGGTGCCGACCAGAACCCGTTGCCTCGCAGGACTGTCGAACTGGCTGCCCAGTACGGAACACAAACGGCCGATGGCGTCGATCGAGCATTGCAAGGTCCCATGCGACCTGTCAAAGGTGCGCTGAGATCGGCCTATCGAGAAATCGACGTGGCTTTGGATCACATTCCAGGCACTGAGGAGATTCAGAACGATCTGAAGTCGGACAACGTCTATATTGTGCGGCGTGCTCAGTGGTTGTCAAAACTGTTCGCTCGCGACGGAAAGCTCTCGCCAACTTATCCTTATCCGGTGCAGATGTGGGCGATTGGTGACGATGTCAGGATGACGTTTCTGGGCGGTGAAGTGGTCGTCGATTACGCACTTCGACTGCAGGCCGAATTACCTGGGCCGTCCAACTGGATCGCCGGATACAGCAATGATGTGATGGCCTATATTCCATCAAAGCGAGTGCTGCTGGAAGGCGGATACGAAGGCGAGACGTCCATGATTTACTACGGACTGCCGTCGAAGTGGTCGCCGGATGTGGAAGAGCATATTGTTAAGTCAGTGCATGAGCTTTTGGCGGAGTTGAAGTAGCTGGGGCAGGCGTTCGAGGTTCAAAACCGAATAGGGTGAGTCGGGGTTGCAAAATCGCGACTCAGCCCTCTCACAAAGCCGTTCGCACGGGCGGTTGAACTCAGGATTTCTTAGTCTGTTCGTTGATCTTTTAACGCGTATTAAAAGTTCCTCGGCTATCGTCTGCGGTTCGGAATTCCTCCCGATCAGTCAATTGCACGCTGAGCTGAGTTTTCTGACGAGCCCGGTAGATGTCGATTTTTACTGAAGAACCAATATCCGACAGGCTGACCAGGTTGATCAGGTGGTTCTCATCGATCACATCAACACCATTGAAGGAAATGATCACGTCGTCCGGCCGAAGTCCAGCGACAACCGCAGGGCTGGTGCGATGCGAATACACGCGAGTGATTCTGGCTCCTCGAGCCCGTGGCATCCCAAGTCGTACAGCGGTATCATCGTTGAAGGAGTTATCAAGTTCGACTCCCAGATAGGCTCGGCGAACTCGTCCGTAGGAGACCATTTGCTCAAAGACTCGACGCACCAGATTGCTCGGAATGCTGAATCCAATACCTTCGTTTCCACCACTGTTTGATGCGATGGCCGTGTTGATACCGACGACGGTTCCCGAAACATCGATCAGCGGCCCGCCGCTGTTGCCAGGATTGATGGCGGCATCGGTTTGGATGAAATCCTGATTTGTGACAGACTGATCAGCAGTCAACGAAAGATCGCGGCGTCCCTTGGCACTGACAATGCCCATCGTGATAGACTGGCTGAGTCCGAAGGGGCTGCCGACTGCGAGCACAAAGTGACCCATTTCAACGCTGTTACTGTCACCCCATCGAGCTGTCGGCTGACCACCGTCCGGGATCTGCATGATGGCAATGTCACTCTCGGTATCGCGGTAGACTCGCAGCGGATGAACCGTGGAGCCATCTGCCAGCACTACGTCGATGGCCGGCATTTCCGCGCCGCGAACGACGTGATTGTTCGTGATGACAAACAGGCCTTTGACCGTCTGACTTCGCATAATGACGCCAGAACCGGTTTCTTCCACTTTTCTTTCATTTTCGACCCGTACGGCCTGAATATGAACGGCAGAAGGCATCACCTCAGCAGCGATATGGGAAATATGTTCTCCACTATCCACAAGAGCCATCGCTCGTGCCGGCAGTGAAGGCTCGCCTGTTCCTTCGCCGGACACCGCGCTGGCTGACGCTGTCAGTCGCAGGGTTTCCAGATGCCCACCAATCGCGAGTCCGATGGAGAGCATGGCTACATAAGCCGCTATTGAACTTCGTCGCGCCATCAACGGACTCTCCAGTGGAAAGTTTCACATCCTGTGGCGCGGCTCCTTCCGCATCGAAATCATTCAGATCGCTGAATCCAGCAGGCATCTTGCAAGGCACAGCCAGGTTCGGTTCTCCGAGCATACTCATCCGTCAAGTAGCTCTGGATTCATCCAGCATTCGTATCGAACTGCGGATTCAGCGAAGGCAAATCGATTTCGGTTGAATCTGCCGAAACGCTATGACGCTTCGACGGACCAGTCTGTAATCGTCAGAACCGTTACCATTCAGAACGGTTGTCACTCCGTCTTTTTCAGGCACCGGCCACCGCCGAAGGGTTGTGAGTTTTCCAGAACTTTGCAAAGCTCCTCGAGGTCGATGGACAATTATTCCCTGTGTTTTGGAGGTCAATTTTTCAAGATGCCCATGTTTCGGAACCCAAAATGGGATGTAGTGACGACCAGATATCCAGGCCTCGGCCTGAAGAGCGTCAGCATTCGCGGGTCTGTTTAGTTCGTCACCGGAACGCTTCATTCTGTGCCGCAGTCGAGAACGGTCGAAAAAGGAAGAAGGTATTACTCAGCGATTCGGAAAAAAAATCGAAGAGACGCTGACTCGCATGAAGGCACGCTTTGAAAAACAGGCACGCGATCCGATGAAGGTGGAACGCGAGATCGGCAGGATGCTCGGCAAGAACTCTCGCGCGGCAAAGCTGTTTGACGTGAAGGCCACAAAGACGAACAAAGATGCCGCTCGCATTGAATGGTCAAACGCCGAATCCACCCCGTGACTGGACGTCGTGCTGCCAAATCGCTCCGGCCTGGAGATCCGAACCCGGTGCATTTCCAAGCCCACTGACCACCAACAAATCCTGCTGGAAAAACTCCGCCTCACACTGCCTGCAAAAATAATCCAGAAGAAAATGTAGTGGAAACTTTCGCTACAAAAACCACGAAAACACAGTCTTTGTTTTTAACTGGGGAAGTCGGGCTAGGACAGCAGCAACTCCGGCCACTGCCCTGATCGAGACCCCGGGATCGGGGGATTGTCCATCGAGCGAAACGTAAACACGACAGACTGCTTGGTCTCACTGGAGTAATTGCGCGTCGCGGCGTGAAAACAACGAGCATGAAAAAACAGGATGTCACCCGGCTGAAGCTCGACTGGCTGCGCGGTCTTCAGCAGTGACTGGTTTTCTTCAAGATCCGTGCGGAGAAACTGAGCAGCATCCAATACGGATGCGGGAGCTGGACCGTGATGCGTGCGAGGAAGAACCTGCAGACATCCATTGTGCGGAGTTTCAGGCCCCAGTGCGATCCAGATATTGACAAGCTCCCCCGTGCTGAAGGACCAGTATCGCGTGTCCTGATGCCAGCCCGTGTCACTGCTGAATCGCGGTTGTTTGGTCATGATACAATTATGATGTGTCAACGGCATGACAACATGAGGCCCCAGCAACTGTTTCAAACGATTCAGCACAAACGGTTCCTGCACAAGCCGCAGGAACACAGGATCCCGACTGATGGCCTGCCGCAAACGCCGAGCCGTCTTGCCACCTTCTGCATCGATCGAGGGCGGAGCTCCGGGATAGTGCAACTCCGCTTCGTACTCGATATCACCCTGATGTGCGGCGAGGTCACGTTGCGTGATTCGCTTCATGGTTTCAACGTAGTCCGTCGGCATCATGCTGCGCACGACGTAGAAACCGTCACGTCGAAACAATGAAACTTCGTCGCTGGTGAAACAGTCGGTGGCAAGATTAACAGGCATTGTTGTGGCAGGGACCTGAGAGATTTTTTTTAGGTCAGTAGACCGGAGAAGATACGTCGCGGCCGAAGACTGCAAACAAGCGGAATTCTCACAACACTGGCGTTTCTGACAAGATGCCGCACGCGAGTTTCTGAACAAACACCATCCGCAGGAATGCCTTTCCGTAAAATCCAACTGACCGACTCAGGCCATGGCGACGGCGAACTCGAACCAAATCAAGACACTTAGATCTGCGAGGACAGGGGAAATCGGCACAGTGCTGCAGTTTCTGCCGAAACCCCATGGTATTTTAAAAAAAAAACTGCTGTTCCCAGGAAAACGGTATTTGCTCTAAACTCACGCTTGTCAGTCGAAGGCGATCGAACGCGGGGGAATTTGCGTTTTTTCGCCCGGGGCCAGGGTGTGTTTGCCTGCTGACGCACCGATTCGGTAGATGAACTCAAGGGAAAGGAACCCACTATGTTATCCCCGCGATTGCCTGAATTCGGCCGCGCGATGGCCACGGCAATACTGACCGTGACAGTCGCCTCGTCCGTCATGGCCCAAACCAGCCGCATCAGCCGGACTGAGCAGGATTTCAATGAATTTGATCGACGTGTGCCCGCAGGCGAATTGGGAAGCCTTGACGATATCCGCACTCGCCCAAGCGCGACTCCGACTCGCCCTGTCGACTATTCGAAAGTCGACAAGCAAGCCCTGGCAAATCTGATGAAGGAAACCATCGACGAATCAAGTCGATTGTATGCTTCGCTTGACGCTGATTATCGGCGCAACCCGAGCCTGCGAGCACTCTTGTCGGACTTCCAGAAGCTACGCCGACTGACAAGCCTGATCAATCAGGACCTGAACAGTGGTGTGTCACTGGAGAATATCGTTGCCGACTTCCGCCAGATCGATGCTGACTGGCGACTTCTGTCCCACCGACTGACTCAGGCCACAGGACTGAGCAGTGCCTCAAAACAGAGTATCGATCGAATTGATAACCTTGATCAGCAGGTGGGTAAGCTGTTTCAGGTCCAACCATCGCTGGATCGACGTGCGTTATTGCAACAGCTTGGGATTATGGAAAATTCGCTTTTCAACATGAGTGATGAACTGCGTCGGGACCTTAATGCCTCCCCAAAAGTCAGTCAGCTTGTTAACGACGCCCGAAAGCTTCAACAACAGGCGACAAGAATCGAAGAACTGATTCTGGACAATTATCCGTACGAAAGAATCGTCACCGAATACAACCGCTATGATCGATCGTGGGTCCTGTTGCTGGACCAGGTACGAACCGTCAGTAATCCGGCTATTGAGCGATCAGTGCGCAGAATCATTGATTCCGACAATCTGGTCCATGACCTCCTGTGGATTGAACATACCACAAGCCGCGCACAGTTGAAGCAAACCGCCGACGCGCTGATCAGAGATGTCGATGAGTTTTACAATCGCACGCCGCTGAAGCTGCTGTTAACCTTCAAGAATGCCACGGGGACATTGCAAATTGCTGATAATTTCTACGGCACTGTCCAGAATTTCAAGGATAATCTGGATCGCAATGAACCTGAAGCGCAGCTTGTCGAAAGCTATCGATTCGTTGAGGAGTATGGCACTGTCTTTGTCCGTACCTACAGCGTGATGAAGAGCCAGGCAGCCGTTGTCGTGCTTCGAGAAATCGAAGATGGAATCGCCGCCCTGCGTGCCGAGCTGAACCTGGGAGGCACGGTGTCGCAAGTGGATACTCGCGAACTCCTTCCGATCGCGGCATCCCTGGAAAATCTTGCTGACCAGCTTGACCTTGATGTTCGTAACTGGCTGAATACCGAACGCCCGGCTTACCGTGCTGAAGTCACTGCTGCATCCGACGCATTTATGAAGCGAACTCAACGCCTTCATCGAATGCTGGATGCGGAACCCACGCTTCAGGAACTACAGCGAGAAACCGACAGCCTTTACGAAGAATGGAAGGTTGTCTACGGATATCTTGGCCGTTGTCGCACGGCCGATCGCGTCAACCTGTCACAAATAGCGGCGGAAATCCGCATCGATCTGACTGATCTGAACGGCTCGTTGCGTCTGTGACGTGGCATCGTAAAAGTTGAAGACACCACTGAATTCACCACTGAAGGCCCGGTACTCGCAGGAGTCCGGGCCTCTTTGCATGTGTGCCGAGCATGTTTAACAGCTTGAGGGTTTGAGTCCCTTATCCAGCCTGATGGAGGTGAAGGATTAGCGAAGCGCAAGGGCGGGGTCGCGAGGCTTTGTCTGAAAGAAGCGTGTAGCAAACGCGTGAGCCGACGA
>JANPHT010000685.1:0-6175 GCA_031424595.1 Planctomycetota bacterium
AGGCGTTCAAGTTCCTCGTCCGGGATGATGGCTCTGAGCATTTCAATCGCCGAGGACAGTTCCGATTCCGACAACATATTTTCATGATCAGCAGACACGATTTGACACCTGACATAAGGGCAGCGAACGAACGTCTTGTTCGCGCGCGGCGCAAATGTCGTGCCAAAAACTGCGTTCATAAAATCTATTTCTAAAGTGAGTGCCATTGGGCTTGCGCCCTGCCGCTTACAATAGGAGCGGAAGGGCGCGAGCCCTCCGGTACCGCAAATGGCGAAAACTTACCTCAGGACAAGTGCTGTCGAATTTCAATCATCACCCTCAAGCAGTTTCAACAGAACACAGTCGATAGTGCAGCGAAGATCTTTCGTTTCATGCGTGAACAGTTTCAGGGGTTGACGCGTGGTTCATCGCGATCTGGTCGATGACTAACCACGCCGCTGCAGGATGCCTCCTGGCCCAATTGTGCCAGTTCAAGCGTGGTGCCGATCACCGCGCACTACAACCAATTCCAACCCAGCAATTGCATCGCCGTGGTAGATCTCTGAGGTGCTGCAGGTTTCACGGACAGTGGAATCTCTTATTCTGAGCCCTTTGAAGGGAGATCAATGCCTTGCATTGGCAAGAATCTGACAAACTAAATCGCAGCCTGGCCGCGATCTTTGACGCTGGGCTGAATCATGATAAATTCTGCCACAGTGCCATTTGGGTCAGGAACCAGGAGTCCCCAGCACCCATCGGGCCATTTGGCTCTTGGTTCCTGACCCTTTTTCTGAGACACCACTCATCTCCCCGCTCGATTTTTCAAACTGTTTGCTGATCTCATGAAACGAATTCTGCTGAAGTCAAAGATTCATCGAGCCACCGTGACTGACGCCAGTCTACATTATGAAGGCAGCGTGACGATCGATCCGCTTTTGATGACGGCGACGGATATTGTTGAATGGGAGCAGGTTGATGTTTACGACATCAACAACGGCAATCGGCTGACAACCTACGCGATCAAAGGAGAACCAGGCTCGGGAGTGATCTGCCTGAACGGCGCGGCTGCTCGACTTGTCCATGTCGGCGATCTTGTCATTATCTGCAGTTATGCCGAATACTCAGAAGAGGAACGACAAACGCACGAACCCAAAATCGTACTGGTTGATAAAAAAAACCACATCCTTCGACGTTGCGTTTCCTAAGTTTCTTCACACTGGACTCTCCTGATACAATGTTTAACTGAACAGCCACGTTTTCGGGTGACTCACCGCTTCGATAGATCGCAAAAGATGTCAGTGTTCGCTTCGTGCTGTTCGTGGATGGGACTCAGACCGCCACGATGGATCGTCGCCGTCTGCCTTTGCCTGGTGGCAGATTCCCTGCCAGCACAGTCCACAAGCAATAGGGCCTCAGGATCTCAGCCGTCGTGGCAACTTGGTTACAACGGCTTTCGGATGCTGCTGGAAGAGCGTGGCCTGACTGTTCGAATGGATGCCGGGCATACGTTGTCGAAGCCGCGAGAATCCGTCATCGTGATGCTTGGCGATCTCAGTCGTGTACCGAGGGAAGAATGGCTTCGCCTTCGACGCTATGTGGCCCAGGGCGGTAGTTTACTTGTCGCATCGGAACGAGCTTTCAAGCTGTCGGGGGTGAGTCAATTCTCACCCGGACCGATCACGTCACTTAATGAAGCCGACCATTATCAGGGCTTTTCTGACTGCATCGAGCTGACCTTGTTGAACAGCGATCACCCAATGACTCGGGGACTTCGCAGGATTATCGTCAATAAATCGGGATGGCTTTCTCCGCCGGAAGATGAATCACTTGACTGGAAAGTCATTGCCTCGTTGTCGCAGGACTGTTTGCCAGGATCAGCACGGGGCAAGGCCGTTCTGATGGCAGGAATGGATCCGAATCCTGATCGAGGCGTCTTGATTCTTTCGGCCGACCAGAGCCTGTTTTCTGATGGAATGCTGTGGCATGGCGATAACTCGATTCTGGCGATCCAGACAACGGACGTGTTGTGTCGCGGCAACAGAAAGTGGCTCACGGTATTCGACAGTGGCCGACCATTGCCAAGCTACCGGCAGCCTCCTCCTGTAGCGCAGATTCCGCCAGTACGCCCGATTCCGCCGCCGCCGAAATTGCCTCCTCAGCTTCCACCGGCGATTGATCCACCTGAACCCAGCCTTGAGACCATGCTCAAGGTTGCAAATAAGGTGATTGAAAAAGTCGAGGAATCCAACATCCTTAATGAGACATTGCGAGATCGTCCGCGAAACGTGCGACCAGTCGGGTGGTTGCGGACAGTCCTGCTGATTCTGGTCGTACTCTTCACGCTGTTTGTGCTGTGGAGACTCGTCCAGAATCGCTGGCATCTGACTCCCGCCCGGCATTTGCGGTTCATGCAGTCCATGTATGGTGTTCAGTCTTCCAGGCAACTGGAGGCGTCAGAATTTGGGCCGGCTGTCGAGGTCTTATCTCAGGAGTTGTGCCGAGACATCACAGGAACTCGAGTCGAAGCGGAGTGGCTGAAACTCCTTGGCGAAGGAAGAAGTCCAACTGTCGCAGCGTTACCTCGCTCGCTAAGAAAGGGGTTGGCCGAGTTGTTGGGGATCGCGACTCGCGGCTGCCGAATTCATATCTCCCGTAAGAAGTTTCAGTCGATCGGTGCCATGATCGACGAACTTCGCAAAATTCACCGCGTCAGCCCTTTGGTGAAGCTTGAGGCCGCTGCTGAGAAACCATGATGTCTCTGCCTTCGCGTGGAAGCTCGAAAGGAAATGGCATCCTGAACGAGTGTGTCCAGACTTGCCTTTGCGTGCCGCGCGGCCAGAATTAGTCGAATTACTTTTCGTTTTGGTCCATTGAACGTTTCATGTCTGGCTCACGACACACCACAGGACTGACCCCCAGCGCACAACGAACGGTCGCGCGCTGTCGGCGGTTGGCAGCAGATTCCGTGCAGCCTGGCTCATGGGCCTCGTTCCTTGTGCTCACTCTTCTCAAGGACGAATCGCTGGCATCCGCTTGTTTGATTCGCCAC
Source organism: Planctomycetota bacterium (assembly GCA_031424595.1). Lineage (GTDB taxonomy): Bacteria > Planctomycetota > Planctomycetia > Planctomycetales > Planctomycetaceae > SXXK01. The sequence goes on from JANPHT010000685.1 coordinate 3,029, forward strand.
GGAATCACTCAGGAATGGCTCGTCACAGGGACACTCGGAGCCGAAGTCGCACAGTCAGCTGCCAACGCTCTGACTGCGGACTCCACTCTGTATTCCGGAGATGCCTTCGAGCCACCATCGAATACTCTCGACGGAATCAACGATCCCCTCGAGTTCACAAGGATTCTGGATCGAGCCACGGATCTGGCTCGACGGGGAATGAGTGACGCTGGTGTTTCCAGCGCTCACTTGTTGCTGGCCATTGTGGAAACCAACAAGATGATTCGTGATCAATTTGCTGCCGCCAGCGTTACGCTGCAGACCCTGCGTGACGAACTTTACCCGGAACAGTCCAAATCCGAGCCACCAATTCAAGTGGACGACTCCCTTGAATTCAACCACGACGACGCGATATCGAATACGCCTGTGACAGCAAACGCGTTGCCGTTGCAGTCGGTCTGGCGAATTCTGGATGCCAATCTGAATCGTGGGCGAGAAGGGCTCCGGGTCCTGGAAGACTTTGCAAGATTTCTGGCGAACGATGAACGAGTGAGTCTGGAATGCAAGATTCTGCGGCATGAACTCGTCACGGCTGAGAAGCAATTGTTTTCCTGTTTCACCATTACAAGTCCGGGATTTGCGACACTTGACGAACGCGACACCACAGGTGACGTCGGAACGTCGCTTTCCACCGAGGGCGAACGGAATCGACTAGCACTGACAGAATTGGTGACCGCCAACAATCGTCGCGTTCAGGAATCACTACGAAGTCTGGAAGAATACGGCAAACTGGTTTCCGATGACTTTGCGGCGGTGATGAAGCAACTCCGGTACCGAGCCTATACGCTGGAAAAGATGATGAGTGGTCTAACGCCGCTGCTGAAAGCGGCAGACGGCGTGAATGCTTCGTCGCAAGTTGATGGGAATAACAATGCCGTCGATCGGCGCCGCTTGCGACTTGAATCTGCTCAGGTCTATGTGCTCATCACAGAGTCGCTGTGCCGACTGCCATGGAAGTATCTCGCGGAGCAGGCATTGGCCGGCGGAGCTGACGTTCTGCAACTGCGAGAGAAGTGCTTGAACGATCGTGAACTTTTGCGAAGAGCCACTTGGCTCCGCGAGGCGTGCGGAGCCGCCAACGCACTGTTCATCATGAATGATCGCCCTGACGTAGCAGTCGCTTCAAAGGCAGACGGTGTGCATGTCGGACAGGACGAATTCCTGGTTTCTGAAGCACGACTCATTCTCCGGTCCGGCCAACTGATTGGCGTGTCAACCCATAACCCGGATCAGGCTTTGCAGGCCATGATTGACGGAGCGGATTATATTGGTGTTGGCCCGGTGTTTCCGTCTCGCACGAAAGCTTTTGATACATTTCCGGGATTGCCATTCGTGAAAGCGGTTTCCAGCACGATCCGCAAGCCGTGGTTTACGATTGGCGGCGTGACACTTGAATCGTTGTCGGAATTGATGGAAGCGGGCTCGACTCGCGTCGCGGTGACTTCTGCTGTCGCAAGCGCCGATGAACCAGCGGCTGTCGTGCGGGAATTCAAGAGACGACTGGCCAATGACCAATTCTCCAACGCTCAACGCTTCGGAGAACTTCAGTGAGCAATCCGCGGCATCGGATTTCAACATGGCTGGAATCGTGCACGAAGCATGCGATGGATTTTGTTTTCCCAGTCCAATGTGCCTTGTGCGGGACAAAGGAGTTTTTGTCCGACGCGAGATTGGGATGCTACTGCCACCCCTGCATTGAGGAACTCTGCCCCCGTCCGATTAATCGCTGTCAATGCTGCGGAGCCGAGATTGGGCTCTACGCGCAGACCGCAGACGGCTGCACGCATTGTCGCAACAGGACGCTGAGATTCGAATCGGTCGTGTGCCTGGGGATGTATGAAGGTTCCCTGCGTCAGGCGATTTTGGCAGCCAAGTGGTCATTTTCCGCTGTGCGAATGAGATCGCTCGGAAAACTGCTGGCCCAGCAACGGCAAAGGGAACTGCAGGAACTCAGGATCGATCGCGTGGTCCCGATCCCACAACACTGGCGCCAACGACTTGTTCGTCACTTCAATCCGGCGTGGATCATTGCGGAAGAAATTGCAGCCCAACTGAATGTGCCCTGCGATGCACAGTTGTTGTCTCGACAGCGAAGGACAAGAGCTCAGAAGAGAGTGGCTGTCAGCCAACGTTTTTCCAATCAGACCGATTCCTTCTCAGTGAAGTCGTGCTCGGCCGAGGGCCAGCGAATGCTGATTGTGGACGATGTCCTGACGAGCGGCGCTACCTGCTCAGAAGCCGCGAGATTATTGAAGCGCTGTCACGCGGCGTCCTGCCACGCAGCCGTTCTGGGCCGAGTGCTCGATCATTCCGCTTGAGCTGAGCAGCGCACACCCGGACGAGCACACCCGGGACGAGCACACCCGGACCAATGCAGAGTTCGTATCCAGATCAGCCCTGACGAATAACGATCCGACAACACAGGGAGAGGATTCCGGCCTGCAAAAAAGGCCCGACAGGAAAACCTGCCGAGCCTTTGGCTTCGGAACTCAGGAACCTCTTAAGACTTACTTTGCAGCAGCCTGAGCTTCTTTTTCTTTGCGGCGACGCTCCAGGATTTCACCCTGGAGACCGCGAGGCACCTGGCGATAGGCCAGGAATTCCATACTGAATGTGCCTTTACCCTGAGTCATTGATCGAAGCTCGTTCGCATAGTCGAACATGCTGGATAGTGGTGCTTCGCCGTTGATCACACAGACTCCGCCGTTGACTTCAGAACCGGTCACCATCCCGCGTTTGCTGGAAAGATGGCCTGTGACCTGCCCCTGATACTCGTCCGGAACTTCAATTTCCAGCTTCATGATTGGCTCCTGCAGAGTCATGTCTGCCTTTCGCAGAGTTTCTCGCATACACCCGATACCAGCGATCTTAAATGCCATTTCTGAGGAGTCTACGTCGTGGTAACTGCCATCCTGCAGTCGCATCCGAACACCCACGACTTCGTATTCACCCAGAGGTCCTTTGGGCAGACTTAACTGGAAACCCGCATCGACCGGAGCGATGAACTCGCGAGGAATTCGACCGCCGGTCACTTCATCCACGAACTCGTAAGTCGTTTCATAGTTATCAGGCAGTGGTTCCAGAACACCTACGATGTGGGCGTACTGG
>JANPHT010000686.1:0-20845 GCA_031424595.1 Planctomycetota bacterium
GGCGACTGGCGCGGCAGCGGGTGGGGCGCCGCCTATTTTTCGGCCGCCTTCGTTTCCAACGGGATGGCGAGCGTCAGTTGATCGAAGCCATCTTGTTCCTCATGAGGACGGACACGGAAATACCAACTGGACCAGTCTTTAAGAGCCTTCTCACGCCACGGCGTTGCCAGCTTCAGGCGCACTTCAGGCGGCGCATTTTTGATCTTTTCTTCGTCGCCCAGCGAGGCAAACGGCGCGAGTGACTCACCAAATCCATTGGGTTTTCGCGAGATAAACCTTAATGCCTGAATCGCTTCGATATTGACATCCACACTGGGATCACGAATCCCGTCCAGCATCAAGGGCACGAGTTTGAAATCCCCGGTTCTGCCCAGCGCCCAAACGACCGATTTTCGCACATCCGCGTTGGGATGCTTCATTAAACTCTTGAGTTTGTCGGCCTGCCCGATCAGTTTCTCCGGATCGTCAATCGAGATGACGCTGCGAACAATCTCATCGGCGACCTCGATCGGGCTTTCATCAATCGCTGTCACATCAAGCTTTTCCATTTCGCCCAGCAACAGGTCGAGTTCTGTTGGCTCTCGCTTCACTTCTTTGTCACCAAACGGATTGCCTCGTGTTCCTCGCTGCCGTCCGATCCCGTACTGCTTATCAAGCGTCTGCTGCGTCGACTTCATGAAGTACAGAATTGCAAACGCTGTCCCGATTGTTGTCGACGAATGCTGCTTGCTGTCGCGATCGAAGATCCCCTCAGGACTCCTCATCGTGAGCAGAATGTCGCCGTACGTTTCATACCAGTTTTTGCCATTAACGTCGCCCAGTTCGTACAACGCAGCGGCTCGCTCCAGGGCATAAAAAAAGTAGTAGGGAAAAAGCACATCACTTTCCCGTTGCGGCGGCGGGAAGCGAGGTTCGATCCAGTTGAAGGCTCGCGTGATTCTGGCATCGACCGTGGCCGCCGGAATTCCTGGACGGTAATCCGGAAAGACAAGTTGCGTTCTTTCATCTTCCTCAGCTTCGACTTTGTCGAGAACACCCAGCTTCTTTTCCACGGGCGCTTCCGATTTCTTTGCCCTGCTCTTGGGGCCGTGCAACAACAATCGACCAATCCCCATGCTGGCAGCTCCCGCCATGGCCATATTATGAGTGGGCGTCAGATTCGCACCTTCAGGTCGGTAGCCCCAGCTTCCATCGCGAGTGCCATTGTCCAGATGCCAACCGATATTTCGCTCAATAACTTCAGGTGCAATTGTCGCCCCGGCACCTTTTGCGGCCCACAGTGCCAGCATGGCATACTGTGACATACTCGTGTCAGCGTTGTTGGTGCTTTCGGACCAACCTCCGCTGGTATGCTGTCGGGACGACACATAGTTGGCGATCTTCTGCAGGGCGGCTTTGTTGGCTTCGGGATTCACCTCGGCCAGCAGCAGAGCATCCACTCCGGAAAGGTAGAGATGATCATACCCGGAATGGCCCTGTTCTGTCCGCTCAAGAGCGTGGCGAAGGCCGTCCTGAACCAGAGGATCATCGGCTGGTTCTCCGGCCTTCACCATCGCATAGGCCACGAGACTCGTTTCTCGTTCCGGGATCTTCCCTGCCTGCGACCGCAGGTAACTCACGGCGTTGGCGACGGCCTGATCATATCTGGGGAACCCTGTCGTCTTGGCGGCACCACTCGCAACGGAGTCACCGAACACAAACAAGCACGGCAGCAGAAGGAGAAGTAATATTCGCATTTGTTGCCCCAACTATTGTTCAATGCGGCATCGCCGCGGATTTCGCTGACTCGGTTCGCTGCGCGATGTCGCATGGTATCTTGAGAGTCGCACCTGACAAATCTATTCGCGGCAGCGTAATCTACAATACGCCGGGAGAGTATCTCAAGTCGGCGCAGTGAGCCAAAAAGGCGGCTTATTCCATCGCTCCCTTCGTTCCCGTGGGGAAATGAACAACGACGTCCGTTCAGCACTGGTATGCCACTGTGGTTATTTCTAGCATACAAAACTGGAAAAGCGCTCCGTTTTGGGCACCCTTGCGTCGTATGAGTGATTTGTCCTGGTTTATGACCGACGGAGATGACAAAACCCGGTCACGAGGCATCACCTTGTGGCAGGGAATGCGGGTGGCACAAGAGCAGCGAGGATGATGTATTGGACGCTGGAACTGAATTGTATCTGGATCTGCTGAAGCGATGCCTGATGAACTCGATTTATTCGAATTACGAAGTCAGGGATTTTGTACCATCCAAAAACTACAAACGGCTGTTCTATGACTTCCTGCTGAAGCCACTCTTCCGGCGGTCTGCCGCTCGTGTCGTGACCGCTTACGATTACGATGATCAGAAGCGGCTCAATGGGACCGACTGGTCGCCCATGGCTCACACGATGATTGGGAAGCATCGTCTGGACAATCTTCAGCACTGCATTCAGCACGTACTGGAAAACAAAATTCCCGGCGATTTTATTGAGACGGGCGTTTGGCGAGGTGGAGCGACGATTTTTATGCGTGCCATGCTCATGGCCTATGGGGAGACTTCACGAAAGGTTTGGGTCGCTGATTCGTTTGAGGGATTGCCGGCACCGGATGAAAAAACATACCCCAAAGACATGGGTGACCAACACCATACGCACAGTGAACTTGCCATCAGCATGGAGACTGTACAAGACAACTTTCGAAAATATGGGCTGCTTGATGATCAGGTCTGTTTTCTGAAAGGATGGTTTAAAGACACGCTACCCGCGGCAGCGATTGAACAACTGGCCATTCTCAGGCTGGATGGAGACATGTACGAATCCACGATGGATGGATTGAGGAATCTCTATCACAAATTGTTGCCCGGCGGTTTTCTAATTGTTGATGACTACGGTGCAGTCCCCGCCTGCAGAGAAGCGGTGCTCGATTTTCGCAGCGAACACAAAATCAACGACGAAATTATCCGGATCGACTGGGGAGGCGTGTATTGGCAGAAGTCGGCGAGCCCGGTGCTCGGTCAATAATATAAGAGAAGGTGTCAGGAACCAATAGCCAAATGGCCCGACGGGTTCGCACACTAATGGTTCCTGACACCTTTTCTGAGGTTTAACGGCGGTGATGTTTTCAAAACGATCAGTTCGAGTGGCTCATCTGCAGAAAGTTCACTGATTGTCCTGCTTAGTCTGCAAATCAGAACAGGGAATGACTCACGTTGTGCGTGAAATGATGTTCGGCATGCGTGAGGAGTTTCGATATTTCGAATGTGATGGCTGTTGCTGCCTGAGTCTCATGGACGTACCGGATGATATGTCCATCTACTATCCGTCGGACAAGTATTATTCGTTCAGCCAGCCCGCACGAACTGCTCCTGTTCCAACGAACCCTTTTCGCCGGTGGCTGAAAAATTACCGCGACCATGCTGTCTGCTTCGATCGCGGAGGCTTAGGGGCCGCGATTGCCAGACATTTCCCAAATGAAGACGCTTCCGCCTGTCGCCGCTGGCTGAAACAGACATCTTTGCGATCTCCTGCCGCTCGCATCCTCGACGTTGGCTGCGGTCAGGGCTGGCATTTGTCGCAACTGCATGGCCTTGGCTTTACCAGTCTGACGGGAGTGGACCCCTACCTCACAGAAGACATTCAATGCGGGCCAATTCGCATCCATGCAAGTCATGTTTCGACACTCGTGGGTCGCGAATTTGATTTCATTATGCTGCATCATTCTCTTGAGCATATGCCCAATCAGGTTCAGGCATTCAAAGAGATTCGCCAGCTCCTGGCACCCGAAGGGGAGTGCATGGTACGAATCCCCATTGTGTCCCGGGGACCGTGGAAGACTTATGGGACGAATTGGGCTGAGATTGATGCGCCTCGTCATTCTGTGTTGCATTCCGAAATGAGTCTCAAGCTGGCTGCTGAAGCCGCAGGGCTTGTGATCACAGCGATTCAGTACGAGTCCGAAGCTTTTACCTATGCCGCCAGTGAGCTTTATCGTCGGGATCTCAGTCTTTATGACAGTGTCGAGAAACGCCAGCGTCCTCTGCAGACCGTCTTTGACGATGCCGAGTTGCAGGGATTTGAAACGTTGAGCAGCATGCATTACATACCGGGATGGGCGGGAAGGGCTGCTTTTTTTCTGACCCGATCGGATCGCCTGGGCCTCTGCGGTGATTTCAGCAAATGACTTCGACTCCCCGCATTTCGATCATCGTTCCTTCTTTCAATCACCGCAGATTTCTGCCGGTGCGGATGGACAGCATCCTGAATCAGACAAGGCAGGATTTTGAATTGATTCTGCTTGATGATGCCTCGCAGGATGGAAGCGGTGACTACCTGGAAACATTCCTTGGGCGTCCCGGGGTTCGGCTTATCAGGAACACACAGAACACGGGCAGTCCGTTTGCCCAGTGGAACCGCGGTCTGAGCGTAGCAAGCGGAGATCTCGTCTGGATTGCCGAATCGGATGACGTCGCGTCCCCGCGGTTTCTGGAAGTGCTGGCTGGCATTCTCGACCGCGACCCCACTGTGGGGCTGGTCTTTTGTCGCTCACAGAGAATCGACGAAGAGGGAGTCACTCTTTCCGATAACACCGCAACAACAGCGAACGAGATCTGGCACAACAATTTCCAGATGGACGGACGAACGGCCGTTAGCGAACCGCTTTACCTCAGCAACATCATTGTCAGCGCGAGTGCGGTTGTGTTCCGACGGGAACTTTATGAGAAAGTCGGGCCTGCGAAAACCAGCTTTCGATTGAGCGGAGACTGGATGCAGTGGTGCGAAATGCTGCTGCTCAGCGACTTGTCCTACGTTTCAGAACCGCTGAGCGGTACGCGAATTCACACAAACACGCGCCGCCACAGCACGGTTTCCAATGGGACTCTCGAACTCGAGAGCCTTGCCGTTCAAAGTCGACTTCGAGATCGACTGAACATTCAACGCCGCGTCGTTCGCCGGGGCGCCGAGGCGATTGCCATTTCGTGGCTTCAGGCGATGCGGGCTGGGCGATATTCAGGCTCGTTGCTCCGCAATGTATGGCTCTTGTGGCGATTGCTGCGAGCCGATCTGTACACGGGATTCTGGTTTGCCATTCGCTGGCCGTATGCGTTCCTGGTCTGGTTGATAAAACGGTTTCTCCTTGTTTCCCGCTGAGGATCATCCGATGTCCGGTGCTTTCATGACCCACCCACTTCTTTACAAGACAATTGACGGTGTCTGAATCCAGGCGAAAAGTGAAACGATCAATTTGCCTTGTCGCCTTCGATGCGATCCCGCTGATCTTCCCTGATGCCTCCGGAAGCATTGGAGGTGCGGAGACGCGGGCGATTCTGATTGCGCGCCTGCTGAGTGCGGATCCACAGACACAAGTTGTGGTGGTCGTACGTGACTCACGCGGGCGACCAGTAAAGGAACTGGATGGATTTACGGTAATCACACGCATCGACAGATTGTTTCGAATTCGTCGCTTTGTTTCTGAACACGTCACGGTGCTGAAGTCATTTCCCTGGCTGCGGATCAGAAGAGGGAACGCAAAATTGATCTGGCAGATTCCATTGCTTTTCGTGGCTCGACTGCTCAGGCTATCGACGACCAGCGACAACTTCCGTTGGCTGATGGCTGAGTCGGACTGTAACGTCTGTGGCTGTTTGGGAGTCAGTGAACGGACGGCTCAGGTATTTCATGCGGCAAAAGCTCAGCACCGCAGAACGATTCTGTTTATTGCTTCTAACGCCGACCTTGATGAGCGTTTCTTAAAAGTGCCTGGATTCGTAGGGTCGTATGGTGATTCGGGCGACCGCTGCGCAGAGGCCATTTGTTCGGCCGATCTTATTGTCTGTCAAAGCGAGATTCAGCAAAAGTTGCTGAAGGAACACTTTGGGAAGGACTCTGTCTGTTTTCCAAATCCTTTCGACCATGACGATTGGCGTAGTAAGCTCCAACATTGCACAAAGCTGGAGGTTTCAATTCCATCGCGTTTTGCCCTTTGGATCGGACGTTCTGACCGTCATCACAAACGACCTGAACTATTGCTGCAGGTTGCCAGAAACTGCCCTGAAGTGCAGTTTGTCATGATCATGAATACACACGATGAAACCGTTGCCGCGGAAGTCAGGAATCACTGCCCGCCGAATGTACTGATTATCGAACGAGTCCCGTTTGCAGACATTCCTTTATATTTCCGTCAATCGGCGATGTTCGTCAGCACTGGCAGTAAGGATTACGAAGGCTTTCCCAATGTGTTTCTTCAGGCTGCTGCCACAGCTATTCCAATTATTTCACTGGAGGCCGACCCCGGATTCATCGCGAAACATCGTGCCGGAGTTGTTTGTCATGGCGATGTTGAACAACTGACTTTGGAGGTGAAAACGCTTTGGAGCCACATTGATCGAGCGAAATGTCTGGGTGAGAACGGCCAACAATACGTCAGTCGATGTCATTCCATGGACGAGGCACGTGCGCAACTTCTGGATATGCTGGACGAAGTCCTGCGATAACCGAACTGTCATTAAACTTACTGAAACAAAGGTCAACATTGGCGTTTCGAGATTACATCCCGACGGTTGTCATGACCATGGCCAGAGCAATCGAACTGGACTCCGCCATCGTTTTCTCAGTGTCCGCACGCCTGTGGCAGATCATTGCCGCGACAGTGACTGTGATCCTGATGACGCAGTTCTTCTCGGGAGAATTGCAGGGCTACTATTACACGATCGTCAGTCTGTTGGCGATTCAGAGTTTTTTGGATCTGGGACTTAGTGGAATCATTGTCTTGCTTTCCAGTCACGAATGGGCTCATTTGGAGACTCTGGATGGCAAGGTTTCTGGCCCCGTCGAGACCAAAGGACGGCTGGCGGAAATTCACCGCTTCGGTTGCTGGTGGTATTCGTGCTGCGCAACGGCGTTCCTTTTTCTGATCACGCCTTTTGGTATCTACCTGCTGTCAGACGGTAATAACGAGCTGAAATGGTTCATCCAGGAGTGGCTGGTGCCATGGGTGATTTGTGTAGCGCTCAACGCGACATCCATGTTATTCGTGCCGCGAATTGCTCTGCTTGAGGGATGTAATCAAGTGGTCGCGGTCAATCGCATGCGTTTTTATCAATCCATATCGGGCAGCTTTTTTGTCTGGCTTAGTATCGCAATGGGGTTAGGGCTTTGGACGCTCGTGATTTCCAATCTGGTGCGACTGCTCTGGGAATTCAAAATTGTTTATCGGGACTATGGACCCATGCTGGCCGAACTGACGTCGACTCCCAATGAGGGTCACATTGACTGGCGCAAGGAGATTTGGCCGCTTCAGTGGCGACTGGCCATTCAATCTGTGTGCAGCTATTTTGCGACGTGGTTTATTGTTCCGGTCACGTTTCGATTTCACGGCAAGGTTCAGGCTGGGCAGATAGGCTTAACGTGGCAACTTCTGACAACTGTTCAGGCCGCCAGCCTGGCGTGGCTCCAGACTCGGCTGCCGCGATTTGGAGCTTTGCTGGCCGCACGCAAGCACCGTCAGTTGGAGTCGGAAATGCTGCGAGCCGCCGTGCTTTCAGTGGCAGTTTTTCTCGCTGGGATGAGTGCCTTTTTCCTCGCGATTTATGGATCTGAGTCTGTTGGGATTCGACTGTCGAGCCGATTTGTCTCTACTTCAACGATCGCTTTCTTCGCCATCGGGATGGTAGGATGGACTCTGGCCATCGCTGAGCAGAGTTACGTTCGGCTGTTCAAAACGGATCCGTTTCTGTTGATCAGTGTCATGGCCAGCTGTTTAGTCGCGTCTGCGATATGGCATTTCGGATCGACATCCGGGCCACATGGCTTGAGTATTGCCTATTGCGGTGTGTCGTGGCTCTATGCCGTCCCTGTAAGTACCTGGATCCTGTTCAGGCATCGTCGTGAATATGTGAAAACATGATAGCGGAACAACGGAACCGGTCATGTTGCAGCATTCAGATCGCTCCACCGAAAGAATATTTTTTCGTTCCGTGACTCTGCCGCGTTGAACGATTCGTGCTGCTTGCTACGGCTGGCATCATTCATCAGAATCTGAGTAGTCCATGAGAATAACCAGGCCCTGGCCGGATTGAGAGCAATGTCATCCTCACTGAACAGACAAGCCAATATCGGAAATGGCCTGTTAGTCCTGCTGAGCAGCCTGTTGATGATTCCCGCGTCATGGCGGGATTATGGTGTTGGGCTTGGCGTCTTCATGGGAGTGGGACTGCTCTTTTCCGGTGTCGTTAACTATTGCGGATGGATCCGCATTCTGGCCAGAATGCCCTGGAATCGAACAAAACATGTCCCGCAAACGAAAAGTGCTGCGCACAATGAATAAGAGTGGGCTTCCGATTCACTTCAAGCGGTCATGTACAGAGTGTTTCTATGCGTCATGACTCACGATCGTTGTCTGATTGGAGAATTGGGCACGCGTTATCGAAATGCCGGCAACGATGTTTCGTGTTTTGCTTAGTCATTCAACTTCTGAGCCTGCGACCTGCTGCAGCCCAAAAACCGCCCGGTCTGGGTTACGTTTTTCCACCGACGCTGCGAGCTGGCGAATCGTCAACGGTTGCCCTTGGGGGATATGACTTCACGGTCGACCTGCAATGGTTTGTTCATGATGAACGAATTCAACTTCAGGTCAATGGACTGCCAGGAGACTACCTCATACCACCTCCGCCATATTGGTTTGGGCCGCGTACAAGTCTTCCTGCTATGCCAATCCCTCGGGAAGTCGCGGCGACCATTTCCGTTCCGGCTGATCAGCCGGACGGCTTGATTCGATGGCAAGTTGCCAATGCCAATGGAGCTTCGGAAACCGCTGTTTTCTACGTCGGCACTGGAAACGAAATTGTTGAAAAGCGATCACGTGACCTTCCACAAGAGCTGACAACGCTGCCTGTCGCTGTTTCCGGACGACTGAGCCGACTGACGGAAGTGGATCGATATTCGCTTCGGGCTGAACGAGACGGTCTGATTTCAATTGAACTGATGGCTCGCCGCCTGGGATCAGACTTCAACGGTGTCTTGCAGGTGCATGATTCGACGAAAAAGAAGATCGCCGATTTCGTGGATACTCAGGGACTTGACGGGAGCGTCACGTTCTTCGCGAAGTCAGGCAACACGTACACGATCAGCCTGAATGATCTCGATTTTCGCGGCGACCGTGCCTATGTTTATCGATTAGCCTTCGCCACTGGACCGAGGGTTCTCGGTACGCTTCCCGCGATGGTGTCGCGAGGCGCGTCGCTGGAAGTGGAGTTTCTGGGACCCGGTCTAAAGACTGGCACATCAGAAATCGAAATGTTGAAGGAGTTCGTAACCGTCACTCCGGATTCGACCCAGACGACTCAGCGTCATGTTCTGAAAACAACTGCGGGCGATGTAACCGTAGAGTTACCAATTTCAGACTTGCCAGAAACCGTTCGCCTGGGAGTGGATGGAACAGTGACTGTCCCGGGCGCCGTGACTGGGCGCTTCGTTGATCCTGGCGAGACTCATCACTATTCCTTTCCTGTCGCCATGGGCGAATGGTTGGCGATTGATTTGCAGTCGCGAAGCCTGAATAGCGATCTCGATGTGGCCCTGGAGATTCTCGATAGTGACGGAAAGCTGGTCCACGATAACGATGATGGCCCCATCAACAGCGATCCGTCGCTCCGATTTCAGGCGACGACGACGGGAACACTCACCGCCGCTGTTCGAGCGATCTCTCATGCGGAATCTTCTGCGAACAACATCTATCGAATTCAGTTTGGTCGCCTGGCTCACGACTATGCCCTCACGGTGCCGCAGCAGATTTCACTGCCGCTGGGTGGAAAGGCCGAGTTCACTGTTCAGGCCAGCCGGATCGCAGGGTTTGATGGCGAAATCCGACTCACTCCCGAGCTGCTCCCTGAAGGAGTGTCAGCCACCGGCGACTGGCTGATTCCTTCTGGAAAGAATGAAGCGAAAATAAGTCTGGAAGCGACTCAGGATGCGGCTGTCATTGCCAGGCCCATTCGAATCGCAGGCAAAGCGATGAGCCAATCAAACGAGCTGATCCGCACGGCAATGGCATCGTCCGGAGCTATTCTGAATCCCCGGAATGCTGACGATCGCCATATTCCTCAGATTCTGCTGGCCATGACAATGCCCGCACCGATCGAAGTGCTGGTTGTCGAAAAGGAACGTCAGCGAGACGTTCATCGTGGTACGACTTATCTGGCCGAGCTGGAGCTTGTTCGCAAGGATGGCTTCGCTGGTGAGATCAAGCTGGAGATGACAGCGAAACAGGATCGTCAGCGCATGGGGACTCTTGGCCCGATCCTGACAGTCCCCGCTGATCAGAATCGCGCCTGGTATCCGGTGTTTCTTCCTGAATGGTTGCCGACAGATCTGACTCGTCGAATCATCGTGCATGGTGTGGTCGCCGTGCCTGATCCCAAAGGGACAATTCGGTATCTGACAAAGCCCGGCAACGCGCGAATCACGATGATCATGGAAGGCGCTTTGATGAAGCTCACGGCCGGGAATGTGGATGCTGTGGCGGAAGTTGGCTCCGTCGTGGAGATCCCCGTGACTGTTTCAAGGTCTCCCAAACTTTCGCTTCCTGTCACTGTCCGCCTTGAGGTGCCCTGGGAAGCGAAGGATTGTTTAAACGCAGAGCCAGTGATATTAGCGGCAGACCAGGATTCAGCGATGTTGCGAATTCACACGGTCAACGACTCCAGACTGACTGGTCAGTGGTCACTGACGCTCACGGCAACAGCCTTGCAGGATGAAAAATGGCCAGTGGTTTCGCAAACAGATGTCAAGGTTGAATTCACGTCTCCCTGAAGTGCGACAGCTTGTGAGGCGACACCAGCTTGCGAGGCGACACCGGCTTTGCATTGGCCGCGAAACTCGCATTGGTCGCGAAACATGGCATTGGCCGCGAAACTCGCATTGGCCGTGAAACAGAGTTCCGGGTCTGCTCAGAAGAAAGCATTGGCTCAATGATCTCATGCCATCGAATTCATTGGCCTCACGAATCCCCAGGTCGCGGCCAGAGCATCGGCGGCTTCTTCCACGTCGAGAATCTCGCCCCATGGGCCATTGCGAAGAAACGCATGAGCGAACTCATGGGCAATCACATAGTGAGCGAACGCTTCCGAACAGTGTGATAGTTTCAATCGCAGCACGACACAGCGTGTGCCACTTCCGATCGGGCCTGGCGTGGGCATCCACAATGTCCATCCCTGGCCGGGCACAAAGTTATCAATCGTGACACGAAATCGAGGATCTTCCAGGAAATCCCTCTGTACGTGTTCCGGAATGACGTGCAGAACAGACAGGACTCGCCGATACAGCTCGGGATGATCTTCAAGCTCGGTAATGAGTGAGGAAAAAATGTCAAAAGCCTTTTCGTGGCAGTCATCACTGACCGACCGTGTGATAATCGATATGGCGAGCCACCCCTGGCAGCGAAATTCTGCCAATCTGTCTGCCGACCTTTCGCCTGTCTTGCATGGGAAAACGTGCTGGTGGAACTGATTTTATCGTCCATCTTTCAGCTGTCGATACTTTTCGCTGTACTTGTCAAACAGTTGCGTATGCCGGCTGGTCAAATCGACTTTTCGTCCCTGTATCCAGGCGGCACTGATCTGAGTTTCTGTTTCCAGTGGGTCACCGTCACTCACGAACAGCGTTGCATCTTTGCCTTTTTCGAGTGTGCCGACTCGGTCGGCAATTCCAAGAATCTCGGCAGGCCACACGGTGACAGATCGCATCGCATCGTCATAGGAAAGCCCATAAGCGACAGCAGTGGCGGCCTGATAAGGCAGGTTCCGAGTATTCCAGGTTTCAGAACGCCCTGAACCAGAGATACAGAACTTTACTCCCGCCTGCTGCAGCCGAAGTGGCAGTGTGAAAGCCGCGTCATAGTCTTCGTGATCTCGGCGGGGATCCTTGTGAATGGCGTCAATGATGACAGGGACCTGATACCTGCGCAGAAGCTCGGCACATGATTCGGCATCATAACCCCCGAAGATGATGATCTTTACTTTTTGCTCAACTCCAAATGCCACTGCCGACTGAATCTGGTCCGCTCGATCGGCCGCAATCAGCAATGGCACTTTGCCGTTCACGACTGAGATCATGGCGTCAAGACGACTGTCAAATGCCTGCGAAGAAGGATTTGCCGTCCGTGCCTGACTGTAGGTGCGAGCCTGATCAAAGAGTTCCCTCAGTGACTTCATCGCGCTGCTGCGACCTTCGCCCGCTTCGGCCTCCGGTGCGGGCGACCCGGTCCTGCGTCGCATAGATGACGTCATTTGAGGCCAGTTGATGACCAGTGCCGTGTTAGCATGCAACGTCATTGCTTCGTAGGTCCAGCCATCCAGTTGGATCACCGACGCTTTGCCACTGACGAGTCCGCCCGTCGGCGCACTCAAAGCGATCAACACGCCATTGGCTCGAGTGACGGGAATCAGTTCGCTGTCCGGATTGACTGCGACATGCGCGCTGACGTTGGGATTGATCGAACCCGTCTCTGCGAAGTCCAGTGTGGCTCGTGTCGAAGAGATTTCCTGCAGTCCCATGTGCGAATGCGATTCGATCAGGCTCGGGTAAACATGTTGGCCCTTCAGATCGATAATCTCTGCACCGGGCGGTGGCTGCATCCGCTGGCCGATCTCGGTAATCCTGCCAGCGTCGAAAACGATACCACATTCTTCGATCGGTGGCCCGGTCAATGTGTGCACAACGGCGTTCATCAGCGCGATCGGTTTCTTCTGCGGTGCTCCCGGAATCTGATCGGAAGCAAAGCCGGACGAACTGATAAAGAGCAGTGTGACTATGAGTACTTGTTTCATAAGATTAAGTCATTTTATTGAAATCTGTGATTCGAAAGGCAGAAACTCGCGGCCAGCCGATTGCCGTCCAACTATTCCTGTTCCTGGACTTTCAACGCTCGCTGATGACTGAAGTGATGGCAGAATTCATCCTGACGTGGCCACATCGCAGCCGGATCCAGTTCGCGTTCGCCCGGTTCACGCATGTCTTCGCCGGATTCCAGAATCTTCTGGATCAGGGTGTTTCGTTTTTCCAGAGATTCCCGCTGCATCCGATCATCGTCGTCTCGATGAAAGTAGCGACGACCGTCGATCCAGGTCTGCTCACAGCGGCTGAAATTGGAAAGCGGATCTCCGTTCCAGATTACGAAGTCGGCATGCTTGCCGGCTTCCAATGATCCCACGAGGTGATCAATTCGCAATTGCCTGGCAGGGTTCAGCGTGACAAACTTCAGAGCCTCCTCACGTGGCACGCCACCGTACTTGACGGCCTTGGCGGCTTCCTGATTCAGGTGACGCGCCAACTCGCCGTCGTCTGAATTGAATGATACGACTACACCCTGCTTGTGCATTAAGGCACCGGCATGGGGAATCGCGTCATACACTTCGAACTTGTAAGCCCACCAGTCGGAGAATGCTGACGCCATCGCGCCGGCCTTCGCCATTTCGTCGGCAACCTTGTAGCCTTCGAGAATGTGCTGAAAAGTTCCGATGGTGATTTCGTAGTCCTTCAGAATACGAAGGAGTGCCAGAATTTCGTCCTGACGATAGCTGTGACAATGAATCCAGCGGTCACCGTCAAGAATTTCCCGCAAGGCATCCAGTTCCAGATCACGACGCGGCGGCAGGCCTCGTCGATTGAGCTTCCACGCATCCATTTTTTTGGCATAATCGCGAGCCGCCTCAAAGGAGTCACGATAAAGTTGCTCAACGCCCATGCGAGTCTGTGGGTAACGACCGTTGGCGTCGGACCAATTGCTTTGCTTGACGTTTTCGCCGAGAGCAAATTTGACTCCCTGAGGCGCTTCGGCAAACTTCATTCCTTCGCCGGACAGTCCCCAGCGAAGTTTGATCACCTGATTTTGTCCGCCGACAGGATTGGCAGACCCATGCAGAACGTTGGCAGCCGTGACGCCGCCTGCGAGTTGACGATAAATCGTAACGTCGTTGGCATCGATGAAATCGCCGATGCGAACTTCGCAAGTGATTGCCTGAGTTGATTCATTGACTCCTCCGTCCGTGGCCATGTGCGAATGGCAATCAATGATGCCCGGAGTGATGTGCATGCCCCGAACGTCGATCACCTCCGCCCCGACAGGAATCCGGATGTCTTTGCCCACATCGACAATTCGGCCATCGGCAACAATCAGCGTTCCATCTTCAATCTTTCCCTGCGGTCCACAGGTCCAGATCGTGGCATGCACAAACGCGGTGAGCTTCGCTGGCGCCGGAATCTCTTTTCGCCCGAATCCCCCCAGTGGATAGTTGACTTCGAACGATGCCGGCTTTGACGGTTTTTCGTCAGTCTCATTCTTCTCTTTTTCCGACTTGGCTTCGTTCTCCTTTGATTCGTCGGAGGTTGCGACGGCTTCTGACTTCTCTTCGTCAGGTTTGGTTTCTGGAGTCTCGGCTGCCGGAGTGCTTGATTCATCGGGTTTCGCTTCAGCCACCGGCGGATCAACTCGCACCGCCGTCGCAATAGCACGGCTTCCGTCAGGCCACACGATACTACCAATACCTGCAGGGCGATCCTTCACTGTGGCATCGGTTTCGGTCAGCGTGAAGGAAAGTCGCACCACACCGTCGAAGCCCCAGTCCTTGCCCGCAAACGTGGCCGTCAGTGAGGTGTCATTCAGTTTCAGCCCTTCGAGTTTCAGCAGTTCTTTCTGGGCCGTGTCCTTCTTCTTTTCTTCCTTGGGAATCGGCTGCCGAGAAATTCGACCACGCAGCTTGCCGTCGTCGTCCGACACTTCCAGATACAACTGTCCCGGGAACTGAGCCATCTGCTGAATCTGCAGCTGATAGTGACCTTCTGCCTTGCGGGCGTTTTCGGGGGAATGTTCAAACCGTGTTCCCGAAACCCATGTCTCAATGATCTTTGTTTTCTTGTCGAACAGATCCCCATCGGTAATGACAAAACTTGCCAGCCTTCCGGACTGGATTGAGCCAAGTTGCTCGCTGACACCTAATAATTCGGCTGGCGTGACTGTCAGTGCTTTCAAAGCGGACGCGGGCGAGAGGCCGCGTTCTACAGCCTTTCGAAGCGATTTTAAGAAATCGCCTTTCGATTCCAGTCGATCTGAGGAAAATGCGAACCGAATGCCGGCCGCATCGACTCGCGCGGGGTTTTCGGGAGCGATATCCCAGTGAAGCAGAGATGCCAGCGTCGTCTCCTGAGCGGCTTCCGGAGTACCCACATTCGGAGCTTTGGGGAACGCGAGGGGAAGTATAAGCGGCCGTCTGGTCGCCGCAATTTCTTCGATGCGGCGGTACTCGTTGCCGCTCCCCTTGATGATCAATGACAGTCCGAATTCAGAAGCGAACTGCTCGGCTCTCAATACGAACTGCTCATTCGATGTTGAGATCATCACCGGCATGGCTCCGCTCAGTACCGGCCGCAGTGCGTTGAGTGCATTGTTGGCCTCAGGAAGCGGAAGAGAAGGATCGGCTGCTGCCGCTGCATGGGCATCGCGATACCATTGAGCATCATACAAAGCCTGACGAGCCAGCGCTACAGCACCCATGGGGCTGCCGGGGTATCCAACGCGGCCTCGGCGAGATACCGTGAGTTGCACGTGCTGAGCAACATCTCTGGCCAGCAATGTCGTTTGGGGTTCACCACCCCCCGTCGAAACAACAGCACTGGTGCCTTTCACTATGCCCTCAGCCGGAGCGACAAGTTGAGCGACAATTCCCTGCTTGCGAAGCGTGCTCAAATTCGCATTCGCAGCCAGCTGATCAGCGACTGACAACTGGGGTGTGACCTGTCCATTCCAGTATCGGGCCGATCCGGCAAGTCGATCGCTGGAAACAGCTTGCTCCGAATACGCATCAATAAAACCCGGATAAACGGTCTTACCGGCGAGTGAAATCTCCTTGGCGTCGGCCGGTACTTTGACGTTGCCGACCGCTTCAATCTTGCCGTCACGAATGACGATCGTGGCGTTGGCCAATGTCACTTCGGGACTCACAACGACCTTCGCGTTCGTGAGCGCAAACACGTGGGGCGGATTGCTTCGAAGGGCCTCCTGAGGCGTCGAAGTCTGATCTGCGATTGCAGAAAACATGGCCGCGAAACAAAACACTAACATCGTTATCGCCCGTACCATCGCCGTCTCTGTCTCAAATAAGCCCACGAAAATCACGTAGGAAGTCGCTGCCCACCGTCGGTCAGTCGCCTTGCTGAATCGCCAAGCTAACGCATTTCACCCACTATTCCACTCGAAAACTGCATTTGGAAGTTGGAAATGCGGGAAGTGAAGACTTGGTGCAGGATGCAGGGTTCAGGGGGACTACAGCAGGAATTCGTTGAATGTGGAAACAGACTGGCCAAGTCGGACAGATTCCGAACGAATGCAGGGTCGGACAGCCGTCGCAGTCCATCGAGTCGCAGCGCATCGAATTGCAGACCATTGAGTCGCCGTGTCAGGCATCAAGGCCGCGTTTTTGACCGCCGAGGAACGAAGTGGAATCCGCAAGATGGCGACGGAAGTCGGATGTGCGTTCGTGCAATTCGGACAAGGCTCTTTCTTCCTGCACGATCTCGTGGCAGATGACTTCCAGTCCCGGAAAAAGGCCTTCCGTGATTCGGGTTTCGACCATCGTTTGAGCCAGATGATGAATTCGATCGGAAAGTCCCCGTCGAAGTTGCCGGGTAAAACAGAGTACCAACAGGCCGGACCAAAGGACGAGAAAGATCAACGCGGGAATATAAAAATCGACGGCCAAAAGTGGCTCGGCCTGCGCCATCGCTCCCAGAATTGGACCAAGGAAAGAACTCCAGAAAAAGTTATAGCCTATGCGACCCACCAGAAACACCACGTAGGCAAGGAACAAGCCTTCGTAGCGATACTGAATCAGCTTTGTGCAATGCTGCTGCGCCAGCTGTTCGATCACTTCATCGATCGCCCGACGAGCATCGCCAAGAAAATGGCCCTCAACCTGCGCGGCTCGGCGGCGCAACTGAGCGAGGTCTCGACGATCACTGAATTCTGATGATTCGATTCCGGCCGTGTGAACATAGCCGGACACAATCATCCGTGACTCCTGGAGATGCTGATCGGTGATGCCAAACGAAGCCAGCCGTTCCAGAGTCGAATCGGCTTCTGTCTCTTCGACTTTCGATTTGACCCAGCGAGCCCCCTGCATGGCGCCAATGAGTGCCATTTGCGCTGATGAGCGAGCTCGGAAGAAGCTGAACGATGCGATAAATGCGCCGAGACCGTTGTAGAATCTCAGCACCGAACTGAATGGACTAAAACCCCGGATATCGGTGACGGCACCGAGCAGTCGGCGTTCCCAGAGATTGCGATTCAGCAGCAGTTCGTCACGCAACTGCGTTGTCAGAGAATCTCGCAGTTTTGTACGTTGCTGGTCCAGTACTTCCTGAAGCCTGCGCACCTGAGGAAGATTTTTGTCGTAGTCGCTGCGGCAGATTGTCAGCGCCTCCTCGAGCAGGTCGATCAGATTGGCGCGGCGAATGGCGACTCGTCGGGATGTCCCCAGTTGATTCGTCAGAAGTTCCAGCAACCGTCCAAAGTCTCCTGATGGGCGTTGTCCCTGCGTGTGTTCCTGAGTCGCTCGCCGAGAGTCCACAAAGAACATGTCCGGAACCTGATACGCTGGCGCAAGGCTGTGTTTCCAGTCATCGCGAATGTCAGAATCCTGATCAGCGTGTGTCTGCACGAAAACAAGTCGGCAGCCGGCCGCCGCATCGGCCAGTTCATCGGCAATTCTCGCGCTGCGATATTTCTGCTGCGTCGAGACATACAACAACACATCACAGTGTGGCAGGATGGACCGTAACCTTGCCAGATTGCTTCCGCTGTCCGCACCTTCACTGGTGTCAGGATCAGGACAGTCAATCAGGATCAGGTCCCGCAGAATAGCAGCATCGATGCGCTTGACCTGAAACTCACTCAGATCCAGTCCAAGTGCGTTGATTTCGAAGTCCGGATGCACCAAAAGAACGGGCATGGTTGTGGTCGGACGCTGGCGTCCTGACTGCGAGACTTCTTGTCCGACCAGTGCATTCACCAGCGTGCTTTTGCCGGTTCCTGTTCCACCAAACGTAGCGACCACCAGTGGCGATTCCAGACGGATACGCAGCGAGTGAACCCGGTCCACGATTCGCGTGACGACCGATCTGGCTTTGCGAGCCGGATCCCACGAGGGACCCTGTTCCAGCCAGCGTCGAATTCGCACGACGAGGTCATCAATTTCGGCAAGGATCGTCAGGTGCTCAAGTTCAGGTGTGAGTGACATGCAGGAATCCAATGAGTGACGGCTGTTCCATTCAGCAACCTTTTCACAACGGCTGTTCAGCTTAAGAGGCGTGGCGATGGAGTCGACAGGCCTGTACCTTCCAGTTCAGAAACACATTTTTGGACAGCGAGAAATGCAGGGGACGTGGAAAGCTCTGCGCCTGTTTTGAGTTCCTGAGGCAGTTCACCCAGAAGTTCGGCATGAACCAGAGTCGTTAACCATAAAGCGCGGCGAGTCGTAAATGCTGAGTGCAAAGAATGAAACCACGTCTGCAGCAGTCCGGCACCGGAACCGGCTGCGCTGGAGACGGCCGCTTCCCCGGCAATCGCGGCTGTCGCACCTCCGGCGACATCGGCCACGACGTGTACCACCGCTGATGCGGCTGCGTGGCCCAGCATTGGCGCAACCAATTCTCCGGCAGGTCCAAATCCAATAGAAAAAAGCACAACGCTGGTCATAGGCCGGACGGCCGCAGAAACGTTATTGAGTTGTCGATACATACTAAAAAGATCGGGCTTCGTTTTCTCAAACCCTTTCATCTGTTCATCGACCACCAGACGAAGTTCTTCGTCGAAATCCACAGTCTCTTGCCTGGCCTTCAGAAGACTCAGTAGGTTGGCACGAGCCTCACCGTTCAGAACGGATTCGATCCGCGGTCGGATGATTTCATTTCCGGAATCAGCCATCCACTGAAGTTTGTCGAACAACTCTTCCACCACAATCAGGATGGCCGCCCATTCTCTGTCTCGATAATCATCCATGGGCGGAATCGGATCTCCCTGCAATGCGCGGCGGGCAGCGCGGATGGGCCAGAGAATCCCGTTCCCCACCAAAGAGTAAGCGGAGTTGATTTTTCGAGCCCAGCCTTCCTGGCGGGCTTGCCACCAGAGCCGGATTTCGGAGACCAGCGAGGCATTTGCCGGAGCGGGCCAGTTTCGAATCTGGACCACGCTGTCAGTCGCCATCCGGGACGCCGTGCGCCCGAGATCTTCGCTCGCCGATCGAATCTCACGTAAGTAACCAGGAATTCCCCTTTGAGGATGTGTCAATTCTCGCAGCGAGCCCAGAAGAGTCCTCAAACGAATCTCACGAAAGCGCAGCCGTGCGAGGTCAGCCGAAAGGCTGCGTGGCGTATTGTCGGGCACGCCTGAAGCCAGCTTTACGGAATCGTCAGCACTGTCATGGTTGTCAGGATTCGCGATCGCAGAGTACGAACGTGCAAAGAACGGAAGTCTCAATTCCTCCGCCGCTCGTCGATCACCTGGGGCCAGGTAAACAGCATCCGGATGGATGTGCGTTTCGCGGCAAAACGTATTCAGCCAGACAGGCCAGTAAGGTTCATCTTCAGGCAACAGGCATTGATTGAAGACCACCAGGACAGCCTTGTCTTCGTCTCCCGCCTTTCGAAAAAATTCCTTCACGGCGGCGTCGTTATACTTTTGCTGAGTCAGCACAGCAATCAGCACATCCGCACAGCGCCGCACAGCGTCCGCGCGGACCCAGTTGACACGAGCATCGCTGTCGATATCCGGTGTGTCCAGAATCAGCAGAGAAGGTGGCAACTCCTTCGCGGTCCGCCAGAAAATCTGATGAGCATCACTTTCCTGAAGTGATAAAGCCGCGTCGGTCCATTCGTGCAGTTGAAAATCAGGAAACACCGATTCCAGGCTGTGTGTGTCTGTAAACCCTTCCGGAACGAGACACACCGGATGCTTTGTTCCGGAAGCCAGCGGGCTACTCGCACTGGCTTTGCATCCGGCCAGGTGATTAAAGATCACACTCTTTCCGATGTTGGTACCCCCGACGACTGCGACAACCAGAAACGCTTGTTCGCCAAGTTGAGGAACTAGTTTTTGCCGCAGCAGTTCAAACCATTCTCGCCCTGCGAGTGGGGCTGATTGAAGAATCTTCGCCTGGAGTTCCAGTTCGCTTAGCGCAGGCATGAGCTTTCGGATGTTTGAGGAACAAGTTTGGAAGATCGCTTCCAGTTTCGAATCGTCCACCATTCGTCACCATGCCGGCAGTATGTTCAGTTTCCTGGGAATCGTGGTCATTTGACCGTGCTGAATACGTTGGAACAAGCAGAAACGATGTATTCCCGCACAATTCAAAGGCGTCATGTTCTGTCCAGCGCACAGAACGAACAATGGCTGCTTACGGATTGCCGCTCTCTTGCCGTAAAGCCGACGTCACGTCTGTCGGTATCCCGGGCAACTTTTCCCCCGACACACTCTGGAAAATCTTAAGATCCCAAGGCATTTGCGTAATCTCAGGACATGACTTTACGGTAAACTTCAGGGAGCTTGGTTCGACTCGTACGATGCGTTAGGTACAATTCAGAGCCTGTTGGCTTGGTCACGGGGATATTTTCAGAGGGTATTGAGTCATGGTTTCTAAATTGGGAAAATCCTCTGGAGGTGCTGGAAAGAGACTGCCTCTGTCCGAATTTGGCCAAGTTAAAAAGCGCCGTCCATTTACTGTGTTTCTGGTGCTGGACGACCAGAAAGTCAGAGAGCCGCTCGCGGACGCTTTGCGCAACGAAAAACTCGAGGTCCATGATTACATGACCGCGATGGAATTCTATCG
>JANPHT010000687.1:0-4211 GCA_031424595.1 Planctomycetota bacterium
GTCGGCTCACGCGTTTGCTACACGCTTCTTTCAGACAAAGCCTCGCGACCCCGCCCTTGCGCTTCGCTAATCCTTCACCTCCATCAGGCTGGATAAGGGACTCAAACCCTCAAGCTGTTAAACATGCTCGGCACACATGAATAAAGCCCGGCTCATGCGAACCGGGCTTTCGGGAAGGAATCGTTAAACAGCGAATCGTTTAATTGAGGCGATAAGCGGTTTCTCCATGTTCGGTCACGTCGAGGCCTTCTTCTTCCTCATGTTCCGTCACGGTGAAGCCGATCGTCTTGTGGATAATCAGGCCAATCACTGCCGTCAACACAAAGCCATAGATTCCGGCAGCGACGATCCCTGTCAGTTGTAACATCACCTGGTCCATGCCACCCACGACTGGTCGAATCACAAAATAGCCAACCAGCACGGCACCAAGAGCTCCACCTACGCCGTGAACCCCAACGACGTCGAGCGAATCGTCATACTTCAGAACCTGCTTCAGCTGTACTCCAAGGAAACAGACGAATCCACCGATCAGTCCAATGATCAATGCACTCCCTGGGCTCACATGACCAGCACACGGCGTAATAACAACCAGACCAGCCACCATTCCGGAAGCCACACCAATCGCTGTTGGCTTGCCTGCATGAATCCATTCGGCAATCATCCAGGATCCCGTTGCCGCGCCCCCGGCGATTGCTGTTGTCGCAAAGGCCATTACCGCTACGGCACCTGACACTGGAAGAAAATCTTTGCCCACTGCAATTGCAGAACCGGCATTAAAGCCAAACCAGCCTACCATCAGGAAGCCAGCCCCGATCAACGTCCAGCCAATGCTGTGAGGCAGGAACGGCCCCTTTGGGAACCCGTGACGTTTCGGAAGGATCAGGATCAAAGCGAGCGCCGAAGCTCCAGCCAGCACGTGAACGACAGTGCCCCCGGCAAAGTCCAGCACTCCTTTTTGGAACAACCAGCCATTAACGTTCCAAACCCAGTGTGCCACTGGATCGTAAACCAGCGTGGCCCAGAGCAGGACGAACACGCACCAGGCAGTGAATTTCACTCGTTCAGCAATTGCGCCAACAATCAAGGCGGGAGTGATGATGGCAAACATCATCTGAAACATGGCAAAGAGCAATTCAGGAACGCCGGTCGGTGAGGCACCAGTGGTGTCGCCGCTGGTGACAATCTTTCCAAAGTAGTTCGGACTTACCGGATCGGCATCAGAGAATCCCTTCAGGAAGACAAGACTGGAATCCCAGCCCAAATAGCTAAGTGCTGGCTTGACGGAACCATCTTCATTCTTTCCACCATCAACAGAAATTGCGGACGGCACAGCAAACGTCAGGCTGTAGCCGCAGGCCACCCACTGAATGGTGATAATCGGAACACAGACCATTACACACATGAACATATTCAGTACGTTCTTTGATCGAACCATGCCACCATAAAACAATGCCAGCCCTGGCATCATGAAACAAACAAGTGCCGCACTCACAAGAAGCCAACTGGTGGAACCAGTATCAATCGTTCCTGTAAGATGCGGGGCAGCGGCCGATGCGGTTTCGGCTACGGCCGCAGTTTCTGTGGCCACGAGGGCATTTGATTCGACGGCAGCATCCTGAGCTGTCAGCAAACTGGAGGAGCTTGCCAGAAGCAACAGTGTGACAAATATGGCAGGGAACATGCTTCGAGTTTGCAGCCCCAAAAATCTAAACATCGCCTGTTCTCCTTGGTCTTTCTAAACTACGTGGGTAGGGAAGGTCTTCTTAACAACGCTCGGGCACCTGAAAAATGCGCCGCAACAGAGTCGTGCAGATTCAACAGATTCACACTCTGCAGATGAATCCCGGGCACCGAACACTCATGCCAATGTGGGTCAGCACAAAGCTCAGTATTGGATCAAACTGATTCCAGGGTTTCCGCTCCTGACAGCAAGTTCGCTTTAAAAAAGCCGAAACGCTCGGGATTGTCTCCAATCCGAGCGTTGCGATTTTTACCGAGGCAGAAGTTGTACGTTTTGTTCAGCAAAACAGTTTACCGAACCAATTGCAACAAATACCGAGACTAGATATGACCGGCGGACTGCATCACGAATCCGTGATAAGCCTCATTGCCATGTTCGCCTGCGTCCAGGCCACCAATTTCTTCTTCCGGAGTCACGCGAATTCCGATCGTGTACTTCAGAATCAGCCACGCGGCACCAGAGACAACAAGAACGTAGGCACCAACCATGCCCACACCGACCAACTGGGCAATCAGTTGCTCAGTACCACCACCGAAGAATAAACCAGCTTTAGGACCACCGGTGATCGGGGTCGCTGACAGATCGGCCGTGCTGAAGAGTCCCACACAGAGGGTTCCGAATATGCCATGAACCAGATGTACAGAAATGGCACCCACTGGGTCATCAATCCGCAAGCGGTCAACCATCAACACCGACAACACTACAGTCACCCCTGAAATCGCACCAATCAGTGCAGACATTGCTGGGCTTGTGAAGTAGGCAGGAGCAGTAATTGCCACAAGTCCCGCGAGGCAACCATTCAGTGTCATTCCAATGTCTGGCTTGCCAAGCACAATCCACGCAGTTGCCGTTGCAGTCATTGTGGCAAATGCGGCAGCCATGTTCGTGTTGACGGCAGAAAGTGCGGCCATGGCACCACCGTCGGCAGCAATGCTCATCGTACTTCCCGGATTAAATCCAAACCAACCAAACCAGAGCACCAGGCATCCGATGAATGCCGCCGTCATATTGTGACCTGGAATCGCGTTGATCTTGCCGTCTTTGGAGAACTTGCCGATACGTGGACCAAGAATAATGGCACCAGTCAATGCAGCCCAACCACCAACAGAATGGACAACTGTCGAGCCAGCGAAATCCCAGAAATTCCATTTTGCAGCGAGATAACCAAAACCCCAGATCCAATGTCCAGTCACCGGATAGATTGCTATTGCCATGATGAAGCAGAAAATAATGAACGCGTGATACTTGATGCGTTCAGCAACTGCTCCGGACACAATCGTTGCAGCGGTACCAGCAAACACCAACTGGAAGAAAAACTTACACCAAAGCGGTACGGTGGACCACGCAATTGATCCATACACACCTTCATAGCCAAGGGTTGCCTGCTTCGGACTGTTATCCGCGCCACCAACCATAAAACTGCCAGACTTACCGATGAATTCTCCATCGCCGGCACCAAACATCAGATCCCAGCCCACAAGCCAGAAACCAATTGAGCAAGCCGCGAATACGATGAAGTTCTTAGAAAGGATGTTCACACAGTTCTTGGCTCGACAGAAACCAGACTCAACACAACCAAAGCCGAGGTTCATGAAGAAAACAAGCATGCCGCAAACCATCACCCAAATTGTGTCAATGCCCACAGAGAGTTTGCCCATCACCTCTTCCGCAGTCGGTGGAACAACGGGTGCAGCCGGTTCAGCTGTTGGACTCTCTACAGGGGGAGTTGCCGCTTCCGATGGAGCGGCCACGGATTCAACTGCAGGCTCCTGAGAGAACCCTGTGGAGGGAACGCTCGCCAAAAAACACAACCCAAGAGTGACCATTAATGCGGCTGGCCGCAATCGGGTCCACAAACTACCAAACATTGCCTTTTCTCCTCGCTTTATGTCGTGCTGTCTTGCTGCCTGCTGCAGACTTGTCCCTTATACTCCGGACGTCATTTACGTTGATGGGTGGCCAACGAACGGGCACTGCACCCTTACCGGTCAGAAGGTTTCTTGTTAAACGACAGCCACCGAACGGCTTACGGTCGATGAATGCTTTCATGGCTTTTCTCAAAACCTTCCCCATTGCCATCCGTGCCAACGAAATGCTCTATCATCTTGAATTGCAAACAACGTGCCCTAGCGAAAAAGTGAACAGACTTAAAAACCACAACCACCTACTACAAAACTACTTACGCATTTTTTATCGAATCATTTTTCGACAATCTGACAGGTGCAAGACCCTCGAATGCCTATCATTTTTGCATTACTGACCACAACTTACGCACAACAAAAATCAAGGGACGGCAACTTGTTAAAATCAGATCGACTTACCGACGTTCTCACCTCAAAACCGACAGACGTCGTGACGAAACTGCCTATCCCAATAGCAATCTGCATGCACCCGACCATTCTGCTCTCGATGTGGGACTGATCTGCGGTTTAGGCAGGGTTGATGCCAGATTCTCGCGACAAACTGATGG
>JANPHT010000688.1:0-5045 GCA_031424595.1 Planctomycetota bacterium
CGCCGTGTACGGACCCGTACGCACGGTGATGTGGGAGGGGAAAAGCCGAAAGGCTTTCCCCTATCCCGATTTGGCCCCCGTCGCGGTAGTTTGGGGAAGGGTTTGCAGACTCGATGATTTGTGAGTCTGAGCAAATCCTACGTTCCTCACAAGCCTCACAATCGGCTTCGGCGGATTCAGCTTTTGTCATGGTACTGAGTTCGATTTAACCGGTTCGATTTGTACGCATTGAAGGTCACGAATCCCCAGGATTCGACTTCCCCTCCGCCCGATCCTGAATGACCGAAAATCAGGAGGTTACTCAACAGGCTCACCCTGCATTTTCGTTGTAAATGCACGAAGTTGACTGATTTCTACTCGAAAGCTGAAAACAGTTGTTCAGTCCCAGGAAAAACGCGATACTGTCGCAGAGTCAATTCTTCTGGCTTTTGGGCGGATGATTAACTTGGCAGATGAACCACAGAATCAAAAGTCTTCCAATGCTGGAAAAGTTCAGCAGCTTGGTGATTTCGAGCTGAAGAAGAAACTTGGCAAAGGGGGAATGGGTGAGGTCTTCCTTGCCAGGCAAATCAGTCTGGATCGAATGGTCGCGTTGAAAACGTTGACAAAAGAACTGGCCAAGAAGGGCGACTTTGTTGCACGATTTGAGCGTGAAGCGAAGTCCATGGCCAAAATTGACCATCCCAATGTGGTGAAGATTTATGCGGTGGATTCTTACAAGGGAATTCACTTTGCCGCTATCGAATACATCGATGGACAAAGCGTGCAAAAATGGCTCGATCATCTTGGACGATTCAGTATTGCCGATGCCGTCCACATTGCCATCATTTGTGGCGAAGCCTTGAAGCATGCACATGCTCAGAATATGGTACACCGGGACATTAAGCCAGACAACATCCTGATTACGAAAAAGGGAATCGTCAAAGTTGCCGACTTTGGTCTGGCGAAGGCACTGGACGAAGACGTCTCGATGACTCAAAGCGGTACTGGACTTGGGACGCCGTTGTATATGGCACCTGAACAGGCTCGCAATGCCAAATATGTCGATAATCGCTGTGACGTCTATGCTTTGGGTGCAACGCTGTACCACATGCTGACGGGAAAGTTGCCCTATGGCGGCACTACAGCACTTGAGCTGATAATGGCCAAAGAAAAAGGCATCTATCCGCAGTCTCGAACAGTGCGGCCAGAGATTCCTGAGCGGCTGGATCTGATCATCGACAAGATGATGGCCAGGGATCCTAACCATCGCTACAAGAATTGTGATGAAGTACTGAAAGATCTGCTCACATTGAGCCTTCATGCCGAAACGCTTAGTTTCATCGAAGGAGCGGAACCCGTCGGCCCCGCCCGAGGCGGGCCGACCACGACTTCACTCTCGAATTCCGGTCCGCAAGTCAGAAAAACACTCGCGGCGACCCAGGCGATCGCAGGCGACACGGCGTCAAATTCGACTCGCATCTGGTATGTTCAGTATGAAGATGCCAAAGGCAAGACGGTTGTGGAAAAACACTCCACAGGTCGAATTCTGAAGATGCTGGCCGCTGGTACCTTGACCGCAAGAGCTCGCACAAAAGCCTCTGCCGACGGCTCGTATTATCCACTGGCACAGTTTCCGGAATTCATCAAGGCCGTGGAAGACAGTCTTTCGAAAAGAACGGCGGCGATTCGCAAGGAGGACATGAGTAGTCTTTACAAAAAGGTCGAGAAGGAGCAGAAGTCCTTCTACCTGAAGCGCAAGCTTAAAGATGTGTTCCGAAATACGTTCGGATTCATCCAGTTAATCCTACTCGTGGCCGCGCTGATTGGTGGAGCCTGGTACATTGCGCCAAAGCTCAAACACATCCCGTCAATGATTGCGGACAAATTGGGGCTGGGTGACAAAGAGGCGGCGGCGGAGCAACCCGGTAGTAAACCCGTAGCGCCTTCAGACCCTTCAAACATCGATATTACAAAGTAAGAGTCATTGCACTGACAACGCTCAGTGCCTGGCTCTGTGCGATTCTGAAATGCCTTCAGCAAGAGCTCTGCAATCGTCCGGCGGTAACTCACGATGAAGCACCGGCTGCTGAAATGGATGTCGTGGGTGCCCGTTGTTGTCTTCGTACTCTGGAGTATCGGACAACTTCTGAAGGATCGCAGCATCGTCCTTGGCGTTATGTTCTATATGCCCAGTGTGTTGCTTACGGTGGCCTATGCAATGTTCGCCCTGATCGCTGGCTGGAAGAAGTCGCGATGGTGGATTCTCTACGCTGGGCTTACCGTTCCGCCTGTGGCTTGTGTCCTGCAATTGGAGAACCGCTGGACGCCGGGCTCTGTTTTGCAGAAGCCGGATTCTGTCTGCCGTCTGGTTCATTGGAACTTGTGCCGGCCAGTGAGTCGATGGCCAGAACAGCGTGAACGCCTTCGTGCCCTTGCGGCTGACGTGATTATTCTGTCAGAGACCACCGATTCAATCAGAGAGGCCGACTTTCCCGAACATCAGGTTTTACAGCTGCCCGGGATGCTGATTGCGTGCCGTGGTCGCATGACAACTTCCAAATCGCTCGTTCCCGGTGGCGTGGTAGCCGCTTATCAGGTTCATTGCGAACTGCCGGAAGGATCGCTGGACGTCATTGTGGCCGACATGACTTCAAATTTCCGCATCTGGCGGCACCCTTACCTGAAGTCGCTCGTGGAATGCGCGATCGAACGAAAAGCCGACCTTGTGGTAGGAGATCTGAATACGCCACGACGCTCGCTGGCGTTCGATGAATTGCCTGATGGATATCGTCACGCGTACGACGCGGTCGGATGTGGCTGGAGTTACACGTGGCCTGTGCCACTTCCCGTGCTGGCCATTGATCACTGCCTCTGCGGGCCGGAAACTATTCCCGTGAACTATGAACTACAGACCTCGTGGCTGAGTGATCATCGAATCCAGATTCTGGACTTCGGCAAGCTCTCGTGGGAATGATTCTCCCAGCCCTGTTCAATGGGAATCCGGACGACGATCATACACTTCCCATGTTCTGAATGTCAGTTCGGACCCGCCCTTATCCGATCTCTGATCAAGCAAGCGTGGAACAAAACCGTCGGTCGTTGTCTAAGGAAATCGGATCACATTTATGAACGCACGTGCCTGTCTGTGTTTGTCCGCCCTGCTCGGATTTCTCTCGGTTGTGTTGGGAGCGTTTGGGGCTCACGGCCTGACCGACAATAAGAATACTGGCTACCTGGAAACAAAGTACGCGGCTATGGAGCCGAAAATGGTCGCCGGACAATCAGTCACGGCGAGTTTCAAATATCTCCGAGATTTCGAAACGGGTGTTGAATATCAAATGGTGCATGCCCTGGCCCTGGCGATCACCGGTCTCCTGATGTTGCGACAGGCATCAAGGCCACTGACCGTCGCTGCCTATTGCTTTCTGGGCGGAATTACGTTCTTCTGTGGATCCTTGTTTCTGCTTGTCATCGCAGGCCCCCGCTGGCTTGGCATTCCATGGGGAGCCATCACTCCTGTTGGTGGCATTTTGATGCTTGCCGGCTGGCTGGCATTGGCCATGGGGGCCTGGAAATCCACAAAGATTTGCTGAGTGCCAGCGGTTCCTGCAAAAAAAACACGGACGTGTTCAGCAAATCCACTGCTGGCGGGCTGATCAAGTGATACACTGAGGACTCCACCTTCCGAAGTTCGCACTTTCCTGCCGCGAATTCTTTGTGACCTCCCGCCATGTCAGAAGCCCACCGCACCGCCCCCGTCTCAGGTTATTCGCATTTGTCGCGCGCGGCATTTCTCGGGCAAATGGCTGGTGGGGCCGGCACCATCGCGCTAGCTCAACTTCTGTCGCGAAACGCATTTGCAAACTCCCCAATAAGTGAAGGCTCTGACGGCCGTCTTCATCATCCGGCCAGGGCCACGCGCATCATCCAGCTATTCATGAACGGTGGTGCCAGTCAGATCGATACGTTTGATTACAAGCCGGAACTGGAGCGATTAAATGGCCAGATGCTGGGGCCAAAGGAAAAGCCCGAAGGCTTCACCGCCCCGGCTGGCGCTGTGATGAAAAGCCCGTTTGCATTTCAGCAGCATGGAGAATCCGGGCGATGGGTCAGCAGCGTATTCCCGGAACAGGCCAAGCACGTGGATGACATGGCATTTCTCATGGCCATGACCACCAAAACCAACGTGCACGGCCCCGGCAGTTACATGATGAACACAGGATTTTTGCTACCCGGTTTTCCGTGTATGGGAGCGTGGATTTCTTACGCACTGGGAGATTTGTCCGACAATTTCCCGTCGTTCGTCGTGCTGCCTGACCCCCGAGGGTTACCCTACAATTCCAAAGGAAACTTCAGTGCCGGATTTCTTCCGGCTCGCAATCAGGGAACTTTGATTAATCTCTCCGGGTCTCAGCCAGTCCCTGATCTGTTCGCCGATTCAAAATTTGCGTTCGCTCAATCTGAAGCGGATGCCAGAACTCTGGAAGTGTTGCAAAGATTTAATCGTCGCCATGCAGAACAGCATCCCCACGACAGTCGCCTGGAAGCTCGAATTGCCTCCTGTGAGGTCGCCGCCAAAATGCAGATCAGTGCCCCTGAGGTGTTTGATCTCAGCCGCGAGTCTGAGTCGACTCATCAGGCTTATGGCACGTCGGACCCAATGACGCAGGATTTTGGACGACGTTGTTTGCTGGCGCGAAGGATGTTGGAAAATGGCAGCCGCTTCGTGCAAGTCTGGAGCGGGCCTCAGGGTGCTATCAACAACTGGGACAACCACGGCAGTATTCCGGGTGAGTTGCCGGTCATTGCCAACAGTGTCGACAAGCCAATTGGTGCCTTGCTGGCGGACTTGAAAAATCGCGGCCTGCTCGAAGACACGCTGCTCATCTGGTCCACGGAATTCGGTCGGACTCCTTTCGCTCAGGGAGGTGTCGGTCGCGACCACAATGGTGGCACATTCGTGACATGGCTCGCCGGGGCCGGCGTTAAGTCGGGCGCGGCACACGGTCGAAGTGACGATCTCGGATACAAGGCCGTCGAAGGTGTGACATACTGCTACGACC
>JANPHT010000689.1:0-13844 GCA_031424595.1 Planctomycetota bacterium
CAGTTTTTTTTTCCACCACCTGCGACACACCCAGGCCACCCAGCTTCTCGCTGGGGTATTAGACAAAAAGGTTATTCACAAGCGACCGGGGCATCGTGACTTCGCCACGACCGCCAACACACATATTCGCATCTTCTGCAGGGGGGCTCAGAATGAGGCAATTGAGAAGATGTCAGCCATGATGCAGAAGACAGCACCACCAAAGCCAGACGCTCAGTGACTGCAGAACCCAGTGGCTACATCTCCTGGCTACACGGCAGAACAAAAAAAGCCAGTGCACCGTTTTGAGGCGGTAAAACACTGACTTTTCTAAGTGCACTCGAATGGGCTCGAACCATTAACCTTCGGTTCCGTAGACCGACGCTCTATCCAATTGAGCTACGAGTGCGTCATCACCAACACGAAACTGTAAGCTACTTGGCGAAACCAAGCAGAAGCTTCTTCAAATCGTGATCGGCGGGGCCGCAGTTTAGCTGTACTGTCCCAAATCGCAAGTCGATTCGAGGGTTAGATTTCATGGACCCGCAAATGAAAACCGCTCAGAAGGTCGATTCTGCGGATTTCGAAGGCAGGGAGCTTTCGAACTTTCGGCCACATAAAATCATATTCGCAATTTCTCTCCGCGTAATCC
The DNA here is from genome assembly GCA_031424595.1 of Planctomycetota bacterium. Classification (GTDB taxonomy): domain Bacteria; phylum Planctomycetota; class Planctomycetia; order Planctomycetales; family Planctomycetaceae; genus SXXK01. Next base: position 632 of record JANPHT010000689.1, read on the forward strand.
GAACTTGAACGTTACTCGAGGCAGTGATTTAGGGCCTAAGAGTCAAAAGTTTCTGGGAATTATGCGACGGGGCCAGCCCATCGATATGCAGAGTTCTGGCGACTGCTTCAACGTGCCGAGAACTGCGAAGACAGGTCGCTGAAGAGGCGTGGCCTGGGTCAGCTGGTTGAACTGGGCACCGCCGGGTTCGAGACACACGGTATTCAACGAACACACGTGAGTTCGGATACGATCATCTTTGAAGTGACAGATCGGACGCACGTGCAGATCAAATGACTTCATGCTGCGACACAAAAGCTCCACTTGAGCACTTCGTTGCCTTATCAGCTCAATCAGATCCTGCGACAGGTCAATGAGTTTTCCCGACGTTTCCTGTTTGACCGTTCCGTCCTCACGAAACGTGCGTCTGAGGTATTCCGACGCATACGTGACGCCATTGCGAATCACTTTGACTTCTGCGATGTGAACTTTGCGTGGTTCAGATTTGCTCATGCAGAATGTCAGGCCGCTCGAGTGGACTTTGAATTCGTGCCTGCGACAGACAGCGAGACCGTGGTCGGTGCAACGGCTAACGGCGCGGACGGTTGAGTCTTGGCAAAAAACTTTCTCTTCCAGCGACTCAGGCTGAAACGATTCGTAAAATCGATCAACCACGGCGCGAATCGTTTCATCTGATAAAGAAAATGGGCTGTCGGCGTAATCAGTACCTGTCGCCGGTTTCGACGAATCGCCTTAATTGTGATGGCGGCGACCCTTTCTGGTGTCGCACACAACCATTGCGGCGGAGATGGAACTTTTCGTCCCGCGTTGCCGGACGCAGCAGATTCGTAGAGTTTTGTGGTTACAGGACCAGGGCAAATGGCTGTCACACCGATATCACGACGGCCAAATTCCGCTCGAAGTGATTCAGTGAATCCGACTAACCCATACTTGCTCGTGTGATAGGCGGCAAACCTTCCTCCCGCGACAAGTCCCGAGATACTGCACATGTTCACGATATGCGTATCCGTCCGCTGCAAAATCGATGGAAGCAGTTCATGAGTGATCTGGATTGGCGCCAGTAAATTGATCGACATCACCCAGTCCCATTGTTGCTGAGTCATATTGCCAGTTGACCCGTAGTAGGCAACTCCGGCATTATTAATCAGCAGGTCAATGCCACCACTGGCACTGACCGCATCCGCGACAACTTTTGAGATCGCAGCTCGATCTGCAAGATCACATCGCCGCGTCCAGACCCGCACACAGGACCTCGCTAACGCTGCTTCCAGGGACGTCAGCCCCGACTCATCAATATCCACCAGATAAAGATGACAACCTTCAGCCGCCAGGGCGATTGCGAGTGCGCGGCCGATACCTGAAGCCGCTCCTGTAAGAAATGCGTTTCGATCCTTCAAAGTCTTCATGGAATCTTCCTGATTCGAATTTATTCCAGCCGTGAATTCGTGCTGCCGGACAAAGGGTAGGCTATCAAAAGCCATCCAACAGCGGGAGATTTTCCCCAGGATTCCTCGAAATCAATGTTGAATTCTCTGCGAATTACCCAGGATTCACGACGGCATGGCGAACACCTCGGCAACTCTGATGTGAACCCACGGAACGGGATCCAGAATATCTGATCAGGACAAATATGATGGTCGAACGATACCACTCAGCTGTGCTGTTCCTTGCACTTTCCACAACCGTCATCGGAGTGTGGCGAAATAATTCTCAGGCAACCATCGTTCCAGAGAATTGCAGCGATGAAACGCAACTGGAGAATGACTCAGAATCGACTGACCGGCGTGAGTCACAATTTACGTTGCCGCACAGTTTCAAGACGACCACTACCGAGTCTCGCGAAAATCAGCGCGTTCCTGAAGGTGGAATTGCGTCGCTTTACGCAGATCAGATGCAGCGGGATTATCTGATGAGGACGCTTTCGCCTGTCGCAGGAATGATGTTTGCACCGACTTGCATGCAGCTTGCCTTTTCAAATTTTGTAAATCATCCGATTGATGAGCATCAGAATAGACTTCTGCACGTTGCATCGCGTTCCAAAGAACCATTCTTTAACTGGATGCTTTTGCAATTAGGTGCCTCAACGAGTATGCGGAATCGGAGTGGATGGCTGCCGCTCGACTTCCATCGCCCGGGGATTCGTGAAGCGGATGACTACATTACGATTGCTCTGAGTCCTTCATCGCTGTCAATTCAGGACATCGCCGTGGACCGGCCGAAACAGTCTGCCGCACCCGCTGCGACGTCACCTCCAGCCCAGGCAAAAGAGATCTCAATTCTGAGCCCGGCGACAATCCTGTCGTTCTGATTCAGTGTGTTAGCAGCAAGTGTGACAACTACAGCGTCGCGATGAATGCACGCTCTTCTGGAGGACTGAGGACGCCTCACTACTTCCTTGACCGCTTATAGGGTATTGCGCAGCCACGAGCCGGAACCTCCTGTATGGGCGGAAGTTCATTCTTCAACGCCGCTTCAATGGCCAATTCCACGAAACGCTCTTTCACTTGAGCGACATCCGTTTTGTCGTCCAACGCCCCCATATAGACCACTCTTCGATCTTTGTTCAGAACGAAGAATTCAGGTGTAAAACTGGCACCATAGGCGTCAGCAATCTGTTGGGATTCATCGATCAAATACGGAAAGGGAAACGACTTTTCTCTGGCTCGCTCCTTCATCCTGTCGAGCTGCTCAGACGGTTTTTTGTTGGCGTTGATTGCGACCAATGTCACTCCCATCGAATGGCCTGCATATTTTTTTTGCAGTTCCATCATCCGATCTTCGTAATCAACAGAGTAGGGGCAGGAGTTGCACGTGAAGCAAACGACAATCACTGTCCTGTCACCCAGATCCTTCAGGGAATGGCGTTTGTCGTCAGTGCCCATGAGCTCATTCCATTCCGGCGCCAAATCCCCGATTTTGAGTTTTGGATTTGCGACTGTTTGTGCAATGGCCATCCAGGGAATGCAAATCCACGTGACACATGCACAAATCAGCAAGGGGCGAAACAGAAACTTCATTAATGGGCTCCTGAACAAAAGGGCTTGGTTCCCACATGATCCGAAATGCTGACGCTGAAATCAACCCTCTTCCAGCCTTCGAAAAACTCATGAAAACCAGACTTGAGGCAATCTCGAAGATTCATTAAGTCTGTCTTGATGACGTTTGGCAGCCATGTTTTGGAACGGCAAAAGCTGCCTCGGAGTAACGCTCCAAAGGCGTTTTTCGTGAGAAAACTGGCACTCAAACACTGGTTTTTCAATCCCCGGCGACATGTGTCTCAGGCACAGGCTTATGGGAACGTTTCAACCGAACTTCCTCAAGCGAAGTTCAACGTCCTGCGATCAAGCGGCAGATCTTGCCGGATCGATTTTCAGGACGCAACCTTTTGCTGAATCAATTCATTCAGCAAGGGTCAGCTTGATTTTTAGATCAAAACTGATTTCTCTGAAGTCCTTCAATGTATCGCCAACCCCTTCACGGAGGCACTGCCATGCTGCGTGCATTCGCAACGGTTGTCCTGTTCCAAACCATCGTGGTCTCCACAACACTGACTCCATCGTCAGCATTGGCGGAGAGCAAGGATTTTCCGTATCAGGCAAAAGTAGTCGCCTCAGAGACGTTCGTCCGAAGCGGACCGGGAGATTCCTATTATCCCACGCAAAAGCTATCCCAGGATGTCGTAGTGACTGTCCACCGTCATGATCCAGGCGGGTGGTACATGATCGATCCACCGGAGGGTAGTTTCAGCTGGATTCCGGAGCGGTTCGTCAAGCGATTGAGCGATTCCGAAGGGGAGATTACAACCGAGAACGTTGCCGCATGGGTGGGCAGTGAATTTGGAGACGAAGCTTCTGTCTTCCATCGCCGCCTGATGACCGGAGAAAAGATCACCATTCTCGGACAGAAACAAATCGACATGACCAGTGGTGTGCAGTCGATGCTGAAAGTTGCACCCCCGGCTCGAGAACGTCGCTGGCTCCCCGGGTCTGCGGTTATTCCTGTCGATGCTCAGCTTCGTGCAATGCAGAATGCGGACCCTTACAAGGTGCCGGGGAACGCAAAGCGACCCGACGCCCCTGTGGTCGTTCCGTTGCAACCGATGAGTCCCAGGACGGCCTTGAACGGAGAGGGGGGCGTGGTCGATGTTCCGGCCATAGGCCCTAGTCATCAACTGGCTCATTTGCAGCAAGTTCGTCGCGAACAACAGGAGCTCGCTGAGATCGACAGGCGATTCCGTGAGATGATCCTGAAAGATGCTTCGCACTGGAACCTCGACGCCATCGAAAATGATTACAGGCTCCTGCAGCAGGCTTCGGCACACAAGCCTGTCTCTGGCCAGATCGACTTGCGATATCCGGCGATCGAACGATACCGACGCAAACTGGCGGCTCTGCACGAAGTGAAGCAGCTGACATCGCAAACCGAGATAAGGGATGCCCAACTGCTGGGAAGGCATCATTCCGGCGGTGCATTTGGAACCACTGCGATTTCCAGCGCCGGGCCCGAGTCAATGATGTCTCCTGGCCAACCGACCGAACTCGCTCAGGCCTTTGAGTCGTTTCTGAATCGAGACGTCTCCAATATCGCTGCAAGCGAGAGTATGACCCCGGCGGTGACAGCCGTGAATTCCGATCCCACAGCAGCAGCATCCTTCGACGGAAGTGCACCTTCGGCGGCTTCCATCAGCCCCGGAAGTCCTCAAAACCGATTCGTGGGGGCCGGCATTGTTCAGAAGGCTGAGGGTGAGGGTTACGTACTGATGACTCCGTCAGGAAAGATTCTTGCAGACCTAAAGCCGATGGGGAATGTTCAGCTTCAAGCGTTTGTCGGACAACAGGTTGGTGTTCAGGGCAACCGATGGTCGGAAAAGGAAAAGCGTGACATTATCGAAGTCACCGCCCTGGAAACAGTTCGAATCCGGCAATAACCTGAGCCAGAGTCCGGTACGGCTGAACACAAATCCTGCGGCCATTCCGTTCGCTTGAGTTACGGCAGCATTCGACTCGGCCGTAGTGAGCTGCCACTTACAATTGTGCTGTTATTTCTTTTGCAGGTGACCATTCGCCGCATTCAGAAGTGGATCGATAGTCCAGTCCTGAATCCGGTGAGGCGGGCTCCAGTCGAACCAATGATAGCCGTCGTGCTCCGTCAGCATGATGTCGACAGGTCGAATCAGGCGGGCCAGAAACACCAGCAACCGCTTCTCGATCAGCCCTTTTCCGCCGTATCGCTTCTGATTCACCATGTAGCGATTCTCGAAACGAAAATGCGGATCTACCTCAATATCATCCGCCTGAATGCCTGTTTCTTCCCTGAGTTCCCGAAGTGCACATTCGAGTTCGCTTTCACCTTCATCCACGTGACCCTTAGGCAAATCCCACCGCCGTGCGTGCTTCATCAGCAGAAACGAATCCACGGGCTCGCCTCGGAGAATCAGGAATCCACACGAAACAGGCTGTTGCACGCCTCAATACTCCATTATCTGAATCAGCAGAATCAGCGAACTACGACTGCTGGATTATGTCCGGGGGCGGAAAGTCAGGATGATAATCAACCTTCGACATTCGTTGCAGCAAATCTTCTGGTTTTGCAGTGAATGGTTGGTCCGGTTGACGTCCTTGCAGTGAAAAGTAGTCTCTCAAGACCCAGTGGTTCACTGGAAAAGCCAACTCATCCCAGGGAATTCCTTCGGGTGATGCCGGAAAAAGCTGTGCATCCAGGCTCTCTTCACTGGCATGAAATCTGGCTTCGGCCATTTCAGCAAGATAGATCAAATGCACCTGACCAATTCTTGGGACCGAATAAACACCCAACAGGGAGGTGATTTGAATATCTGCCCCGGCTTCCTCCATCACTTCGCGTCGAGCCCCTTCTTCGGGCGACTCACCAAGTTCCATAAAGCCGCCCGGTAACGTCCAGAACCCGTAGCGAGGACGAATAGCACGACGGCAGAAAAGAATCTTGTCCTGCCAGCAAACAACAGCGCCCACAATAATTCGGGGGTTTTCATAATGAATCCACCCGCAATCCGAGCAGACGGCTCGATCGCGGTTGTCATCGGCCGGCCGAATGATTGAGAAATTCGAAAATCCGTTCAAGGGAAATGCCGCCATGCGAATTGTCGCCTTTTGTCGATCCTGCAAACTGTCCAGTCGTGCGATGCTTGTTTGCCTCCAGCGATTTATACGACGGTCGCGAGTGTACACGCCAGTGGAGAGCGTTTGTAGTTGCGGAACCCGTGGAATCGACTTTGGTCAGTTCGCAAATCCTCAAGGAGCAGCTCCGTGCCGTGCATACCGATCCAAGAATCTGAGACTGCCCGCCCCGGCGGAAATTGATCAGTAGACCTGTTCCTGCTGAGCCACTTTCCGATCCTGCTTGCTGAACCCTTCCGCACGCCGCGCGGTTAGACTTGAAGATGCCCTGAAACGCTTCCATTGAAATGCATAAAGGCGAACCAGATGGCGCATGTAGTTAAGCTGCTCCAGCAGGGACAGTTTACTCGAACCGGCTCTTCGATTGCCGAAGTGAATTGGTACCTCGACGATATTCCTGCAACCGCATTTCACCATCAATTCCAGGCCGATTTTATAGCCGATCGGATTCAAGTCTTTCGCTGCGAGAAATGAATCTCGCCGAAGTCCGATAAAACCAGCCATCGGGTCTGAAGATTTCGTCAATGGGCGGGCCAGCAGAGTCGCGAAGCGAGAGTTTAAATACCGAAATAATCCCCAGCCCACCTCTGTCGAACCGCCGGAAATATAACGGCTGCCGATCACGAAGTCGGTTGTTGGATTCTCCAATGCCGCGACCAGTTCGACCACAGACTCCGGTGGATGCGACAGATCAGCATCCATTACGATCAGCAATTCCCCTTGTGCCAGATTCATTCCGGCAATTACTGCGCTCGACAAGCCACGTTCAGAAGTTCTGACAATCAGGCGCAGGGGAAATCGCTGGGACAACGAGGCACAGACATTACGCGTCTCATCCGGACTGTCATCGTCCACAACGATCAGTTCTGCATCGTACGGTTCCTCCGACAGGCTGCGAAACAGTCGCTCGGTTAATTCCGAGAGGTTGTCGGCCTCACAATAAGTCGGAACAATTATGGAAAGTCGTGGCATGGTTGTTCCCGCCTCCCCGGCGAATGACTCCTGCGTTCAGAGAGAGGTGGAAGGACGAAGTAGTTGCGAGCTGATGATGTCGCGCAGGTCTTCGTCTGCTGGAAATAAGGCGTCTGTTTCATCGATTGCATGAAGCTGCTCGAAGGCCGTATACGCTTCACCATCGCGATGGAGCTTCAATAAAGCGGTTACGACATAAACCTGTCCAGCCAGTGTCAATTCATCAGAAGGAATCGCTTCCAGAATCGTCAGGGCTTGCTCCGGTTCGTTCTGAGTCAGCAGTACTCTTGCCTGCACTTCACGGAAGATGGCTTCGTTCGCATTGTGAAGGACCACTTTGGCAATCATGTCCTTTGCTTCCGAAAGGTTCTTCTCTTCGGCCGATCGCAACCACGCTCGCAAGGCACTAATGCGCCCGTCCTGATTTGATGACGAAATCGGAGCCAGAGTCTGCTCTGCCAAAGCGTACTCGCGAGCGTAAAGCATTAGCTCTGCATAGTAGAATCGAAGCTCGATATTTGTCGGAAAGCGAGTCACCAGATCGTACATCGCGCGAGTTATCTGGGGAATGACCTTGTCACGACGTGTCGATGATCGCACACATTCGAGCAAAGCTGCCGCCCGCATCTCGGGTCTGCCCTTTTCTGGTTGCGCGGTTGTCACTCGCAGGGCGTCTGCAATTCGGCCTGAACGGATCAGCGTTCGCACAAGTTCACGTTCGTATGCAGGATTCAGTTCTGCAAGCTGTTGAGAATAGGTAATTGACGTTTGCTCCAATAGATCAACGAATTCCTTGCGATCGATCTGGCGCTCCTGCGATGTCGCATGATCAAGCGTTCGGATCGCAACGAGTAGAGCTTTTTCTCGCTGCGTCGAGGAAGGGCCGAACGAGGGCAGGATAGATTCAATCATCGCCAGCGCTTGCGGCAATCCACTCTTCGAAAGTTCCTGTCGAACTCTCATGCTCTGCACTTCGGCGTTCGCGGGATCTTCCTCCGCAAGTTGATCCAGGCGACTCCGGAGGTCCGCTGCATAATCTGATGTCAATCGTCGCAATGCCGACCTCAGCTCATGACGTTTTGGCTGAACAACGGCCCCATATTCCAAAGTGTGGATCGCAGCAATGATCTGCCCGGAGGCAAACAATCTGTCCGCTCGCAGTAGTATTCGCTGCGCGGCGTCGGCGATCTGCGGTTCGTCTTCACGAATCAAGGCATCGACTTCGTCCCAGGTGCGAAGCGAGGCAGGTTGTTGGAGATTCTTCTGAATCAGCAAGTCAGCGAGGCACGCGTTGACTCCCGCCACATTTCGCAACTGGCGATATTCGGAGATCGCCAGATCAATCTGCCCGGATTGAACCCAGGCGGAAGCAATTCCGAGTCGCGCGCCTGTGGATTCTGGTGCGGCCGCCACCACCGATCGAAAGGCCTCCAAAGCGGCCCTCGATTCTCCGCTTTGACTCCGACAAATGGCGTAACTCATCTGAGCGCGAGAAAACAACCCAGAATCCTTCCTGCCGAACGCTAAGGTTTGTTCCAGTGCTGCAGCGGCCTCCTTCCATCGTTTTTCTGCCATCAGAATCCGTCCACGACAGTAGTGATACGACTCCCGAGGCAATCCCCCAGCAGGGATATTGTCAAGAATTCTGCGGGCCCTGGTGGCCTGATTTTCAGAGACAAGGTATTCGATGAGAGCCTCATGCAGTGAAAAAGCGCGGGGCATCACCTGAATTCCGCTTTCCAGAGTGGCTATGGCTTTGGCCCGATCCCTGTTCTTCCAGAGCATTGTGGCGAGATGCAGTCTCATGAAGGGGTTTTGGGGCAATTCTGTGACCTGAGCTTCAAAATGAAGAATCGCTTTCTTCAGTTCCGCAGACGATGCAATGCTGTTTTCAGAACGATTACTTTCGCTGGAGGCCAAAGCCTGAATGCACCTCACCAGTTTCGCATTCAATACCAGATCGTCAGCAGTCTCTGCCAACGCTTTCCAAAGTTCATGGATCGCTTCGGCGTATCGATGGCGTTCGATTGAATAGTCGGCACGGATGTGGTGTGACTTGCCGGACACACAAGCCGCGATCATCTGTGCCATCAACGCATCTGGTTGAAATTCCACGGGAGTATCATCCGTTGCCAGCTTTGCCAGAAGTGCGTACGACTCAGGAATTTGTTTCGGACATCGAAGGGACCTTTTCAGACAGTTGATGGCCGCAGGCAGATCACGCTCGGCTTGTGCGGCGACACCACTGAGATACCAAACTTCCGCATCATCAGGACGAGCAGATTGCAGCAATTTCAGGTGATCACTGGCGTCTGCCATTCGATTCAGCTGCACCGCGATGCGTGCTTGTCTTAACCTCAGTTCGTCGTTACTTGCTTCCTTTCTCAACAGTTCTTCATTGAGTCGCACAGCCTGTTCCAGTGCCTGCGGAGTCTTTATGTGTTCCGTCAGGAGCCACGACAACTTCTCTCGAGCCCCAGGGTCACTCGGTTTCATAGCCACATACTGGCTCAACTGCGATTGGGCGGTTCGATAGTCCTGGGATTCGACGGACTTAAACGCTGTGGACCGCAGAAATTCCAGCGTGCTTGACATCTGTCGGTCGTGAAGGCGCTCCATTCCCATCACAACTGCTGCGACCAGGACGGCAAGAATCACCGCCGCTCGCGGATTGAGCGCTCGACGTCGTGGACCACCTTTGGATGTCAGACTGCTCATAATGTCAACTGCTGTTTGGACCACGCTTGAACTGGGATTGTCATGGAAGGTGCAATAGGCGATTCGGAAATCAGTCGAGGCATCGAGCTATCATTGACTCAATGTTGTGCGTATCACCGGAAGTGCCTCTTTCAGGAAGGTTTCTGACTGAGCAAAATCGTCAGCGGTTTCCCAGGCTCGATCGACTGTATACAGTTTGAAGAGAACCGGACTTCCTCGAAACGACAATCTCGGATTGGCTGGAGCATCCCATTCCCCGGCAGTGCTCCATCCCCAGAAGACTCGTACAACTTCGGAAACCGCCGAGCCCTGAAGTCGGAACGACGCCTTGTTGAAACTCACAGTCTTTGCAGTATCATCGATGATGCCGGACACAGATGGCCCTGAAATCAGGGAATAGCCCACACCTTCAAAACAGGCTGTTGGAGGGTGCACGCTCAATGGTCCAGCAGCGCCACACAAAATCGTCAGCGCAACTGTTCGGCCAGTTTCTGCGTGGCGATACTGACGGCGAACGTATCCCGCGATCTCACCCAGCCGCAGCTCACGTTCATCAATCTCCTGAGCCGTCGAAGTCCACAATCCGATGGTCTCAGGAAGCTGTTGGAGCCGGACCGCAGCGGCGCTCAGGGCGTGAGGATCACTCAGACCTCGATTCAGAATGGCATCCGCGCAAGCCGTTGCGCCAAGCAGGGCCAATCCTCCAAGACAAAGGCCAAAATCGCGACGATTTAATGATGTATTTACCAGAGGCATAAGTCATCCGCTCGATCATGTCTTGTTAACGGTGAATCCGCCCGGCATCCGATGGCACAGAATCCCCGGGCGAGCATCGCTGACTTCTACAAAAAGTACATCGATCGTCTTGAGTTCCAGATACAACAGAGCCATCGCGAGTGGCATCATGAGCCAGCCGCTGAGGTCATGAAAGATCAGGTCTGCCGTTTCCCGGCTGGCATATTGGTAGGCGACGGCCGTCGCGACGATGCGAACGATGTTGCTGATCAGGGCAATCGGAATTGCACTGAAAAGAATGAAGAGTTTCTCCCATCGAGATCGGTCGCTGATGATCACTGCCGCTGCGGAGATGGCGAAAAAAACCATCAACATTCGGAGACCGCTGCACGCTTCGGCAACACCCAGACGCGTATCACCCATCAGGATCGTGTTCCCTTGTGCGATCGCAGGAATGCCAAACGCCTGAATGAACCACGCGGATTCTGATGCACCCAGCAACTGTAGTGGATCGGACAGCATCCGTTCGAGCTGAAACGGAAGTGGCAGCATGAAACCCATGAAGAGGACTGCCGGCCAGATCCCGCGAAACAGTCGCTGGCCCCAGATCAGTAAGACAAGTGCCGTGAGTGAAATCAGGAATCCAGCAGCGTCAATGGCTTCGACATAAAAGTAGGTGGCCAGAAGATGGAAGACCCCTCCAAACCCGAGTAATCCGAGTCCGCTTAAATGACTCCTCGCGTCGCCGGCGATCGTCTTCTCTCGGCGAAACCAGCCCAGTCCAATCGCCATAAGCGGAATTGCAAAACCGTGAGAGTACTGTGGTTCTGATGCCCAGCGACTCACGCATCCGCTCAACAAGTCACGGAAAACAAAATCAATCATCGCCATCATCACGACCGTCGCCACGACGCGCCATGGCCAGTCTCGACAGCGCCAATAGCTGAGCGGCGGAGTCGTGGGCATGATGTCGCTTCCGAATGGAATCTGATGGATACAAGACGTACGGTCCTCCAGCGCAAGGCCAAATGAGTGACCTGACGCAGGGGTTTACGAAAAGCTACAACACGAAACGAATGGTGCAGGCATTCCATCTGGCAAACGTTGGCAATCCCGCGTCTCTGCGCTGAGTGTTGTTGGTTTGACGAATGTATCGGACCTGATGATGTCTCAAACCATCGTCGCGATCGCTGCAACCCGCACAGTTCAGGACTGCCCAAATCCCGAGGATTGAATTCCAACAGTCAGCACACGCAGAGGCAGTTGCACAACCTACGTTTCCACCAACTTGCGTTCCAATGTCGGAATCACATCATCAAATTATGTTTGGGACCAGGGCATTCATGCTCACAGAGTTGAGCAAACTGAGAAGGAGCAGGACGTGAAACGCAGGAAACTGGCTATCGAAATCGTTGCAGCCGGCGCATTCGTATTGATTCCCGAAAGTTTGGCATTGGGCCAGTCGTGCCAGTGTCAGCAACAGCCGAATGTCGAATACGCGGTTCCAACAATTCCCAGCCATCAGTACGCCGATCAAGACAAGCGTTTCGGTCTGGAGTCCGTAGAGCAACGCATTACTTCGCGACTTCCGGCGGGGTGGCCGACGCAGTGGTCTGGCCCAGCTGTCCAATTGAACGGCGCGGCAGTCAGTGCAGGTAGTACGGGGCAGTTTCCCTCAGCAACAACCAACCAGGCACAAATCATAAACAAAGCGAAAGTGAATTCCACGACTGATGGAGCCATCAACGCCACGGGCCAGGCGCCAGCGACAAGTGGACTTGCGAGAAGCCTCATGGTCCGCGACCCGTTTTCAGGACGCATGGTTCCAACAGCAGCCGCCACGCGATGGGACAATGCCACCGAGGCCGTCAAAAATCGAGCTGCGCAGGTTGCACAGGCTGACAAGTCCACCACAGCCAATGAAAAGGCTCACAGTGGAGTTAGTTCGCGTGCGTCGGTTCAACAGTCCGACGCATCCAGAAGATTGTTAGAGAACTCGTCACGCAATGCAAAGTCGTCGTCATCAACTTTCCCTTCGCGATCTTCCGTTGCGAACTCGGGCAAACCATGGAGTGTTCTGCCGTCACAGACGGGTTCCGGCAGTGGCAGCGCGATTGGAGGCGGCTCAGGTGGTGGCATCGGGGGCGGTGGCGGAGGAACTAACGGCGGCATGGGTGGCGGAACCGGAGGAGGCGCCAGCGGAGGCGGAGGCGGAGGCGGTTCCTCCTGGAATCCTCAGTCGGGTGGTTCAAGTGGATCGTCCGGAGGCTTCGGCGGTGGCTCAAAAACGTCTGGTTCCGGAACTTTGGGCTTCGCCGACACCAGAACGCGTGGAGGCTCGGACGGTGACGGACCAAACGATGGACCAAACGGCGATCCTAACGATGGACCAACCGGCGATCCAACCGACGGGCCAAACGACGAGCCGAATGACGGACCAAACGATGATCCAAACGACGGGCCAAACGACGGGCCAAACGACGGACCGAACGACAGGCCAAACGCCGGGCCAAACGACGGACCGAACGACGGACCGAACGATGATCCAAACGACGGACCGAACGACGGACCGAACGACGATCCAAACGACGGGCCAAACGACGGACCTATCGACGGACCGAACGAAGGGCCTA
>JANPHT010000690.1:0-11477 GCA_031424595.1 Planctomycetota bacterium
GAGGTTCGTCGATATTAAGCGGCCAACTCATTATCTGTGCTTTGGTGATTCAGGCATTCATAAACCCGATGCCGATTTGGGCCGATGACGGGCTGACTGCGGAACAGAGTGAGTTTTTTGAATCAAGAATTCGTCCAGTCCTGGTATCGCACTGTTACGAATGTCATTCGGGAGACACCGTAAACCTTAAAGGCGGACTTCGTCTGGACCTCCGTGAGACCACTCTTTCCGGGGGCGACTCTGGTCCGGCGTTGATCGCTGGAAAGCCTGCCGAAAGTCCGTTGCTTCAGGCACTCCGCTACGAGAGCTTCGAGATGCCTCCCAAAGGAAAACTGTCGGACACCGTGATTGCCGACTTTGAACGCTGGATTCAAATGGGTGCGCCGGATCCGCGAACGGCAGCGGCGACGATAAGAGTCACTGGAGTCAATTACAAAGAGGCGCTTGAATACTGGACGTTTAAGCCTCCGGAAAAAACTCCGCTGCCGAGCTTAGTGAACCTGGCATGGCCACGAAATGATATCGACCACTTTGTGCTTCATGAACTGGAACAGCGAGGTCTGAAGCCGGCCACAGAAGCAGATCGAAGGACACTCGTTCGACGCGTCTACCTGGACCTTATTGGCTTGCCGCCGGAGCCAGAAGTCGTGGAGTCGTTTGTCGTTAGTCCTTCCGCGGACGCCTATGAAAAAGTGATCGAAGAACTACTGGCGTCTCCGCATTACGGCGAACGCTGGGGACGCTACTGGCTGGATCTTGCACGCTTTGCCGAAGATCAGGCTCACACGTTTCAGGCCAGAATGTATCCGCAGGGCTATCTGTATCGTGATTGGGTGGTCCGAGCATTGAATGATGACATGCCTTACGATCAGTTTTTGCGGCTTCAGATTGCCGGTGATCAGATTGCCGGGCCGGAAGCGTATCGCCATCGAGCTGCCCTCGGACTTTTCGCGCTGGGACCGGTCTACTATCAGGATAACGGCGAACAGGAAAAAGCTCAGGCTGATGAGTGGGATGATCGCATCGACACGCTGATGCGGGGGACTCAGGCGCTGACGGTTTCGTGTGCTCGCTGCCACGATCACAAGTACGATCCCATTTCAACGGCTGATTACTATGGTTTGGCGGGGATCTTTGCGAGCTCGGAGTATCGCGAAATGCCGGCAGTCCCGGAAGCCACAGTTGCCGCTCGGTCACAGGCTGATCGCGTGGTCGAGGCAAAGCAACTGCAGATTGATACGCTTCTCGCCGTTCAGGCGCCGACAGCCAGGCAGAAACTCACTTCCAGCATACCGAGCTACATGCAAGGCGCGTGGACTGCAATTCAGGCGAAGAATGCCGATAAGAAAAAGATAACGGAGACAATCGCAAAGGACAACAAGCTGAATCACGATCTGTTGCATCGCTGGATCGACTGGCTTTCTGATGGCGCGAGTCCTGGTACAAATGGAGTCGAACGCAGTCATCTGGTGGAATGGAGAGCATTTCGAAAAGCTTACAGCGAATCCCTGATGAGTTCTGACGATGCCGCATCGCGAGTGACTGAGATTGCGGAACGCCTGCGAATTCGTGCCGAGTCACTTTTGCCAAATCGGGAGACTCTTCGCAGCCAGTTCGGGGATAACTTTGCATTTGTCGCTGCTGAAGATCGAGTGGACGTTGAGCCTGGAGTGATTCCTCTGGGCAACTTATTTGACGACAAAAAGGGAACACCGCTACGCTCTGCGCTGGTGTCAGACCCATTTCGTTCGAAAGCGACACCCGCAAGTCTTGGTGTGGATCGTGTGCTGCATGGCTGGGGGGAAGTCGCTGAGATCGCTGAGGGAGTGCGTTTTGATTTTCGGTCGATTGGCAGCGACTCGCGTGGACACGGCGAGGTCACGAACGATGGATGGTCGAGCGAAGGAGGAATTCAGACTCTTGGAAAGAGTTGTCCTTCGTCAATCGCCCGAACAGAACAGGGGATCGGCATGCATGCGAATGCGCTGATCACACTGAATCTGGATGAGATTCGTCGATCGGGATTGATGCCCGCGTCACAAACGATGGTCTTTCGAGTCGACAGAGCCGGGATTAACGATGACTCTTTTGGACACGGTTCCAGCGTTCACGTTGCCATAGTCGTCTCGAAGCCGCAGTCGAAGACGAGTGAGTTTGATTGCATCATTGCCGCCTTTTTGGATGGAAAGCCCACGGCGATTGAGGAGAACGATGCGGTCTATTCCTTCTCCGGACCATCGCCGCCAGCCATTGTTGCCGACGGTCAGTTTGTCAGTTTCGAAGTCTCGATTCCACCTGAAGCTCGATCCATTACGATTGCGACCACCGGGGCCCAAACTTCTGAAACCGAAAACACGATCAGCAGCGATCATGCGGTGCTTTCGAATGCTCGACTGACTTTCGACCTGCCGGCCGAGCAACTTGCAAGTTCTGAATCATTGCCGGCCCTGAGTACGCTTTCCGAATCGGAACGAAGGATATTGCAATCCGATGCCGCGTTCCTGTCAGAATTGTTCGATGATCGAGGTGTCCTCGGAATGCCGCTCGATCAGATTGAACCGCTGCTTGAAGGCGAATCGGCAGCATCCCTGGCAGTCATGAAGGTCGATCTGGAGGGGCTGAAGAAGGAAGCCGCTTCTATCAGCATTCTGACCGCTCATTCCCTGGCTGATGGTACTGCCCGCGATGTGAAGATCTATCTTGCGGGTGATCCCGGAAAGAAAGGCGATGTCGCACCGCGTGCGTTTCCGGCAATCTTTACGTCGGGAGAACATCGACCGTATCTGGCTTCCGGAAGTGGTCGGCTTGAACTTGCTAATTCCATTGCCTCACCACAAAATCCTCTCACGGCCCGGGTTATTGCAAACCGAGTCTGGGCCGGGCATTTTGGTTTTGGACTGGTTCGCACGCTCAGTAACTTCGGTCAGTTAGGAGAACGCCCAAGTCATCCCGAATTGTTGGATTCTCTTGCGGTGGATCTGATTGAATCCGGATGGTCGCTGAAGGCATTGCACCGGAAGATTCTGATGTCGGCCACTTACCGACAGAGCAGCTCCGGAGATGAAGCAAACCACACGGTGGACCCCGAAAATCGTTTGCTGTGGAAGATGAATCGTCGTCGGTTGGAGGTGGAACCGTGGCGCGATGCCGTGTTGTCCGTTTCTGGTCAATTGCATCGCGAGGTTGGTGGTGCATCGTCGGAACTGAATGACAATCATCGTCGGCGAACACTTTATGGTTATGTCAGTCGGCACCGCCTGAATGATCTGCTGAGGCTGTTCGATTTTCCTGATCCCAACATCACAGCCGGTGAACGATCTGTAACAACGGTGCCTCTGCAGCAGTTGTTCGTGCTGAACAGCGATTTTATGATCGTTCAGGCGAAGGCCCTCGCGGCAAGACTGTCACAAGAAGCGAAGTCGGATGAAGATCGTATCCGACGATTGTTTCAATTGCTTTATGGTCGTCTGCCGACGGATGACGAGTACCACGTGTCGGTCATTTTCCTGAAGGAGCCAGCGGGGAAAACCGGTGATTCGATGTCGCTGCTTGAGCAATACTGTCTGGCCATGCTGGGGACTAATGAATTTGCGTATGTGGATTGACGAGTGCTGTATCGAATTGTGACCGATGTTCCAGTGGCGGCGCAACGTGTCCTGTTGAATCATCTGCAAAACAAAAATGCTTCGTAACAATTTTCCCTGGGTATGAAGAATGTCATTGGCAGGCAGCCCTGCTGCTTGTGGAAACGAAATCAGGTGGACAGAATCATGAATCAAAACTTCGGGCGGCATCAGCCTGACTTATCCCGTCGAGAAATACTGGCCCGTACTGCGGCCGGATTTGGAATGATCGGGCTCGCCAGTGTTTGTGCTGGGGAGCAGCAGGCGGAAAATCCTCTGACCGCAAAGCAGTCGCATTTTCCTGCTCGGGCGAAACATGTGATCTTTCTGTTTATGAATGGAGGACCGTCGCATGTGGACACCTTTGATCCCAAGCCTGAGTTGAAGACGCAGGCGGGGAAGCCGGGGCCGGGAGGCAATTATATGCCATCGCCATTCCAGTTTAAGGCGATGGGTGAGAGTGGCATTGAAGTGAGTGAATTGTATCCGCATGTGGGCCAGTGCATCGATGACATTTGCGTCGTGCGATCGATGTACACGAGCACTCCAAACCATGAGCCCGGCCTGTTCATGATGAACTCCGGCAGTCAGCAGCCCATTCGTCCCTCGATGGGATCGTGGCTGACTTATGGACTGGGAACCGAGAATCAGAATCTGCCTGGTTTTGTGGTGTTGTGCCCGGGCAAACCCGTCGTCGGGCCGGCGTTGTGGTCGAACAGCTTCCTTCCCGGAATCTTTCAGGGAACGCACGTTGACAACGGGAAGCTTGACCCGGCTAAAGTGATTGGTCATCTTAAGAATGCGGCGGTGACGGCGCCAAGTCAACGACGATTGCTTGATCTTATGCAGCAGATGAATTAGAAGCACCTTGAACGACGACCTCAGGATTCTCAACTAGAGGCCAGAATTCAGTCTTTGGAAATTGCCTATCGCATGCAGTCAGAAGCTCAGGAGGCATTCGATATCAGTCGAGAATCTGAGACGATTCGTAAGGGTTATGGTTCCGGTGAATTTGCTGACGGATGTCTGATTGCCCGGCGTCTGATTGAACGCGACGTTCGTATGGTGCAAGTATTTTACGGCAGCGGTCAGCCGTGGGATGCTCATGGCGATATTATGGATCACCGCCGTGATGCACTGAAAAGCGATCAGCCGATTGCTGCTTTAATAGCCGATCTGAAGTCTCGCGGATTGTTTGACGACACGCTGATTCTGTGGGGTGGGGAATTCGGTCGAACTCCAACGGCTCAGGGCGACAAGGGGCGGAATCACCACGCAACCGGTTTTAGTATGTGGCTTGCCGGCGGCGGGATTCGTGGCGGAATGGTCTACGGTGCCACCGACGCACTGGGTGTCAAAGCGGTGGAGAATCGAATGAGTGTCCATGATCTCCATGCCACGATTTTGCACCTCATGGGTATTAATCATGAAGAGCTCACGTACCGCTATTCCGGTCGCGATTTTCGACTGACCGACGTTTACGGCCATGTGGCTCACGAGATTATTGCCTGAAGAAGTCCTGTTGCGGATTCCGCGCTATTTTTTCAGCAGCGAGTCATAGTTGTCCAGGGAATGCGCGGAGACGCGTTCGATAATGTGCTTCCACACATCATCGATCAGCTGGCCTGTCACAAGCCCGTGGACAGCTGTGGATCCAATCCCACCGAGAAACTGAGCGAGCGTTGTCATCGGGTCGTTGCCGACAAGTCGTTCTGTCTTCACGTGCGCGAATTCATTGGCAATGAGGCTAATCCCCGGGAGCTTTGGAACCGGGTCGTTGCCGTTGGCAAATCGACAGATAATTCCATTGAACTCACGATCGAAGGCATCGCAAGCTTTCTGATTGCCAATCATCGGCGCGCCGAAGGTGTAGATTTGATGAATGGCGATAAATCGTCGTTTCAGCAACCACGCAGCGAATAAGGCCAGTGCACCGCCGAGGCTATGACCGGTGATCCACAAGGGTCGGTCCTGCTGTTTCATTTTTGCTTCTACCAGAACTCGCAACGGATCCCAAATTTCGCCAATG
Source organism: Planctomycetota bacterium (assembly GCA_031424595.1). Classification (GTDB taxonomy): domain Bacteria; phylum Planctomycetota; class Planctomycetia; order Planctomycetales; family Planctomycetaceae; genus SXXK01. The sequence continues at coordinate 5,653 of JANPHT010000690.1, forward strand.
GCGTCTACAAATCCCTTGTGAAACTTTGCCCCAACTCCAGCTGCGGACAGATCGTGGCCGAGTCGTCCTTCAGGGACGATCAGCAAGTTCATCGCATCGGTGAGTAACCAATCTTTGAGCCCATCAATACTTGTGGGAGACTCGGTGCCCCGGAAGGCGACGACGAGATGTTCAGCATTCTCGGCCACATAGACCTGGGTATTATCGACACTGATCAACGTCGCGGACAGGTTGAGCTGATCGCGGAATCCTCGCACCGCCTCGGTTTCTGGAAGGTATGCCAATTGGCAGGCCAGACACAGGGAATTGGTGTTTTGTGGATCACCGACAGAATCTTCGACAAGCGGCATTGAAGTGGCCTTCCCGAACAGTTCAGGAAACTAATTCAATTAACGTAGCGGCGGTTCTCAGAATCCTGGTTCTTCCACTTTCGCAGTGCCGACGCTGGAATTGAATTGCCGGATACGTCGATTTCTTTCAGCATTCCCGGCGGAGCGTCGAGGAATTCCGCAAGTCCCTCTTTTGAAATCTTGGTGCGTTGCAGGCGGAGTTTCTCTAGCGAAGGGAGTTTTTTGAATACAGTGAATGCCGCGTCCGTGACTAACGAGTCGCTTAACGTAAGCTCTTTCAGCTGAGTCATGGGCAGCAGCAACTCCAGGGTTTCATCATTTACATCTGCATTGCCGAGTTCCAGCACTACCGTGTCGGTTCGAGACGCGAGAAGGCTGTAATTGGGACGATCCCATCCGGTAAGAGTCAGAAATCGCTCACCGGCAACCATTCGGTCACGTTCGCCGAGTCCAAAAATCAGTTCAAAACCGTGGCTATAGGCAAACGGCATCGCCCCGATGGTCAGTCCGAGTAGAATCAGGATTAATGGAACCTTCGCCCTGCGGAAATTAATGAGTCCGAACAGCATCGGTCCGACTGGCGATGTCAACAGGAGTAACGTGGCCATCCACCAGCCGTGCTTTCGGTAACTCTGCAGGATCAGCCAGCACAGCCCCAAGAGCAGGACTGCAACTCCGCTCAGCAATAGATAAACACCGACGACTTCAGACACGTGCAAAAACCTCAGACAAATTCATGATCACTGAAAGCCAATTTTCCACGGGTGATTATTCCTCCCGGGGCCAGGCAGGTCAGAATTCATGAGGCGTGAGACAATAGTTATCGCTGCACTATGCCCTGTAACGACTCTGACTCCCTGGAGGCGAAAGAGTACGCCGACTCTCTGTTGGTGGCAATCAAGATTCTCGCGTGGAATCGGAACGAATGGAATCACCATCGATGCGGCTATGCCAGAGAGGCAACAATCGCGTGACAATGAATCAGTGTCGGAATCGGAGCAGCAGGCTGCAATCCAGCGTTTCGAAGCCAAATGTTGTATTCCTGCGCGCTGTAGGCCCGTCCTTCCGTCAGCGTAAACAGGGCGGCAGAATAGAGGGCGGCAGAATAGAGGGCGATCGGCAGCGGTCCGTCGAGATCATCATTCAAAAGGACATCATGAACAATCAGTTTGCCACCCGGGTTTAAAGAGTCTGCACACCGTAAAATCAATTGTTGGCATTCAGTAACGTCCCAATCATGAAGAATATTCGACAGCAGGATGGCGTCCGATTTTGGCAGCGGATCCACAAACATATCGGCGGAATGCCATGTCATTCGATCCTGAACGCCATGATCCACAACGATTCGCTCGGCCGTCTTAAGTACTTCCGGACGATCCAGCATGGTGACTCGCAGATCTGGATTTGCGAGCAAAAAGGCAAGGGAATAAATCCCAGTGCCGCCTCCGACATCAAGCAGTGTCGTTACACCATCGAGAGAAACTCGATTCGCCAGCACCGGAGCCACATTCTTTGCACGGCCGCCGAGGGCCAGCGTGAAGTGCTCGGCCAGTTTAGTTGTTTCCATCGCCGACTTCATACCGTCGCGATAGATAAAGGCGACACCATCTTCGCTCAACCCGGCAGGCCGATTGCTTTGAAGACGCTCGGTCATTTCTATTACGCCGGGAGTAGTCGCTGCCAAGCTCAAATAGCTGCCAACATCAAATTCCTGCCCACGTACGAGATGCTCGGCGGATAATTCTGTGAGAACAAATCTGTCAGAGGAATCCTTTCCCAGCAGTCCCATCGCTCGCAACGCTGTTGTCAGAACGATGACCGGACGTTCTTCCAGATTCAGATCAATCCGCAGTTCATCGAGACTGCGTGGATGATTGGCCAGACGAACGAACAGGTCGAAGTGTGAGACCGCCGCAGTCAGCAATTCGGTCGCGTACCTGCCTCGAAAGAGCTCGAAGATTGCCGTCGGGTCAATCACTGGTTCAGGAAGCGGCATCATTTTCCGGCAATTTCATACGTTCAGGAAAAACCGAGTCGCTGTCGAAAACAGGACGGCGTCAAACAAAGCCAGAGCCACGGCAGGTGCTCCGGGAGTCCAATGGACCTATTGGGGTCCCGGAGGGCAGTAGCCCTTCAGCCAGGTGAAGATTTCGTTGTGCCAGTATCTGCTGTTGGCGGGCTTCGTCACCCAGTGACTTTCATCCGGGAAGTTGATGAACTTGCTGGGAATCCCCTGTCGCTGTAAGGCAGTAAACAACTGCTGCGCTTCACTGACAGGGACCCGAAAATCCAGATCGTTGTGGATAATCAGCATCGGCGTTTTAAAGTTCGCTGCCAGTCGATGAGGCGAATGTTTTTCGTAGGAAGCTCGATTGGGGCCCCAGGGCGGACCGCCATGTTCATATTCATCGAACCATAATTCCTCGGTCGTTGTGTACATGCTGTCGAAGTTATAGACGCCGCAGTGATTCACGAGTGTTTTGAACTTGGTTGTATTGCCCTCGAACCAGTTCATCATGTAACCACCAAACGACGCGCCCGCGGCAAACATTCGGTCGATATCGATGTAGGGTTGCGTCTCAAGATATGCAAGGCCAGCCATCAGGTCCACATAGCACCGGCCACCCCAGTCTCCGCTGATTTGGTCGGTGTATTTCTGCCCAAAACCAGTACTGCCGCGAGGATTTGGCGCCGCGACAACATAACCCTGTGCGGCCCAGATCTGTGGGTTCCAGCGAAAGCTCCAGTTGTCGGCCCACGCTCCCTGAGGTCCCCCGTGCACAAGAAATGCGAGCGGCCATTTTTTCGAAGCGTCGAATCCAGGGGGTGTCAGAATCCACATTTGCATTGGATCATCATCAGCCCCTTTTACAGAAATGGATGTCGTGTCGGCAAACTGGATCTCTGCCAGCAGTCGTTCATTCATTCGCGATAGATTGAGCCCCGGTGCCTTCGCTCGCAGAAACTGCTCGTTCATCTGGACCGTAAAGACTTCGGCCGGATGAGTCAGCCGACTATTGTTGCAGACCAGCACGGCACCGTCCGCCGAGATACTCAGGTTCATCGACGTTCCCACAGATTGAGCCCGCTCCGCAATGTTCGGCTTGCTCACCGAAATGGCATACAAGGGTTTTGATCCGTTTGATTCGGCAGAGGTAATGATTTGATCGTTGCTTCTCCAGACAATTTCATCGAATGATAAATCGATATCGGGAGTCACCGACTTCGGCTCTGAGTTCAGCGAGCCATCAAGATTGCACTCGACAACTGAGATCTCCCATTTGTCAGCTTCGTAGCCAGGCTTCCGTTGACTTCGAAAGGCCAGCTTTGTTCCATCCGGTGAGAACACGGGATGCCCGTCGGCTGCCAGATTTGCGGTTGTCAGAGTCTGCCACTCGGTGGATCCGCCGGAGATCGCCACTCGGCACAGGTCGTAATTCGTGCTCCATGATTCGTTCAGAGCGGGAACGGCACTGAAGACAAGGTGAGTACTGTCTGGAGAAAAACAGAAATCCTGAGTCGCCGAGAAAGTTGTGGAAGTTGGATAAGCGTCACGATCACCCGGGGTGACATCGCGAGGCTCACTGGCAACCAGCGTGCCGGGAACGTCTTCTGTCAAATCAATCACAAACAGATGCTGGCGCTTGTCTTCTACGTAGCTATCCCAATGGCGGTAGAAGAGCCGCTTGAAGACTCGTGCTTTCACCGGGGATGCCGCGATCGCCTCTGTCTTGTCCTTATTTGCTTTATCACTCTCAACAAACGGCTGGCTGGAGAATTCCGGATAAACTGCCGAGACAAATGCGATATGCCTGCCATCGGGAGACCACGTGGCTGTCGATGCATCGGTGCTGATTTTTGTGATCTGTTTTGCTTCGCCACCATAGGGATTGATGACCCAGATCTGACTGTTTCCGGATCGTGTCGATTCAAACAGAATCCACCGCCCATCGGGAGACCACTTTGGATTGTTGTCTTTGGCAACGGGATTCGTCAGCTGTCTGGGTGGAGCCGATCCATCCGTTGGAACCAGCCATAATCGAGACACAGACTTATTGTTCCTGGAGTCCGTGATTTCCGACGAGGCAAAGACAACCCACAATCCGTCCGGACTAATGCTCGGCGCGGAGACTCTCTGAAATGCAAAAAGGTCTTCCACAGTGATTGGTCGTTTGGTCATAGCAGCTGCGGCCTGATTGGCATCCTGAGCGATTAAGTGAGTGGAATTCAGCAGAACCAACGCTGCTGAAATGGTCAACACAGATATCATTTTGCAATCCTGCGAAAATAGACTCCGAACATGATCAGACAAGCGAATTCGTGTGCAACTTGCAAAGCGGGATTCCAGCGAATACCCCTCAGGAATCATCCAATTTCAGCTGGCGACGACACGGTAGCATCTCAGGCCGAAGGGGCACCTGTCCAGCTTGCCAGACAACTGTTGTCCGGTCAATGAGCCAATTCGTGCAAGGATCTTCGGATCGACACGCGTTCCCGTGACGATTACTCAGAGACTCGCTTCAGATTCAACTCGTCGAACCAGAGATCATCATTCGGTACGTTGAGACGCAGTTCCTGGAAATTGCCGTCAGCATCGGGAACGAACTGGAGAGTGCCTTCGGCAAACCAGGCGAATTCCTTACGCCAGCGGATCAACCACGTATCGTAATGCAAATGCGTCAGATCGGCGATAAGTTCCGGGTTCGGCAGGAGACTGAACACAAGTTTGTCGCCGTCTTTGCTGATGGTGGCATCACCGTAAAGCGGACAACGATATGTTCCGACGCAGGAGTCATGCGAACGACTCGGCGAAGTGCCATTGGCCCTGGGTGTCGTGGTTTCCGTGATTCGTCGGTAGAAGGCCGCTCTGTCATCACGATCACGCTCAAGTCCGGTGATCAACCAATCAGCAGCATCGCCCCCAAGAAACTCGTCAGCGATCGTATTGGCCAGAGCCGTTGAGAGGCCAGTCATACTGTTGGTCAGAATAACGATCCCCAAATTGTCTTCAGGAACGAGAACAACTTGTGAATACATACCGTCATATCCACCGCCGTGCGATACCATCATCCGACCTTTGTAATCGGCGAGGAACCAGCCAAGTCCATAGGCCCGAAAGTGCGTTGAGGGGTATCGTTTTTGATAAGATTCACTCAATGGAATTGTTGTCTGAGGGGTCCACATTTTTCGCGACGACGCTTCAGAGAACAGTCGATGTGAGTCGTCGATTTTGCCTCGAGCGAGTTGCACTCGAAGCCAATTGGCCATGTCGTTGGAACTGGAAATGATGCCTCCTGCCGCTGCCATCGTGTCCCAGTTGTACCAGGGGATGGGCCGAACATCAGAGACCATTGACTTATGGGGCGTCGCATAATTCCCTTTCGAATCGAGAGACTTGATTGACGTGATTGTTCGAGTCATCCCGGTGGGAATCAGAATCCGTTGTTCAACGAAGTTCTGCCACGATGTTCCACT
>JANPHT010000691.1:0-3393 GCA_031424595.1 Planctomycetota bacterium
GACATCGTGGCGATGCAGTGCAGTTACATGTCGGGCGGCGTCTGGGATCCTCGTCGACAGCGCGATCAATGCAAGAGCGAAATGGAGTATCAAGTTCGCAACTGGTATTACTACACATGGCTGTCGGGCGACTTCAATGTCGAACAGCACATTCACAGCCTCGACAAGATGATGTGGGCGATGAAGGATGAGGCTCCGGCAACAATCAGCGGCTCAGGAGGTCGACAAGTTCGCACTGACGAAAAGTACGGTAACATCTTTGATCACTTCGATATTGTTTATCAATGGGCGAATGGCGTTAAAGCGTTCGCTCGATGTCGACATTGGGCGAATTGTGAAAATGAGGTCGAAGATTATATCTTTGGCACAAAAGGAACGATCGACGTGATGGCTCACAAGATTACAGATCACAATGGCGAAGTGATCTGGAAATACGACGGGCCGGATGGAGACATGTACCAACTGGAACACAATGAACTCTTCGCCAGTATTCGAGCGGGAAAACCGATCAACAACGGTGACTATATGAGCAAGAGTACGATGCTTGCCATCGCCGGTCGAATGGCTGCCTATACGGGTCAGAAGCTGACGTGGGATGCCGTTTTAAATTCAAAGGAGAACCTCAGCCCCGCTGCCTATGAGTGGTCTGACAATCCGGTTCCTCCCGTGGCGATCCCCGGGAAAACGCCTTTTGTATGACAGCATGCAACCCGTTTGCAGGACAGCGTGCAACCTTTTTTCAGGACAGCGTGCAACAGAGAGACACGAGTGAGCTGAAAAACGCTCACTCGTGATGTCGCTGGGTTGCGGACGTGGGCTGCATGCTTTTGCGGACGAGAGCGAAGCCTCGCTCGTTTTATTCATGCTTGCGTCCGCCGATTCCTGAGCATCGAACAACTCTCCACCGGCGTCAGAAACCAGTTTTCGATAGTGCTTCCAACAAAAAGCCGGATGCGGCTTCCTGGCCGGCGTTTGAGATTGCCGCTACTTTGTGCCTCTGCGTAGATCGAGCGTGTACGGAAAGTCCGGAGACATTCGTGGTTCTTGAGGAACCAGATGGCCGCCGGTATGACCCATGCGGAAAAACCGTCCGGCACGACGGCTTTCGGCGGCCAGGGCGTTGACCGGGAACCCTTCCGGATTTAGGCCTCCTGGATGTTCGACGTAATAACGGCATCCACCCAATGAGCGATTGTTGGCGCTGTCAACCAGATCGACAATCAATGGAGTGTGCACCGGAATCGTAGAGTGCAGACAGTTTGGCGGTTGCCACGCTCGGTATCGCACGCCACCGACAAATTCTCCCGGCGTGTCTGTCGCCTGCAGAGGCACCTTGACTCCGTTCACAGTGATGCACATGGCGGAGGAATACATTCCCGTCGTCTTCACTTGCAATCGCTCGAGCGAGGAATCGACATAGCGTGTTGTTCCACCGCCACCGGGCTCTTCACCCAGTACGTACCACGGCTCCAGTGATTGACGCAGCTCAACCTTCACGCCGGCGGCTTCGAATGTCCCAATCAGCGGGCAACGAAACTCAAGATGTGCGCCAAACCAATTGACGTCGAAATCGAATCCGCCATCTTTCAGATAATCCACAACGGTACTCAGATCAGCCCAAAGATAATGCGGCAGCATGAAGCGGTCATGGATCAAATTCCGCCAGTGAATCAAAGGTTCGTTGTAGGGCTTCTCCCAGAATCGTGCGACGAGTGCCCGCACGAGCAGTTGCTGAGTCAAACTCATTCGAGCATGCGGCGGCATTTCAAAGCCGCGAAGCTCCACCAGGCCAAGTCGCCCTGTCGTGTGGTCGGGGGAATACAGTTTATCGATACAGATCTCGGCACGGTGCGTGTTCCCGGTCAGATCGATCAGCAGGTTTCTGAAAAGTCGATCAACCATCCAGTTGGGGATCCAGCCCGTTGAAGGATCCGGGACCTGCTGGAATGCGACTTCCAGTTCGTAGATCGCATCGTCACGTCCTTCGTCGATACGTGGTGCCTGACTGGTGGGACCAATGAAGAGGCTTGAAAACATGTAGGACATGGAAGGATGGTTGTTCCAGAATCCGACCAGGCTGCGCAGCAGGTCCGGACGTCTCAGGAACGGACTGTTGGACGGAGTTGCTCCGCCGAATACCAAATGATTACCACCGCCAGTACCTGTATGCCGGCCGTCCAGCTGGAATTTCTCGGTCCCAAGGCGACACTGTCGAGCTTCCTCGTAGACGGATTCCGTGATCTCCTTCAGTTGTTCCCAGTTGTGTGCCGGGTGGATATTTACTTCAATCACGCCGGGGTCGGGAGTCACTTTTAATAACTCAAGGCGATAATCATACGGAGGCAGATAACCTTCAATGATCACAGGGGTTTGTAATGCCTCCGCTGTCTCTTCGATCATAGCGACCAGTTCAAGATAATCTTCCAGGGTTCCGACTGGCGGCATGAAGACACGAATCTGCCCATCTCGCGGTTCTACACATAAAGCGGTTCTGACGACCGGCCCTGCTCCCAGAGGTAGCTCGGCGTATTCTTCGCTGGACTCCCTGGGATCGTCGATCAGGCCCAGTCGCTGCATGACCTGCTGCTGACGCGGCTTGCGATTCTCTTCCTTTTCCGCGGCCAGGCGATCCTGCGCGGTCCTGCGAATTTCTGCATAACCGGGAAGAGGCTCACGATCGGCGAATGGATCGACGGTATAAACGAGAGGTGATGACGATCCCTCGACGGGAAGCGATTCGAGCGGCAATCGTAACCCGATCGGAGAGTCACCTGGAATCAGGAAAAGTCGATGAGATCGGAACGGCCAGAAGCCGCTTAACCATTGGGCGTTTGTCTGCCACCACGCTCGTGTCAACGGCAATACAAATCCCACCGGTCGACTGATGCCGCGTTCGAGAGCTCGACTGAGTCGCCGACGGTCTTCGTCATCGTCCGCATTGAAATCACGCGGATCAATGTCCACAGGAAGTTTCTGTTCGACTTCGATCATGTGATACACATCTTCAAAAGCCGGACGAATCCAGCGGTCTTCGACGTGCAGGCGATCAGCCAAATCACAGATAAACTCGGCCGCCATCTTCTCGTCGGCGACTGGCTTTGACAGATCGGCGTGCCCGGCAGCGAGCCCAAGATCGGCCAACAGAGCCTGATTCTTCCAGACCGGCTGACCATCTTTTCGCCAAAGGCACGTGTAAGCCCAGCGAGGCAGAGATTCGCCCGGATACCACTTTCCCTGTCCATAATGCAGTAAACCACCGGGACCAAAACGGTCTCGCAGTCGACGAATCAATTGATCGGACAGTTGCTGTTTATGTGGCCCAACGGCAGCCGAGTTCCATTCGGCACCTTCCATGTCATCGATCGAGACGAATGTCGGTTCGCCGCCCATCGT
>JANPHT010000692.1:0-3974 GCA_031424595.1 Planctomycetota bacterium
TGCTTGATCCCGAAGGCGTCATGATTCATCGCATCACCGACGCTCATTTCGATCGCACCGGTGCCGACCCACTCAATCAGCGTCGTGCGGATGCAGATGATTCTGACTTGAACCCATTGCTGCTCAAGGCAGGCGGATGGAATCATACGCTGCTCAGGATTCGTGGTGACGTGCTTGAGGTGTTGGTGAATGGCCAATTGGTTTATCGTGGTATGATGGACGCTGAGGGAAACGAGCGGACCTTTGGACTGTTTCACTATGAAGGCGACACCGAAATCCGAGTTCGCAACGTGCGGTGGCGGGGTGATTGGCCGAAGACATTGCCCGCGCTGCATGATCAGGAACTTCGAGCCAAAACAACCGATGAACTCGACGCAGGGTTACCGCAACTCACGGCGGAGTTCTCTCATAACTTCGCGAAAAATGGCTTGCCGCTGAATCTGTTTCAGATTCAGGATCAGGGGGCTGACAAGTATGTGAAAGCGAAGGCCGATGGTCTGCACATCAATGCTGAAATGAATGGCAAGGGCTATAGTCGAGTCTCCGTGACGCCGTTGCTGGTTGTGGAAGGTGATTTCGACATGACGGCGGCGTTTGAGGAACTAAACATCAATCCCACAAAACACGGACTCTGCCACGCAATGCTGCAAATGGCTCTCACCGACGAACCGATCAGTCACCATGCAGCTTCGATGACCACGAATGTTGATCCGGGCAAGTTTCCGCAACGCATGGTTAACCATGATTTGCTGCAGCTCAAGCCGTTTCATCAGGGACTCCTTGACAAGCGGTCCGAAGCTGTGACATCGGGAACACTCCGTCTCGCACGACGAGCGGACAAGACTTACACAATGTTTGCCCCGGAAAAATCGACTGTATTCCGGCTTGTTCATGTTGAAGACTCGGCCACGCAGCCGTCTCGATTCGACGGAGCCAGGCTGGTCGCGGGAATGAACTCCAGTGTTGATGGTGTCAGCAAAGTCAGCATCATTTGGAAGAATCGCCGCATCCGAGCACAACGCATGACAGGTCCAGCAATGAAGCCATAGCGATGTACAGAAAACAAACCGTAAATGCACGTTCCGATCACAGCAGGAGACAATTCATGCGTGAGTCTGTAACCTGGTGCGACTCATGAGATTGGTGATGGTTGACTTTGATATGGTTGCCAAACATACACAATGAACCGACCCATACGAATTGCTCTGTTGAAGATCTGTCTCTTGCTGCCAGCGGTAATGATGGCGTCGAGCATCGCTTCACGCTGCGCGGTTGCGGATGACAGGCTGCCGGCGACCGTTGTTGGAGATTTATTCGAAAACGATGTGCTGGCGGACAACGTTTTTGGCCTGAGCGAGGCGGCGCAGAGTATTCCCGCAGACGCTCGGTATGAGCTTCTCAAATCCCACGTGTTGCCGGGGAAACTGCATCGCGATTTTCGGCTGCTCGGAAAGTTGACGCCGACAGGCCCACCTGAATCAGCCGTCTCCAAACATCCAGTTGACGTGGCCAGAGTGCAGGCCGGGACTCAACTGAATCAGACTCGAATTCACACTGGCGGCATCTTTGTGTCGCCCGTTTTTGATTTGATTGACGCTGCGAATGAATCCGGCAAGTTGGACGAACTCCGATTCGCCGTGCAGTCCGCCACTGTCCACGGGGAAGTTCAGCAGCGATGTCAGTTTTCCATGCTGGCGATGATCGCGATCGCAAAGGGGAATCTGAATGAGGCGGCTCGCAGCACTGACGAACTCTACCAGCGCTTCGTGAAGCAGCGATTTGATCGGCTGCAGGATCGCATGCCCGAGACGCTGCTGCTCTGGATCGCAGCCGAACAAGGTGTACTGCTGGACGAAGCATTGCCGTTTCTGGCCAGCATTGAAGACTCACAGATTCACGCTGGCAAGTCTCATGGTCCCATTGAATGGGACGTCCTGATGATTCATTTGATTGGTCGGATTCGACATCACAAATTGCCGCCGGAGCAACAAACGCAACCTTGGACGGCGGCTCCGGGCTTGAACTCCTGGCATTGGGTGACTCGATCGCATTCCTGGTCCAACGGGCTTGGGATGCCTCCTGGACATATTCAATCCAGTCATGGCAAAGTCGATGTCTTTGCGAAACAGGATGACGAATTTCTGTTGTTCACGAGCCCCCTGCGCGGCAACTACACACTGGAATGTCTGTGTACCGGCTTTGGCTGGAAGGAGATTCATCCGCTGATCAACGGCCGATGGATCACGCCGGTCTGGCATCATAAGTCCGTGCAGACTGGTGAGATGTATCGTGTTGATCCGCCGATCAAACTGCAGCCCAAACTGTCGCGCGTCGACAACTGGCTTCGCTTTCGAGTCGATGTGCGCGACGGCGTTTGTTCGCGGTACATCAACAGTCGGCTAATCTCACGGGAAACTCTGCCGAAGGAGCATGAGCCGTGGCTTGCGATGCGAAATCTTAGCAGCGGTGTTGGCAGCATTCGGAATGTTCGTATCACTGGCGAGCCGGTGGTTCCTGATGAAGTGAGAATTTCAGAGCTTCGCTCCGGAGCCTGGGAGACGTCCGACAAGGTCGCCGACAATACGGTAAAATCGACAACGCCTGAACAAAGACCGGTCTCGCATCTTCTGGGCTGGAATCCCTGGCACAAAGATCCGTGGACTCCGGAGGACAATTCATGGAAGCTGGAATCGGACGCTTTGGGTGTAACGCAAATCGTCGGCCAACATAGTCCGGAGCTTTCTGGTACGGGGGCTGAGCGATTGTTGCGGTACTTTTGGCCGCTTGTCTGGGACAGCGAAGTCACCTACGAGTTCTTCTGCGAGGATGGAAATTCGATCGTGCATCCTGCTCTTGGGCGCAGAGCGTTTCTGCTCGAACGCGACGGGGTCAAGTGGCACGATACGACTAACGGAGTTTGGGAAACAGGCAGTATCGATGCGCTGGATCATTCAGCACTGGGCAACCGCGTTGCCGTGGCTCCCCTGCCGCTGAAATCCGGCTAATGGAATCGGCTGGCTGTTCAGATTACGGGCGATGTTATCCGGCTGCGGCTGAACGATGTCGTGATCTATGAATCCGAGATCGCCGCAACGAATGATCGGACATTCGGACTGTTCTATTACTGCGATCAGACAGAAGCTCGGGTGCGAAATGTGGTCCTGAAAGGCGACTGGCCAAAGCTCGTTCCAGCCGTCGCGGAACAGGAACTGCGAGGAACTGAAACTGACGTTCTGGACCGCGATCGCAACGCACTGGCGGAGTTTTTCGATTTCGATTTCACTGACAAGACTGATGAAGAATTAGAGTCTGAATTTGTGATCACTGACGACAAACGCCAATCGGTTCAGATTCAACGCATCGTCGATGGCAAGTTGGTTACGTCGTCGCAAGGGTCGGATAAAAGCAACTGGGATGTTTTTCAAAGCCCCGATGGTTTGCATATGCGTGGGGCGGCTGGGCCGAAAGAGTCCTCTACTTCATCCGTTGGTCCAAGAATGGTGATTTCCGGCGACTTCGATGTAATCGCCGAGTTCTCGGACCTCAAACTCATGGCGTCAGACAACGGTGTTTGTGCAATCTATCTGGGGCCTCGAGTGATCCAGAAGGAGTTCGAAGCCCATTTGTTGTTTCGCGGAATGGTCCAGCACCCTGATACGCCTCTTCGAGAACTCACTCAGGTGGAAGTGCTGCGTTCCGGGGCCAAAGGGTTTCGTTACGAGTATCCTGCCATCTACGCCGATGAATGCCGCTCTGGGCGCCTGCGTGTGGCTCGGCGTGGTGCGATGTGGCACTATTTGATCGCCCCGCTGGACTCGGAGAATTTTCGTCTGCTGCATTCCATGCCAGGGCCCGATATCCCCATCTTGTCCGGAAACTTCATGCTGCGGATGAGTTGTTACTCTCAAGGCGCTGAATCTTCGGAAGTCAGCGCCATCTGGAAAAAGATGTCAGTCCGAGCGGAGTCCCTTGAG
>JANPHT010000693.1:0-4253 GCA_031424595.1 Planctomycetota bacterium
GTTTCAGACGACCCACAAACAGGCACACATCATCAAGCCGATGAATGGCGAACAGCCTGTTGCTCTGAACACATTTTGCCTCGACAAGGACGGCAACATTCTGGCATGTGTCGGTGGAACCAGTGTTCAGTATGTGGTGAATCCCGATGGTTCGCAGGCAGCGAAAACGATCGAAGCCCCTCAGCAGTTGCAGTTCTATTCTGCCGAAGGATCACTGATGCGATCCGTTGATTTGCCGTTCAGACCAACAGCGATCAACCTCGCACCGGATGGCTCTATTTTCGTGGCAGGCGCAGGCAAAGTGACACACCTCAACTCCGAAGGAAAACTTCTGGCGACGGTCGATTCGCCACATGTTGGTGACATGGACTCTTTCCGTGAGCGAATTGAGGAGGCCGCAAAGAAACAGCAGGAAGAAAACTCAACGCGGTATCGCGATCAGATCGTTCTGATCGAAGAACGAATCAAGACGTCGAAGGAGAAGCCCGAGGCTGAGTTAACGGAACTTGAAAAGCGAAGACTTGCGACCTATGAGCAACAAAAGGCACTTTATGAACTTCAGCTGAAAGCCATCGAGACCAGTGGCAATCATCGCGCGGCAACAAGCGAGCAGGCAATCAATCGGAAACTTGGAATCACCGCCGTAGCGGTGACAAACAAGGATCTCTTTCTCTGCACAAACTCCATTGAAGGCACAGGCTATGAAGTCTGGCGGATGACTCACGAGTTTTCCGAACCAGTTAGAGTTGTAGAGAAACTGGGTGGCTGTTGCGGCCAATGTGATATTCAGGCGACGGACGATCATCTGGTGCTGGCAGAAAACACTAAATTCAAAGTTGCCTTGCTGGATCGCGATGGAAAACGTCTCACCGATTTCGGCAAGGGTGATCGAAAGGCCATCGACGGTTTCGGCAGTTGTTGCAACCCCATGAATGTGCGATGTTGCGATAATGGCGATATTCTGACAGCCGAGTCAAGCATCGGCACTATCAAGCGATTCAGCAAAACGGGCGAGTTGCTTGGTGTGGTCGGAAAGGCCAGAATTGGTGGTGGCTGCAAGCATGTTGCAATTGCATTCGATGCCAGTCGCAACCGTTACTACATGATGAATGTCGATAAGGATCACATCTGCGTTCTCGTGCCGAATGCTGAGGCACCTGAATCAACTCCGGAGGAGTTGCTGGCCAGGGCAGCTCGTGAAGGACTTGGCAGAAAACTTGTTGGCACCTGGTCGCTGGATGGCAAATTGCAGGACGAGCCAAAGACGAACGAGGCCTCCGCGAAGGAGAAGGTCGTCAAAGTGGCTGCTTTAGTACGGCTGCGAAGTGATCCCTACTCCTCGACGTATCTGCGATTTGAACCCGATGGTAAGCTGATTTCACGTGAAGCCGCGACGACTTCTGATGACACCGGATGGGAATGTCTCCGTGAAGTTGGCAACACTCTGCACGTGTCAAAGATCCAGGGAAACATCCAATACTACGAGTACAAGATCGAATTTGTCAGCGACAACGAAGCAACAATCTCTCTTTTACACAACGACCGCGTGATGAGCAGCAATCGGTACAAGCGAGTGACTGCTGATACTGAAAAAGAGTCCACGGACTCGAGTGATAGCGATTCAACGAAGTCCGAATAGTAACGAAAGTGCACTTAAAGCTAACGATATTAATTCCGGATTGATCCGATCTCAAGACGATTTCGAAGGAGCAGAGACTCGTCATGGGACGTGTTGGTGCCTTAAATTGTCTCTGAAGAACGGCGTTTCATAAGTGGAGGTTACCAAACCATGCTGAAGCAACTCTCGACAAAGATTTTTCTGGCATCGCTTTTGATCGTTTTTCCGGACAATGTTCGCTGTGAGACGCCAGCTGCAAAAGAGTTTTCTGCGACCCATAAACAGGCTCGCAGCATCAAACCGATGCACGACGGTAAACCGATCACCCTGAACACATTCTGCCTCGATAAGAACGGCAATATCCTTGCATGCGTCGGAGGCGACAACTTCGAATATGTCATGAATGAGGATGGGTCACAGGAAGCAAAGAAGTCCGAGGCGGCAAGACTTGTTCAGGTCTATTCTCCAGAAGGTGAAGTACTGCGCAGCATCGAACTGAGCTTCAAGCCGACCGCAATCAACCAGGCACCTGACGGCTCGGTTTTCGTCGCAGGTGACGGGAAGGTCGCTCACCTGAGCGCAATCGGAGAATTGCTCAGTACCGCCGATTCGCCCCACATTGGGGACATGGAAACGTTTAAACAACGTGTCGAGGAAGGCGCGAAAAAACAAGTCGACGAGATGACTCAGATGTTTCGCGATCAGGTCAACAACATCGATGAGCGCATTCACAAGCTGAATGAGAAATCGGAAGCCGATTTGACAGAACGAGAAAAGAAGCGACTGGCGACGTATCAGGAGCAGAAAAAACTCTACGTGGACCAGTTAAAATCCACCGAGGAGATGTACTCGCAGATGTTTTCTGGTGAGCAGATGCTAAGCCAGAAGATGGGGATTACGGCACTGGCTGTCACCAGCAAAGATATCTTTCTTTGCTGCAATTCCCTGGAAGGCTATGGATATGAAGTTTGGCGTCTGACCCACGAGTTCTCTGAGCCGACTAAGGTTGTCAGCGATCTGGGGGGTTGTTGCGGCCAGTGTGATATTCAGGCGACGGACGATCATCTGGTTCTCGCTGAGAACACAAAGTTCAAGGTCGCCCTGCTGGATCGTGATGGTGAGCGAAAGACGGATTTTGGAAAAGGGGATCGAAAAGCCATCGACGGATTCGGCAGTTGCTGCAACCCAATGAACGTAAGATGCTGCGAGAATGGCGATATTCTGACAGCGGAATCCAGCGTCGGCACAATTAAGAGATTCAACAAGAATGGTGAACTCGCAGGAGTAATTGGCAAAGCCAAAATCGGCGGTGGCTGCAAACACGTCGCACTGGGATTCGACTCGAAGCGTGATCGTTATTACATGATGAATGTAGACAAGTCTCACATCTGTGTACTCGTCCCGAATGCTGAAGCTCCTGAAATTACGCCGGACGAAGCCCTTGCCAACGAAGCTCGGGAAGGACTCGGGAAAAAACTTGTGGGAGAATGGTCACTGGACGGAAAAACGCCTTCTGACTCGAAGTCGGCAATAGCCGATCAACCTTCGGTTCTGGGAACATTTCTTCAGGGGCTCCTTGGTGGCGAAGAAACTTCGTCGGATGGTGCCGTCGTTGACGCTGCTGCGACTGATCCCTATGCCTCGTCATACTTCAAGTTCGAAGCCGACGGAAAACTGACTATGTCCGGAGGACAATTCTCTGAGGGTGAGAACGCCTGGGAACCAGTTCGACAGGAAGGCAATACCCTGATTGTGTCACAGATCCAGGAAGACATTCAATACTACGAATACAAGATTGAATTCGTGACTGACGACGAAGCGACGATCTCGATGACATTCAACGATCAGGTGATGAGCAGCAATCGCTTCAAACGAGTTGCTGAAACTACCCCACCAGAGAAAGTTGAAGAGAAGGCAAAAAACGATACAGACGCGAAGGACGAAACAGGCGTTACAACGGGAGCGAAGGAATGAAGTCGGTTTTTTTTATTGCTGCTTTGCTGCTTGGCGCTACTTTTCTGAGTGTCATGGAATCGGCCCCTGCAGCTGAGAAGGCAGAGCCTGCGGGCTTAACATTAGTCGTTATGGACCCAATGGCCGCACCGCTGGCGTGTGATTGCGTCAAGGGATATGCCCAACGAAAGTACGAAGTGCTTGGGAAGTTCCTCTCGAAGCAACTAGTCAGGGAAGTCACCGTTGTCTGGGCAGAATCTCTGGAAGCAGCAATGGAAGAATCTGGAGGCAAAGCGGATTTGATTATCGGCAAGCACTCCGTCGTTTTGTCCGACGCCAGCGCGGCGAATATAACCGTGAAGCCGCTGGCACGACTGACGGATCTGAAAGACCGAGTCATTCAGACTGGGCTGATTGTGGTTCGCAGCGGAGACCCCGCAAAGACAGTTGATGACCTGAAAGGCTACAGAATCTTGTTTGGTCCAGAGGACTGTGATGAAAAGTCCGCCGCCCCGATGGCTTTGCTGAAGGACCATAAGATAGATTTGCCAAATCCCGTTGAAACCTCACCCTCGTGCAGTAATGCGGCAGTGGCGTTGATGGAACTCGCCGCTGGTGTAAAGGCCGCCGCCGTGATTTCCAGTTATGCTGAACCGTTGCTGGAAGGCTGCGGCAAAGTCAA
>JANPHT010000694.1:0-13934 GCA_031424595.1 Planctomycetota bacterium
CCAATTCACGCCAAATGCCGGATGCTGATAAGAAGGTGATTCGCGACTGGATTGCTGCGGGTTTTCCTAAAGGCGACGAGTCGCAACTTCCGGCACCAGTGGAGTACAGCAGCGGCTGGCAGACAGGTCGCACTCCGGATCTGGAGTTAAAGATGCGTGACCGTCCGTATCTCATTCCGGCCGTAGGCACCGTCGAGTACCAATACTTCGTGATCGACCCGGGTTTCACCGAAGAAAAATGGGTGAGTGCGGCTCAGGTGGTGCTTGGCAATCCTTCAGTTGTTCATCATGCGATTGTGTTCATTCGGCCTCCGGACGATCAGCCGTTTCGCGGCGTCGGCTGGCTGACAGCGTACGTGCCGGGACAGCGGATGATTCCCATGCCTCCGGGACATGCGCGCCGAGTCCCTGCGGGATCCCGCTTTGTATTTCAAATGCACTACACTACGAACGGAACAGACCAGGAAGATTTGTCGAAAGTAGGGATCGTCTTTGCTGACTCAAAGGATGTCAGTGACGAAGTGATCACTCTGATTGGTATTGATCAGGAGTTTGAGATTCCGCCACACTCGGCCAGTCATGAAGTCAACGGGCAGGTTCGGTGGGTGCCGGAGAATGGCAAACTGCTGGCCATTGCGCCTCACATGCATGTGAGGGGAAAATCGTTTGAGTTGGTGTCGGAAAAAGACGGTGCTACCGAGACCTTGCTTCGCGTTCCCCAATACGATTTCAACTGGCAGCATTCTTACGTTCTGTCGGAGCCCAGGCTTCTGAATTCCATTGATAAGCTGATTTTTAAAGCCACGTTTGATAACTCAGACAAGAACCCCTTCAATCCGAATCCCAATGAGTGGGTGAATTGGGGCGATCAGACGTGGGAAGAAATGGCGGTGGTCTTTCTCGAAGTTTCGGAGCCATTAGTCAAGAGTGTCACGCCGGAATCAAAGACTGCTGTACCAACCGTTCTATCGGTCACGGAGGAATCTTCGAGGATGTCACGAGTGAAGGCGTTTGTCGATGATTTCTTTCTTCGCCTCGACACAAACAACGACGGCGTTGTGATGCGATCGGAAGCGCCCGTGGCGTTGAGAACTCGGTTTGGTCACTACGATCTGAATGGTGATCAGGCGGCGGATCGTGACGAGATCGAACAGATTGCGGAAAGGCGATTCTGAGTCTTACGCGCCGCTCGCAGCGAATGCAGAGTAGGCAGCGAATGCGTCGAAGCAAATTCAACGCGAACTCAGGAAGCCGATCTTAATCTCCCCTTGGTCACGCCGTACTCTTCTGGCCATCGGCCGCGATCATGGCAGTGGCCGCGATCATGGCAGTGGCCAGCGCCAGTACATCATCGTTTTCGCGAGCGGCCGCCTGCAGCGTGTCGAAACGTCCGGCATTCACGCAAAAAGCAGTGAAGGAAAAGCCAGCTGGATCTTCCAGCTTGCTGACGTATTGACAGGCGGCATTCAATGCCGTATTCACGCGGTCCACTCGCTGCCCCAGATCGACAAGAACAAAGGCAATCATCCGCTTATCTGCCAAATCCGGCTCCTGATTCAGACGGTTGACGAAGTACTGGATGGATTCATCCACATCGACGCCGGCAACGGCCTTCAGAAACTGTTCATTGGCCACATAATAGTCATCGAACGGCACGTCGCCCGGATATCGCAGAGGCTCGGCCAGTTGAGCTCCGTACTGGCTCAATTCAATGGCCAACGTGAGTTCCGGATCGCTGCGGTGTAAGTGTCGGGCAAAGCTGACGATTGAATGCAAATGAGAAACATCGGCATGATATCCCCCGTCGGCAAACAATGACTCGCGACCTCGAATCAGATCCGCCAGGCTAAGCGCTTGCTTCAGGGTTGGCTGACGTCGCTCAACGTCTCGACGCACATTCTGCTGCAAGTCCGTGTAAATGGTGCGCACCATGACAGCCGCCGCCTGACGTCGTTCGTCCGGGGTCATTTGAGCCAGCAACTGCCCCATCGCGGTGACTGTGTTGCAGATCCCATGCGTCTTCAACAGAAGCTTCAAACCTTCCACGACATGCGCGCCTTCGTAAAGCGCCAGGTTGAGCAATTCATCGAGTTGTGGGCCGGGCTCTGCCGCAATTTCTGCCACCTTGATGGCGATCGCGTTCCGGACCGGCTCCGTTTCGTGGATCGTGCGGAAGTATGCCCACGCATCGGCGAGTTGACCGGCATCCAGAAACATCTGGCCCACTTCGCGAGCCGCGCTTGTGTAGGCATCGCGAAAGGCAACCTCATGCTCAGCAGGAATCTCTTTCAACGATGTGGGCTGAGTAATAGGCAGACCGAGTTTGTGCCGCACTCGCATGAGGCGAGCGTCAAACAGTCGATGGTAATCGTTTTGGCTCAGCAGAGTTTTCTCGACGGCATCCAATACCTGAGTTGCCGCATTGCCTGGCAATGATGAGTTGTTTTTTAACTCGGATTCAAATCGTTCGATGGCAGACATAATAAATGGGAATTCAGGAAGGTAAGAGGACTGAAGAATCAACGACAAGGGTGTGTTCAATGCGCATGAGTTCCACAGGTGCCGCAACCTCCGCCACCAGAGGCCTGAACGATGCCCTCAGCGGAAACTGGCTGTACATGAATTACGCCAAACCCTGCCGCTGCCGCGAGGAGTGCCAGGCGGGTTGTTTCGGCACCGCGATCATTAAGGACATACAGAATAAGTCGTTCATCCAGAGTTATTTCCAGGTCAATCAGCTCCAATTGCAGTTTCCAGCCAGCGGCTCGAGTCAGCCATGCGGAAAATCCTGCTTCTGTTTTCTGTTCGAATGCGAGGGCCGTTGCGATGTCGGTTTCTGAGGCGGCTCGGAGGATTTCACCGGTCAGGCCAACCTCGGTGTCGGCGTGTGACTTGACCGGAAAAACCTGCAGCACAGTCGCCAGTTCCTGTCCACGATCGGTCGTAACGACAATCTCCGCGCTTCGCGAACATGGTTCGCCGAAACCTGCGAACCGAGCAACTTGTGGGACTCGGCCATAACGGGCAAGGACGATGAAGTCCGGTGGCATTTCTTCCAGCTCGGGCACACCTTCGCAGGAAGAGTCATCCGATGGAGCAATCATTAGGAATTCCATTAAGGACAAAGTCGACAGAGTCAGATTGGGCAAGTCGCGAAAGTCGGTCTGAGCAGGTGTTGAAAAGAAGACTTCTCCTACCTGCCAGCACGTTTCAGTCGGCGTAGTGTAATGAAACTTCCCTGCCAAATCTGTTTCCTGAACTGACAAGCCTTCAAAAACAGAAGATCGCCTCAGTAGACGCCTGATCTCTCCACAACTGGCCAGAGTCGCTTTTCTGCTGACATTCGGCCGTGTGCAATCTATACTTCCACAGACGCTCGGCCTACAGGCAACTATCCCTCCGCTCGGACAAGCACATGCTTTTACTCAAAATGCTTCAATCGCCGCTCGCCGTAAGTCGCGGAATTCTCCTGACGAGCCTCCTTTTTCTGGCGCTGGTCGGTTGCGGCAGTAACTCGGCAAGCACTGCAGAAACGGGCCCGGGCGCTCAGGCCGCCACATCGCCGACCGAACCCTCCGCAGTCGCTACAGCGGAGCCTTCAAAAAACGTGGCGGCAACATCAAGTAAATCAACGAAGCATCGTCGCGACGAAGTCTGGGTGGATGAGAATGGTCAGAAGTGGTTCGGCAATGTGCCCTTGGACGCATTTTTTGATAGTCCTTACGATGTCGCTGGCAACCAGACTCCTGTCGATGGATCCAAATCCACTGCGGATACTCCAGCGACAAATGAAGGCAACTCAGCCGTCGCCACTACCGGAGAGACAACACCAACTTTGACGGAACAGACTTTGACGGAACCAGCAATGGTGGAAAAGACAACAACGACCGCCGACACGACATCCGCAACGGCAGCCAGCGGAGTCTCGAGTGATGGCGATTCGTGGGAAAGTTTTATTTCACTGGCGATGCTGGAAGAAGAGATCAAATCGATCCGCAACTTTATGAACGAAAACGTTCAATCTGTCGGCACATTTAACTCTTCGATGCTGATGATTCCGCCCAAAGCCGCCGCACTCGGAGCTTTAGCCGGTGTTGCCATGGAGTACCCTGAAGCAGTCTCCTGGAAAGATGACGCCAAATACGTTCGCGATCTGGCCAAGCAGATTAATTCGGCTCCGCTTCAGCGTGGTGCGAAAGATCAGAAGCGCGTCCAGGAACTTTACGAGGCCATTTCTGACACGCTGAATCGGTCAAAGCCGGCAGGTCTGAAAGAACCACCGGAAACTGATTCCTTTGCAGAGGTTTCAGAGATGCGATTGCTGATGATGCGAATGGAAGAGGCCGAAAAAAAAATGAAGACCGAGGCCGGTACTGAAGGAGCAATGGGATCGAAAAAGGACATGATCCTTCATGAAGCTTCCATGCTGTCCATGATGGCAAAAATTGTCAGTACGCCAGGCTATGGTTACGGTGACGATGCCAAGTTTACAGGTTATGCCAAAGACATTATGACGGCTTCTCAGGAAATTAAAACATCGGCCGAAGCTGGAAATTTTGCCGCCTATGAGGGAGCTCTTACAAAAGTCGCGACCACTTGCAGCAACTGCCATTCGGACTACAAAAACGACTGACGAGGTTTGTTTCTCGACGTTGATCGCTTTTGAGTCGATACGAATTGATCAGCAACTTTCCACGCGTGTGTCGGTCCGTGGGAGAGTTTACTTAGTGGTTCATTCGTGGGGCTTGACCCTGCCGGGGATTCTGGAATGACAAACAGCTCCGTGGAAGATTCGGAAGAACGACTTGCGGTTGTGTTTGATCAACTGATGCAGGATTCAAAAAATGGCCTGCCGGATAAACGGCTGGAAGAGGCCATTCGACAAAATCCGGATCTGGAGAAAGATCTAAGAGAACTCTTTGCGACGGCTCAGATTGCTGATGACATCGCTTTATTTCAGTCGCCTGATTTGAATCATCTCACTGGAGGAGGCGGCCGAGACGCCAGAATCTCTGGTACTCGCAGCGCAGGATCTGCCATTGGAACCTCGATCGGCGATTATCAGTTGCAGCAGGAGATCGGTCGTGGCGGAATGGGTGTTGTGTATCGAGCGTTTCAGGCCAGCCTCCAGCGCACGGTTGCCCTGAAGATGATCCCCAATGCTGCGTTTGCGGCATCGCAGGATCTGGCTCGTCTGCGAGCAGAAGCACTCGCGGCCGCGAGATTGAGTCACCCCAACATTGTCCCCGTGTACGAAGTCGGTGAACATAATGGTCAGCCGTGGTTCAGCATGCAGTTTATCGAAGGCACGACTCTCTCACAAAAACTGATGAGCGGCCCGATGGCCCCTCGCGACGCTGTGACGTTGCTGATCCCTATTGTTGAGGCGATCGGCGCTGCCCATCGGGCGGGAGTGCTGCATCGGGATTTGAAGCCCAGCAACATTATCATTGCAACAAATGGCACTCCGTTTGTGACAGACTTCGGGTTGGCGAAACGAGTGAATGTTGAGGATCCTTCGCTGGTCTCAAGCGGGATGAATTCTGAACTGGTGGGACTTACTCAGAGCGGTGCAATTCTGGGAACGCCGGCTTGGATGTCACCCGAGCAAGCGGCCGGGCAAACCGATTCGATCGACATTGCGACCGACGTCTACAGTCTGGGAGCAGTGCTTTTCGCCATGCTGACCGGACGACCACCGTTTCAGGCCGCGTCGCCACTTGATACCGTGCTCATGGTGCTTGAGCAGGATCCTCCAAACATCCGAATGCTTAATCGAGCTGTCGATTCAGATCTCGAAATGGTGGTAATGAAATGTCTTCAGAAGCCACAGGATCTCAGGTATTCATCTACCGCCGCACTGGCTGGCGATCTGCGTGCCTGGTTGAATAATGAACCCGTCAGTGCTCGTTCATCGACTTTTGCTCAGATCATGACGCGTTTGTTTCGGGAATCCCATCATGCTGCGATTCTGCAGAACTGGGGATTACTTTGGATGTGGCACAGCCTGGTCGTGCTGCTGCTGTGTCTGATTACCAATACCATGCAATTGCAGGGGGTGACCGATCGCTGGCCCTATGTCAGTCTTTGGGTCATCGGATTGGGCTTCTGGGCCGGGATCTTTTGGAATCTCCGACACCGTTCCGGTCCGATTACTGCGGTCGAACGTCAAATTGCTCATGTCTGGGGAGGCAGCATGATCGCATCCTCCATACTTTTCGGGGTGGAATGGATAATGGATCACCCTGTTCTTGAATTTTCCCCTGCGCTGGGCGCGATTGCGGGAATGGTCTTTCTGGTGAAGGCCGGAATGCTTTCTGGCAGCTTTTACATCCAGTCTGCGATGATGTTCTCTACGTCGCTTGTCATGGCTGCCGTGGCATACAGTGAACTGCCTGATTTTAGTGTCTCGCTGTTTGGTGTTGTGCTGGGACTTACCTTCTTTTCGCCTGGTCTGAAGTACTATCGGCAACAGAAAAAATCGCGGCGGTAATCAGATGCGGCGTCATTGAAGGATCGACAGTCTCACTGTTTTTGATGGCCGAGCTGTCACTGGCCGAGCTATCAACGGCCGAGCTATCAACGGCCGAGCTATCACTGGCCGAGCTGTTACTGGCCGAGCTATCACTGGCCGAGCTGTCACTGGCCGAGCTGTCAAGAGTGTTGACTCTGCCAAATATGAAAAATAGAACTCAGGGATCACATCGGGCGACAACGCAGTGCCATGGCATGAGTCGCGGCAATGACTCAATGGATGTGGGATTTGTGCGTAAGCAGCCAACCGGAACCGGAACCTGATCCGGATTCGAGAAAACGCTTTCTTCCTCGATTCCGCCGGCAAGTTAATTATTTCTTAACAATCGAAGACGAATCTATCTCCAGTTGAGTGACGGAGATTCTTCCGCATGAGTGATCAGGCCTTGCCGTCATGATGTGGATCACTCCCGGAGAATGCATGTCTCGCGTGCCGGATCGCGACCTGTTGCCGAGACAGCGACCTCATTGTACATCGTTACCTGGTATTTGCGTTTCTTGATAAATGGAGAGTTTTTAATGAAGAAATTTCAGTTGAAGATGGCACAAGACAGCCGTCGCAGTGGATTTACACTGATTGAATTGCTGGTGGTGATAGCCATTATCGCGATTTTGATCGCCTTGCTGTTGCCTGCAGTTCAACAGGCCCGCGAGGCAGCTCGCCGGACACAGTGCAAGAACAACCTGAAGCAGATCGGGCTTGCCGTACACAATTTCGAAAGCACTTACAGCAAGCTGCCACACCCTGGTCAGTGCGACAGCACAGGCGGCGCCGCCACGGTGTACATGACACAATCAACACCGACGCTCCTGCTGCCTTACATCGAGCAGGCCAATGTTTACGCCCAAATGGACCACCAATTGACTCGAGCTCAGATGACGGCCGGTGGTCTCTACACCATGACGACTGTTCATGCAGAGGCCATCGGTGCCGTTTATCACGATCCGCTATATCCAAACACCGTCGCTGCGGCGAAATCCAACATCGAAGCCTTCATCTGCCCCAGCACTCCGATCCCAACAGGGACACGATCGCCTGATCGATACGGCGTATGGGATTACATGTTCATCTCGGTGACGGACGTTGAAGAAGGTGGCACTGGCGCGACGGATCCAGTCGGAACACGGCCGACAGTCACGGCCCGTCGTACCGCGATGACACGCCAGGGAGCACTTTCCTGTGAAAAGAAATGGGGATTCGGAAGCATCACTGATGGAACATCCAACACAATTCTGTGTATTGAAGACGCCGGTCGTGCTCATCCCAATGCCGGTATCTTCGCTTCGCTGTCCACTCGTCCTGCTGTGATTTCTAACGACACGGTGGCCTGGTCCGGCGGTACAACCGGCGGCCGCCGCATGTACGCCTGGGCTGATCCTGATTCATCAACCAACGGGCTCTCAGGTCCAAGCAACGCGATTGCTCCTGGATCACGCGTTATGGGAATTAATACTTACAGAACGCCTCAGGGCGGCCCGGCGGAATGTCGCTGGACCAATAACAACTGCGGTCCAAACGACGAGCCGTTCAGCTGGCACATTGGCGGTTGTCAGGCGGTACTCGCTGACGGATCAGTTCGATTCCTCAGCGAAAACACCGACTGGCGTATGTTGAAGAATCTTGCTGCTTCACAGGACGGCAACGTTCTGGGCGAGTTCTGATCATTTTGATAACGGCCTTTAAACATCATTGTTGAGATTGAGTTCACAAGGCCTGTTTGGCAGCATGGCCAAACAGGCCATTTTTGTTTTTCTGAAAGGTGATACATGCACAGGTTCTGCTCTTTTCTGTTTTTGACTTCTGTCACTCTCGGATGTGGTGGCGTGAGTGTGACCCCCAACCCGGCTCCCGTGGCAATCACTGGTTCTGTGACTCTGGGCGGCAAGCCAATCAGTGATATCTGCATCAATTTTCAGCCCACCGTCGATGGTCTGCCAGCCGTGGTGACTGTGAAAGATGGAAAGCTCGAAGCTGAAATTACGCCAGGCACATACACATACTTTGTAACAAAAGCGTCCACGCCAACTGGCGAGAAGAGTCTCGCCAGGATTCCCGCTGGTTATCTGCAGGGATCAATGGACAGGCAGTTCGACGTCAAAGAAGGCGGTCCGCTGGAGTTTTCAATGAATTAAGTGACGTCTCTCTTCAGTTGGAATTCCCTCACCTATGCTCATTCAGCGTTCGTGCATTGCACTTGATGCAATCGGAGTTGCTGGATCCTGCTGAGTCCGGAAAGTCATCGTGAACTCCTGAAGCGTCGTGGATTCCTCCACGACGCTTCTTCGTTTGGCTTTGCAGAGTCTGTGTGCAGCAGGTCCGCTTGCTTCCATTGCTTGAGCTGAAATCGACGTTGATGTTTGGAAACAAATGTTGAAATTCTTATTTCTCCTGCCTGTGTCGCGAGTCGGGGAACTACCACTCTTTGCTTGAACGCTTTCAGAAATCTCACCGTCTGTTTGCATGCTCACGTTTCTGACCTAGCGTTTTGCGTGGCAAGCTGATCCCCAACGCTGCCCGAATGGTCATGCAAACTCGGACGACATCCTGAGACCTGTT
Source organism: Planctomycetota bacterium (assembly GCA_031424595.1). GTDB lineage: Bacteria > Planctomycetota > Planctomycetia > Planctomycetales > Planctomycetaceae > SXXK01. Next base: position 9,092 of record JANPHT010000694.1, read on the forward strand.
CCGCACCGCCCCGGTGAATTGAACAGCTCACGAGATGCTGTCTACTCTCGATCAGGAGTCTCAAGGCAATGCCTCTTCCCTTCAGCAATCACGAACGCAGGAAATTGGGTGCGCAGTTCAGCGGGGTTTGCATTGTCGAGAATCTTGAGTCGCGACTGCTGAATTCCAGTCATGGCCTCATTCTTAATCCCGCGCCTTTGAAGTCGGCTGTGGTCGGGAACTCTGTCAGTGACGCAAACGCTCTGGAAGTTCGAGGTCGCTCGGCTGTCCTGAACGTCGTCAATAGTGCCCCGACCGACTTGACACAGAAGTACGAGTGGCACGTGACACAGGCACCGACAGGGGGTTCGGTATCCTTCGCAAAAAATGGAAGTCATTCCGCCCGAAGCAACACGTTGACATTCAATAAATCAGGGACATACTCTGTCTCGCTCACTGTCAGTGACAAAACGGGTGCCAGGTCCACTGCGACGACTACATTCTCCGTTTTGCAGACACTCACGGGACTGGGGATGAAAGAGGAAGCTGGACGAAACCTCTCCCAGGGAGGCATCGTCCCAGCGGAGGACGGGACTCAGAGAATTTCCGCCAGCGCCCTCGATCAGTTCGGATTGCCGATGGCCGTGCAGCCGTCGATTTCATGGGCCTTCACAACCACTCCTGTTAACGGAAGCGCTACGCTCATTCCGGATGGCAACAGCGTCAGGTTTCAGGCAAGTCGAGCCGGACTTTATGGAGTCAGGGCAGTCACTGCATTCAACAGTTTCAATACGATCGTGAATGTAAGCCCCGTGGTTTCGTCACTGACGCTGACAGACATCGACGGGACGGAAGTCAGCACCATGGAGCCCTCAACTGTCACAGCCGCCAGTCAAAGATGGAGCGTTCGTGCTGTCGACCAATTTGGCAATTCGATGACATCTCTTCCCAGTATCGCATGGAGTGCCACAACAGCTCCTTCAGGCGGACGGCTCACTGCGTCTCTCGCGAGCGGGGTCGTCAAAGTGTCATTCTCTCGCGCCGGTTCGTACGTTGTGCGAGCGCAGAGTGGAACTGCGTCGTTCAGCATGCCGGTCAACGTTGTGCCGACTCTGACAAGTCTCAGCCTGCGAACTCCGGAGAATCGTGAGCTGACTTCAAGAACGGCACTTTCAGTCACTGGTGCCACACAACAGCTCAATGCGGTTGGCCTTGATCAATTCAAAGCGGTGCTGGCCGAACAGCCCGTTGTGACGTGGCAGATTGTGACCCAACCCGCTGAAGACAGTGGCACACTGAGCGAAGATGGCAATCAGGCTGTGGTTTCTGTCAGTCGTGCGGGAAGTTATCTGCTGCGAGCAAGCTCAGACGCCGTGAGCAGCGATGTGTCTCTGTCCGTGCTGCAGACAATGAATTCATTCAGTCTGACAACGCTCGACGGCCAGCCGGTCGATACCAATGCCACGGTAACCGTCTCGACAGTCAGCCAGCAATGGAAAGTGCGTGGCGTTGATCAATTCGGCAACGTGATCACTTCAAATCCCAGCATCAAATGGACGACGACCAGCGCACCCACGGGAGGCACCGTTAACCGATCCTTTTCCGCCGGTGTCATACGGCTTACTTTTAATCGAACTGGTGCCTACACAGTATCAGCCCAAAGCGGTTCGGCAACGCTGAGTCTGACCGCGAACGTCCTTCCCACACTGACCTCGCTGAAAGTTCGGACACCTGATGGTCGCGAAGTTCCACGGACCGGACTGACAACAACAGCAGCAAGTCAACAGCTTACGCCGATCGCTCTTGATCAATTCGGATTGCCGTTGGCTGAGCAGCCTGAATTCACCTGGCAAACGGTCAGTGCTCCGGATGACAGCGATCCAGACCTGACACCAGACCGTGACAGCGTGCTGGCGGAGTTCAGTCGCTCAGGCGTGTACGTACTCCGCGCGACGAATGGAGTTCTTACGACTGATGTTTCGATCACAGTAAGTTCATCACTGGTTTCTTTGAATCTCACGGGACTCGATGGAACGCCGGTCAGTTCCACGGCTCCGATTTCTATTTCAGCGGCCAGCCAATACTGGCGTCTTGCAGGGATCGATCAGTTTGGGAATAGTATCACCGCGTTTCGAAGCGTGAAATGGACAGTGTTATCGGCGCCATCCGGAGGGAGGTTGTCCACGACAGTCAGGGACAACGTCTTGAAAGCATCCTTTAGTCGGCTTGGCGACTACGGTTTGCGTGGCACGGTCGGCGTCGGGTCGGGCGGCGCGGTGTCGGTCAACGTCACCGTGGCGGTCGTTCCGGCGGTGACCAGTCTGATTATTCGAACGCCTGAGAACCGAGAAGTCAGTTCCAGGGCCCCCGTCGCTGTCTCCGGATCCAGCCAGCGTCTGAACGTGTTGGGTCTTGATCAGTATGGCGCAGTGCTTGCAGAACAGCCAGTCATCGAATGGTTATCGACAAGCGGCCCCACTGGCGGAACTGCGACGTTAACTCCGGATGGAAACAGTGTCGTTGCCGCATTCGATCGGGCAGGAACTTATGTCCTGCGAGCGACGTCCGGCACAACAACTGGAAATGTTTCACTGAATGTCATTCCATCGCTTTCGTCCCTGAGTCTGACAACGCCCGAAGGCACCCTGATCAATTCGGATCAGCCGCTTGCCGTCGATTCGATCACGCAGCAGGTGAGGATTCGGGGCGTCGATCAATTCGGAAATGCGATGGCGTCACTGGGTTCGGTACGCTGGACTACTCCCGTCGTTCCAGCAGGCGGCTCTGCATCAGTACGACTGTCCGGCGAAATCGCCACGATTACTTTTACTCGACGTGGCAGCTATACGTTGATCGCTCAATCCGGAAACGCGAGTCATTCGATTCCAATCACTGTTTCGCCAACTCTGAAGAGTCTCAGCGGAATTCTTCCGGACAATCGAACGGTGACAAATGCTGCCGTTGTCGTCGGGAGGGCCAGTCAAATGGTGACTTTCCGGGGTATTGATCAGTTTGGACAGACGCTGAACGACCCCGAGATCGGCGAAGTCTCATCCATGACGACGCCTTCAGGAGCCACGACATCGACAACGACTGAGGGAAATAACGTCACCTTTGCGTTCAATAAAACAGGCTCCTATTCTTTTCGCGTCCAGTCAGGAAACGCTTATCAGAATGTGTCATTCAGCGTCGTTTCTGCGGCGAGCAGTCTGCAGGTCACTCCGGGCACGTCGTCCGTCGTTTATCGAGCCAGTCAGCAGTTTCAGGCTCAGGTGTTTGATCAGTTTGAGCAGGTCATGACGGTACAGCCCACAGTGACGTGGTCAGCCAGTGGGGGAACCATCAGCAGCCGGGGAGTCTTTACAGCAGGTACTCAGGGGGGAACATTTTCAGTCACCGCTATCCTTGGCGACGTGTCAGCATCCGTTGAAATCCAGATCAGTGCTCCAACACCCGCCACGGGCCTGACAGATCCGGCGTTATCAACGTTGGTCAATACATTCTATGTTGATGCACAGCTGGATCGGAGCGAAATAATGCAGGTCCTCCGGAGCGCAGGGAATGACGGAGTTCTGGAATCTGCAGAGCTTACCGATTTCCAGTTTCTGGCGTCGATGGATAGCCCCTATGATATGCCGGGATATGTGCAGACGCTCACGAAGAATCTCGTGACTTCGAATCCTGCCAACAGAATGTATCGTGGACAGACGGCAGGAAATCTTGCTCCGGGAAGTTCGGCGACTCTCCTGAATAATCTGGTTGACAAGTGGTTTCTCGGCAGCGACGAACCTCAGATTTCGGCCTCAGGACTTTCTTATCAGACATCCGTCGGTAATCTCTTCAACGGTGCACCTTCGCGAGCCGACGCAAAGCAGGGGATGTTAGGGGATTGCTACTTCATCGCTGCGGTCTCTGCCATTGCAGATGAAAACGCCGACACGATCAGGAATATGTTTGTGGACAATGGCGACGGGACGTACACCGTTCGCTTCTATGGCGCAGGAGTGGCCGACTATGTGACCGTCAACAGGCGATTGCCAGCCTACTCAAGCGGCGTCCTGGGGTACTCTAGCTACGGACGAAGCATCTCCAGCACGGACACGACGCTTTGGATTGCAATGGCCGAGAAAGCCTACGCTCAATGGAACGAAACTGGCAAAGAAGGTCGCGATGGTACCAACCGTTATGCGGCCATTGAAGGCGGCTGGATGTCCTATGTTAACGCTCAAGTCCTGGGCTTCAGTTCATCGAATTTTGGATTTACGTCGAATGATAAACAAACGCTGATTAATTCACTGAACACAAGCCAGGCTGTTACGTTGGGAACGTATGGCAATGCCACCGCCGGAGGACTGGTTGGCTCTCACGCGTATATTGTCGTGGCTCATAATGCAACAACCGATACGTTTCAGCTCCACAATCCCTGGGGCGTGTCTCATCCTTCTCCGTTGACCTGGGCTCAGTTGCAGACGAACTGTTCCATGTTCACCGTCACGAATCCAACCGGTGCCGGATCGGTGGGCGATGCTGTCAGTATGAGTTCAGGCGAGGAACTCGTCACGTTGTCTGGCGTGAGCCCAGCGACGGCACCTGTGAAGGTGAGTAAAACGTCAGAGAACCTGACGTCAATTGCTCAGCCACTGTTAACGGAAACGGAATCGATCAGAGTCGAACGTATCGATCGATACTCGCCGACGGATCTGGAATCCGTTCTGGATCGAGTCTTTGCATCCGACCGAACCATGCGAACCGGCACGCCTAAGCAGTCGCAGCCGACGATTGCCAGGGAAGATTCACTCTCCTGCAACTTGCTGGATCTCGTCATGCTGGAACTCAACCTTGACGAGTTGTATTCCAGCATGGG
>JANPHT010000695.1:0-4127 GCA_031424595.1 Planctomycetota bacterium
GTCGCCTGCAGCATCGACAGTATGGTCCTTGGCGAACCACAAATCGTGAATCAGGTCAAAGAGGCTTATCGAGTCGCACAGGAGAATGAAGCCTGCGGCCCGCTGACCAACGTGCTTTTTCAGCACGCTTTAAGAGTTTCGGCACAAGTGCGTACGGAAACGGGCCTCGCGGACGGCCGTGTTTCGATCGCCAGCGTGGCCGTCGGTGATTTTGGAAAGAGCATCTTCAGCCGCTTTGATAACAAAACAGTGCTGGTGATCGGCGCCGGAGAAATGGCCGAGGAAACTCTGACGTATCTCCAATCAGAAGGCGTTCGTCGCATCATTGTCGCAAATCGCAGTCGCGAGAGAGCGGATCGCCTTGCAATTCAGTTCCATGGCGAGGCCGTTGATTTCTCCACCCTGGATCACTGGCTGGCCCGCGCAGATGTTATTGTCAGCACCACAGGCGCTTCACAGACACTGATTACGAAGGCTCGGTTTGCAGCCGCGCGGGCGAAGTCGCAACGGCATCCCGTGTTTATTCTGGACCTCGCGGCGCCTCGTGACTTTGATCCCTCTGCAGGCGAAGTCGACGACAATGTCTTCCTTTATGACATCGACGCGCTCGAGGAAACCTGTAACAAGAATCGAGCGGCCAGAGAAGCGGAGGTCCAAAAGGCGAAGGCGATTATTGTCTCCCAAACACGGACGTTCATGCAGGAGATCTATCACCGGGCCACGGGGCCGGTGATTCATCGACTTCGCGAACACTGGACCGACATCAGCCGTACGGAACTGGATCGCCTGTATCGCAAGCTTCCCACCCTGGATGATCCCCAGCGGCAGGCGATTGAAGCCACGATTCAGCGAATCGTGAACAAGCTGCTGCATCCGCCGCTTGAAGCATTGAAGGATGAAGCGAAAGAGGGCACGCCGGAAGGACTGCTGCAGGCGATTCGACGACTTTTTTTCTTCCAGAAGTGACCAGTCGCACTCAACGCAGAATGGCAGTCAGTTCTTTTCCTGACTCGCGCGAATCACTTCTTCAGCCAGTTCTTCAAAGTCGACTCGATTGAGCGATGCAGAGACCAGATCCTGATAGACGCCCTCCGTGGACTTCATCGCTTCCGAAGTGAATTGTTGACGCATTTTGCGGGCCAGCAGGACCTTGGCGGCTTCTGTTTCTGTGATCGTCCCGGCCTGTACGCCGGGCGAATTCTTTGCAGCGGCTAATTGCTTTTGAGCTTCCCCCTGCCAGCGTTCGGAGTTACCTGATTGCTCCATGATCGAATCGGCGACCATCGTGGTTTCATTGTCCTGATTCTCACGGCTTCTCATATTACCCCGACCGCGTCCTGAGGTGCGGTTTTTTCCGCCAGGTACGGCACCGTCATATTCCTGCTCAAACAGTCCGGCCGCGTCTTTGGGGCGATCTGACGATCCGGAAAGACTGAAGCCGACTGGATCAACGAAATACTTTGCGACCGATTCCTTGACCTTCTGATCCTGCGAAACCAGCCACATCACCATGAAGAACGCCATCATGGCTGTTACAAAGTCTGCATAGGCCACTTTCCAGGCACCACCACCACCGCCGGCCATGTGACATCTCCATCAGTGTTCGGTTTGACACTCTTCAACAACAGACTGTCATCATCCGCGGGCAGCTATTTTGCCGCATCCACAGCCTTCAGCATTTCGTCCAGTTCTTTGGCATTCGGTCGAACCCCTGTCCCGCATCCTCGTCGAATATTATCCATCACGGCTCGCGGAGAACCGCCTCCGGCAAATCCCACAATCGCAGCCACGATTGTGCGTCGTAGTGCCACTTCTTCATGTCCGAGGGCGTCCATCGCGCCTGCCATGGGACCAACCATGCCGTACGACATCAAAATGCCAAGGAACGTACCGACGAGTGCCGCACCCACTTTGTGACCGATCTCTTCTACCGGACCGCCGATGGCACCCATGGTGACCACGATCCCGAGTACCGCCGCTACAATTCCGAAACCAGGCAAGCCGTCGGCTGTGCGAGTCATCGCCATCACGGCAGCATGGTGTTCTTCTTCAAATACATGGATCTCAGTATCCAGTAACGTCTGCAAATTGGCTGCATCATTGCCTTCCATGGCTCCCTGCAGAGCGCCCGTCATGAATTCCATAAGATGATGGTCGTTGGCAACTTTCGGATACTTCTTAAACGTTGCGTTGTTATGACCTTCGGCAAGAATCGATTCCCATGCCAGCATGCCGTCGCGGCGAGCGACTCGGAATAATTCGTAGAGCAACTGGAATACCTGGTTATAAGTGGCTTTCCCGACGTTCCCGCCTTTCAGCGTGGCGATCAGCCCGTGGATCAGGTCCTTGATCACTTTCAGAGGGGAGCTGCAAACCATGGCACCAAGGGCCGCTCCGCCAATCGTGACAATTTCAGACGGGTGAACGAGCGAGTGCATGTGGCCACCGGCCATGGAGAACCCCGTCAGTACTGAGCCAATGACGATAATGATTCCGATAATGACAAGCATTGCCTGACCCCATTAAGTGACGGACCCCGTGCGCAAACACGCAGAGGCTCTCTCCGTGCTTATCGGGGCTTTTCAGCAGAACTTGCCACAAATCAAACAGCCAGGGGCGATTCGGGCACCCTCGCAGTCACCTTAAACTGCACAATCACTACCGTTTCCCGATGACGATCAAGAAGCACCAAGTCCCGAATCTGAGAGGGGAAGTGTCAGTCCTTTTTGAATGAGTCGCCGCATTTGCGGACAATTTGAGCAAACGAAGAAAGCGAAACGGATTTGACACACAGACGAACCAGATCACTCCGAAACGTGTCTCAAATCGAGCGTGGAAACTTGATCCATCACCGAGTCATGGTTAGGATTCTTCGCGACGTGGTGGTTATAGCTCAGTTGGTTAGAGCGCCAGATTGTGGTTCTGGAGGCCGCCGGTTCGAGCCCGGTTAGCCACCCTTCAACGAAACAGGCCAGCCTTGAAAGGCTGGCCTGTTTTTATTGGCGGCGGTCACCACGCCATTAAGTTGAACTCGGTGCTTGTCGTTTCGGAGTTTCGCACGAGATTAACCCTCCGCGGCCTCGCGAACCGCTGGAAGTCCATCGGCCTCAGCCGAACCATCTTCTGATCTGCTGTCAACCGTTGGAGTGTCGGTCATCGATCCCGCGATCGCCATTAGTTTTGGGCCCTTGCGATTCGCGTCAATGACCTTATGCATATGCTCAGCAGACATGGTTTCCATTTCAATCAGGTCTGCTGTGATTTTTTCCAGGGTTTCACGCTGTGATGTCAATGTGTCCAGAGCTGTTCGATAGGCCTCATCGACCAGTCGTTTGACTTCAATGTCGATTTCTCGCAGCGTTGCTTCGGAATGAATGGACTCAGACACAATTGCCCCGGAACCGGCCAGAAATGGAGACCTCTGGGCTTCACTGTAGTACATTCGTCCCAGCCGAGGGCTCATGCCAAACTCGGTGACCATGCGCCGCGCGAGATCCGTCGCACGCTGAAGATCGTTTTGAGCGCCTGTTGATGTTTCATTGTAGATCAGTTGCTCGGCGGAGATTCCTCCAAGAAGCACCGCAATTCGACTTTGCAATTCTGACTGTGTCAGCAATTCGCGATCATCTTCCGGTAACTGCAACATATACCCCAATGCCCCCATGCCTCGAGGGATAATCGAAATCTTATGCACTGGATCCGTGTGGGGCAGGCTGGCCGCAACGAGCGCATGGCCCGATTCATGACAGGCGACTCGTCGCTTTACGTCCTCGACGATTATTCGAGACGTTTTTTCCAACCCTGCAATCACTCTCTCGATACCCGCTTCGAATGACTTCATTGTCACTTTTTTGTCTTCGCGGCGGGCTGACAGCAAAGCGGCTTCATTCACAAGATTTGCGAGATCTGCTCCCACAAATCCTGGCGTCAATTTCGCCAACCGCCTCAGATCAACGTCATCCGACATTTTGATTCGCTTTGAATGGACGTTCAAAATCGCCTCGCGGCCTTTGATATCAGGCCGATCGACAAGAACATGTCGATCGAACCGACCTGGGCGCATCAGAGCCGGATCAAGCGTTTCCGGCCGATTTGTGGCCCCCATCACGATCACGCTCTGGTCGGTG
>JANPHT010000696.1:0-8205 GCA_031424595.1 Planctomycetota bacterium
GCGTTGCGATTCGAGAAATAGTTGAGGGTAGCGTTCTTCAAGGACTTCTTTTGTTGGAGTCAGGATGACCATTCCAGGCCGCATATGCTTTGGTTCTGCAATGCGATGCTGATTGAAGACTGCCAGCGCAGAAAAATATCGTGAAGTGCCGTAAATCCTTTTTGAGATCTTCGAATAGTTGTCGCCGTCCAGAACCACGACAGAATCGAAAGTCGTTCCATCGTCCGGTGCTGGTTCCACAGCGTTATTTTGGTAATTGAAGGCTGCCAGACTGAACTTGCCGTCAGCGCCTGAGCCGGCTGCTGTACGGACGGAATGCTTGTTAGTACGTCCCGCGGGCTGAGTCACCGCATCAAATCCGCCTGAACCAAACTGCGTGCTTTGCAGTGCCGCTGTGGTTCGTGGCTCAGCCTCGTCCTGTGCGCTGTTGTCGTTTGCAAAAACGGGAACAGATTCGTTCGATTCATCCATCGGAGCACGACCTGCTGTTATGCCGGAGTTTGAATCCTCTGCAGAGAAACCTCCCGAGAATGCGTTATCTCCCTGAGGATCCGCCATGGCAATCAGCACAGGCTCATCGGCTGCTGCCAGCGATGAGTCGCTTTCTGTAATCCGCTCGTTGGACGAATCATTGAACGCAAAACCATCGGCTGAGTCCGATACGAGAGGCTCAACAAATTCAATGTCGGCATTTCCCGAAGCGACATCAGCAGTTACTGATAACGCGTCAAGCGGCATCGGGACAGGTTGCTCAGCTTCCGTGCTGACTGCCGCGTGCATCTCCGTGGAAGACTGGACACCGGCAAGTTCATTGGCAGTGGGCTCGGCAGTGAAGTGATTCAGACCTTCAAACGCGGGAATGGAAGCGTGCGGCTCGGCAGAGTTCATCGATAGTTCTGCCGGCTCCGAGAAATTCAAATCTCCACTGAGATCACTCGACTCAGGCTCCGTCGCCGTCATCTGAGGATCGGTCATCAGAGGATCGGTCGCTGCGATCTGATCACCGTCGCTTCCCGGTTGCGGAGTCGTATCGAGCGACTGAGCATTTTCGGAGCCTTCTGACGTTGGCTGAATTGACACCTGAGTCAGTCTGCGCTGATGGAGATCCATTTTGTGGTAAACAAGAAAGCAGAACGCAAAGAAGAGAATGGTGATGACCATCATTCCCAGCTTCGCTTCGTGGCTGAGAGTCGATGCCACAGTGGAGGCACTCTTGAGCTTGCTCAACAATTGCCCTGCCACTTCGCTGCTCTCAGCTTCGCTGATCGGCTGCGAGGGTTCAGTCGCACTTCTGCTGGTGCTGCTTCGAGCGGCGTTTTTGTCAGAACCTGCCATCCCTGGTGTCCTTTGAACGCGTTCTTTACGAGACGATCTTCGAGTGAATGAAAAGTCAGAATCACGGTGATTGCATCCGGCTTGAGAATCGCCGGAAGAACCTCCGTCAACATGCGTTCCACATGCTGAAGCTCATTGTTGGTGGCGATACGCAGTGCCTGAAACACTTTTGTCGCCGAATTACGACCTCCAGCGTTGCGAGCGGCTCCGACCGCTTCACAAACGCAGGATTCAAGATCCTCGGCCGTCGAAACCGGATTACCCAGACGACGACGCTTCACAATTGCAGAGGCAATCCTTGAGGCTGCGGGCTCTTCGCCGTGGACTCGAAAGATTTCCTCCAGTTGTTGTTCTTCAAGTGTTCTCAAAAGCTCGGCAGCCGGCTTCCCTTCATGCGGATGAAAGCGCATGTCGAGAGGCCCACCCGCATCGAAGCCGAAGCCTCGTTGCCGGTCCGACAATTGATCTGAGGAAAGACCCAGATCCAGCAGCACTCGGTCCACACCTTCAATGTTCAGCTCCTGAAGTACAGAGCGGGCATCCGCATAGCTGGAACGAATCAGGTGAAAGTTCTGAGAGTGCGATTGTTCTAATTTCTGCGACGCCAGGGAAAGCATCATGGGGTCTCGATCAAGACCGATCAGCTGCCCTGTGTCGCCAAGGGATTTCAAAATGAGTGAACTATGGCCTGCCGCTCCGACCGTGCCGTCCAGAACTGTCAGGCCTGGAGTGAGTTGCAGCCATTGCAGTACCTCCCGAGGCATCACCGGAATATGGACCGCGCGATGATCGGCATTGGTCATGAAGATGGGAATCGTGTGAGATTGAAAGAGGAATTTGAAAGGAAGAAACTTGAGTAAAAATGTACCGGTGAGAGTCGAACGGCACATTCAAGATGTAGACAGGAGCCAAATCACGCAGAGGGGAACCTCATGGCGCAGAAGTGACCGGTGGAGAGACTCGCATATTACGCGCGACTCCGTTTTTCGGAAAGACCAGTTTGCCTGCTGGCGGTGTTTGCCACTGAACTGGACAAGCTGAAAACCGGCAGAAATGGCCGGAACATCGAAATATGTGCGAACGCGACGCCATGTCGGACAAGACGTGAAATTGCCGAACGCTTGTGGCCCGAAGGGACCGCTGACATGATGCCACCCTTGGCGTCGTGCGTGATCGCACCGATGTTTGTTTGCATGGAGGAAGCAAGCGACGATCGTTTTTGATTAGTTCAGAACTCGCAAATGCGAGTGCCGCATGTTCTGACCTGCTCTCCTGATTTTTGAATCTGCATTTCGGGTGGCTCATCAATGGGTACAATCGATCGTCGCTTTCTTAGTCGGCTGCCGTTGTTTTGCGTTCAGCAATCCCTGGCAATCAGAACAATCGGATTCATCATCTTGATATTGAGTTCGGATGCAGCGTCGGGGCAATCTTCGGAGGATGCTGATTCCTCAAGACTGCAGACTCGCAATGTCATTCTGATTACAGTGGACGGACTTCGCTGGCAGGAGGTGTTTGCGGGCGCTGAGGCAACGTTGATGGAGAAAGAAGCAGGCGGTGTGAAGGACGTGCCGGCATTAAAACAGCGATTCCAGCGGGAATCGGCTTCGGAGAGCCGTCAAACATTGATGCCATTCTTTTGGGACACGGTGGCAAAACAGGGAACTGTGTTCGGAGATCCTGAACAGGATTCGAAGGCCGTTGTCACGAATGGGCTGAATTTTTCTTATCCGGGCTACAGTGAAATCCTGTGCGGCTATGCCGATCCCAGGATTGATTCCAATGCTAAGAAAAACAATTCCAATGTGACTGTGCTGGAATGGATGAAACAGAAGCCCGGTTTCGAGGATTCAGTGGCTGCGTTCTGCAGTTGGGATGTCTTTCCATTCATCATCAATGAAACGCGAAGTGGCATACCGGTAAATTCTGGCTGGGAGCCATTTTCGACCGATCTCTCTTTGAATCTGACCGGACTGGATGCCGAAAAGGTGCTGCGACAGTTGGATGAGGTCTCCACTGAGTTCCCTCGATACTTTCCGGAAGTGCGATACGACTACGTGACATTTCGCGGTGCTGAGGAATACTTGAAGGCGAAAAAGCCGCGTTTGCTGTACGTGTCTATGGGCGAGACCGATGATTGGGCGCATGCTGGCCGATACGACCTCTATCTGGATGCCGCATTCCGAACGGATGATTACATTCGGCGATTGTGGCTCCTGATGCAGTCCATGCCTGAGTACCGCGATTCGACAACGCTGATTTTGACCACCGACCATGGGAGAGGCGATAATCGGGTGGACTGGAAAAATCATGGCGAAAAAATCGAAAACTGTGAGTACATCTGGATGGCCGTTCTGGGGCCCGATTGTCCGCATCGGATCGTTCGGGGCTCAAGCGTGACTCAATCACAAATTGCCGCAACGGTGGCGGCCTGCCTTGGGTATGACTATTCATCGGACGTTTCCGAGGCCGCATCTCCTCTTCCTGTGCTGCCCTGACGACGAATTGCCTGGTGTGCTGTACAAAGAACAGAGTCCCACCACAACGTCGATTTGCGATATTGACCTGCCACGATGGCAATGGTTCAGTCTCGCAAAGACCGTTCTGAATCATTCACTTGCCATTCGTTGCTGACGTAACCGATCCAGACCTCTCACGCAAAACAAAACTCCGATGAGACTTATCATTTATTTACTGTCCTTGCACTTGCTGACATCCTCGATGGCTTCTGCTTCCGATCTCGCCCGTGAACGGGAACAAGTCAAATCGGCGATCAGTATTCTTGATCGGTGGCATGCCGCCCAGCCGGAAGCCGGAGAGCGATTCCTGCATCTTGTTTGCTGGACTCCGTCGGATCGCGACTTCCCGGCAGACTACGAAATCCGGCTCACTCGAATCATGGTGCATATCCAGGCATTTTATGAACGCGAAATGGAAGTTTATGGCATGCCAAATCGGACGATTCGACTGAAGTACGACGGCGACAGAGTGTTGCTGCACAAGGCTCGCGGCACGCACCCGACCAAACATTATGCTACAGAATCCGGGTCAGAGATTCGCCAGGAATGTCTTCCCGTGTTGGAACAGGCGGGAGTTGATGCCGACGTGGAAACGATCTTCATACTCTGTAATCTTGCTGATTGGGATCCGAAGCAATTCCGATTCACACACAATTCTCCGTACTACGCGGGAGGATCTTTTCGCAGTGGCACCGCCTGGCAACTCGATTCGCCGGAACTGGACACTCTCAATCTTTCCCGGAAAGCTCCAATAATCGAAGATGGCCAGTACGGCCGGATTTCACTCGGAAAACACAATTCCATCTTCATTGGTGGGATGGCCCACGAACTCGGACACGCTCTGGGCCTGCCACACTGCACGGCTCGTCCGGATGAATCTGAAAAAGGGGAAGCCTTGATGGGGTCGGGAAATCGAACGTACGGTGACGAGCTTCGCAATGAAGGCAAAGGAAGCTTCCTGACACTCGCTCATGCTTTAAGGCTGGCGTCACATCCCCAGTTTTCCGGATCTATAAAAGGCATGATGCAGAAGCCGACTGTGGCAGTGAACGAACTGCAGATTGAAGCCCGTGGAAAGTCAATTCAAGTCTCCGGCGTTGTCAAAGGCGATCCTCCCGTTTATGCGGTCGTTGCCTATTTCGACCCCGAGGGAGGCAGCGATTACGACGCCACCACGGCGACCGCGATTCCAACCGAGAACGGCAGTTTCTTGCTGAGTTCTGATGCATTTCAGCAAGGAAAACGAGGCGAACTGCGGCTGTTTCCGCTTCACGCGAACGGTTCAGCGGCTGGCGAAATGTCGAATACACCATTTCGCTACTCTTACTCCATTTCGGCTGACGGAACCCCTGACCTGACTGCGATTCAGGTTCGCCAGGAATTGCGACCGATCCTTGATGCACTTGCCGGGGGGGACCGAGACTTGGCGCAGAAGTTGAGCTTGGCCGTCCGCCAGAAAAAGGCCAGGACGATCGCATCTCAGTTAGTTGACCCAACAGTCGCCACAATTGTCCCGGCAGATTACCGCGGCGCAGAAAACGCTGTCGCGCTGACCGCGTTCAAACCGACTTCAAGCAAAGTGGGGTGGGGACGGCCGTCCTTTAATAGAGTTCCCGAGGATCTGATGCTGTTGGAGTCCGCTGGCCAATTATTTGAGACAGGCATCTACGCTCACGCCCCGGCAGAGCATGTTTATGAAGTTGGCGGAAGATGGAAGTCCATCTCCGGCAGCGCGGGGCTGGCTGCGGGACATGATGGAAGTGTTGAATTTGAGATCCAAGGTGATGGAAAATCGCTATGGAAATCTACAGTCGTGGAGTCCGGAACCTTAGTCACCTTCGACGTGGCGCTCGACAGAATTCAACATCTGGAACTGCGGACACACACGACTACTGACGGTGCAACTGCCGACTGGGGATTGTGGCTCGAACCAACCCTCCTGAGATCCCGCGGAAAGTAAAGTCTCTTCGGCACCCGGTGTTTTCGGAGAAACAGTGGCTGCCAACGCAGCGACCCGTCGCCTTCGCGGATAGGATGTCGCACGTTCAAATCGTCACTCTTGTGATCGCGATATTCGCACGGTGGTCGCGATATTCGCACGGTGATCGAGGCCCTGTCCGCGTCGGACCGATGATCGAGGCGAAACCCAGGGAACGCAGCCGCCTGCTTCCTCCAACTTCCATGTCGGTCTGCGGAAGCAGGCGGCTGTGGCCTTTGCAGGCCGTCCTGGGACGATTCGCGTCCATGCTATCGTCGAAATCCGCTAAGCCCGGTAAAGCGTGCGGCAGTTTCCGATCGAGTGTGTCATCAGCGGCCTAATGCCGCGTCGTACACGATCCTCGCCAAGGCGAGGTTTTTGTTAAGCGACTCTTCCGTGAACCGCTTGTCGCAGTTAATGACCTCCCCTGTTGCCGTAACCTAACCCAGAGGAAGGGAAAGGTCCAAAGCGTCAGCGGTCAATGCATCAAACTGCGACGCATTCTGGGACAGGAACGAATCCCACCGATCCTTGTCCCAAATCTCAACGTGATCATGCACTCCTATCAAAACCACGTTGTGTTTCAACTGAGCCATTTTTGCCAGCCGGTCAGGTATCCTGATACGCGACTGTTTATCTATCTGCACGCGTTCCGCCTGCGAGTAGTACAACCTGAGAAAATTTCGAACCTGAACTCGTCCCGTTGATACGCTGGCCATCTTTGACGCAAAGGCTTCGAAGCCAGTCGTCGAATACATGGAAAGACATCCTTCGTTTCCCGGTGCAAGGAAGAATTCCTCCGAATCAGCCTGCTGAAAACCATCCCGCAATGGTCGAGGAATGGCGAGCCGCAGCTTGTCATCCAGTGTGCGTTCATAGGTTCCCGTTAGTGCCATTTTTTGCACTCAGATCAAGCAGTTGGCTGGAATCTACAAAAGCTCACACGGCCTCCCACTTTCCCCCACAAACCACCACTGCGTGTCAATTTAGCCGACTGATTTTCCCCGTCAAGCGGAGCCGATGTGATGTAGCCACTCTGTCGTGATCCCACGCGACGAAGATCCATACAGGTGATTGAGATAAACGATTTTTGCAATTTTTAAAATCGTGTTTTGGCGTACGTTTTTGAGAGTTCCATTCGTATGCCGCGACATACAAAACAGCGAGGATATTGCGCACAGGCTGTCTCTTGTGCCGCTGAGATGGCGACATCCAAGGGAACACAAATCAAACGTACTTTTTGAGAAAGTGTGATCAGTTCAGGATCGTCATATCAATAAAAGGGAAACGTCTATTGCGGCAGACTAGCGAAGAGCGGCAATTTATTTGTCGTGTGCCGCTGCCTTCCGTGTTGTCTTGCTCGGTTTTTGCGACCTCAGCGAAAGCGGGCGACGCCAAATGTCGATCCGCGGCTTCAGGATTGAAACAGCCGGGAAATAAGGTAGAATCCCGCGCTTGGACCGGGGAAGCGTTTCTCTGGCCGATTTCTTTGACACCTGAAGCAGCGCTTTAGGGCATCATTTGCAGGATTCTGCTAGGATGTTCCCGCTGTGACGGATTTGTGGAAGCACTAAGACGTATGTCAATTGCACAGGATCACAAGGCGAAGGTTATCGCCGAGTTTGGTACAAAGCCGGAGGACACGGGGTCGCCCGAAGTTCAAATTGCAGTATTGACAGCCGATATTCAGGCGATTACCGAGCATCTGCAGACTCATCCTAAAGATTATGCGGGCCGTCGCGGTTTGCTGGCCAAGGTGAGTCGTCGACGACAGTTGCTGGACTATTTGAAGTTAAAGAGTCTGAACAAGTATGTGGCGATTATCGGGAAACTGGGAATTCGAAAGTAACCATCAGGGCGTCGCTGTGGAAATTCCCGGCGACGCCTTTCTGTTTAGCAGCTTATCGGCTTTTTCGGTCGAATGAGATTCGTTTGGTGTTGTGTTGGTGGACGCTTGATGCGGCTTGGTAAAAGCATCGTTGGTATCTTAAATCTGTGTCGTTTCGTTTTGGAAGTATAGTTGACTGCTGCCGCAGGTTCGTAGCGGATTGCCGCATCCTGTGGCGACTTTGAGTTGTCGGAAGTTGCAGGCCTGTTGTCTGACGTGAGTGAACTGGTGGTCTTGAAGCAGTGTGTCGGATGATCGCAACGCGATCTTGTCACTGCCGGCCCCTCACAGGAGACCGATCTGGTCTGCAGCGAATTGGACTGAAGTCTCAGACGCCCATGTGCATGGCACGTGTGAGGGCGGCCGCTGGTTGCGGTGACTGAGCAGATCTGAGTTGTTGCGTGCTTTTCTGATGTCGTGAAGTTGCTGCTTGAGCGTTGAATCTGGCTTTCGATCCTGCCTGAGATGCAGTCCGTTTTACCGGC
>JANPHT010000697.1:0-4435 GCA_031424595.1 Planctomycetota bacterium
GATCGGTTCCCAGATCGAGTCCGGGACTTCGGATGCATCCAATTGCGTGCGATCGTCGATGGGTTCCGAACACTGCGTTCGTCCGCTCATCACGTAGCCCAGCAGCAGATCAATCTGTGTCGGAGTCAACGTCGTCACTTCCGCACGAAGCAACATCAGCCATTCGCCACGAAGTCGATCCATGGTTTCGCTCTGTACGAAATGTTGGTTCGACGCACAGCGACCTGCGATCTCCGTATGATGCGGATGCTTCACAAAGAAACGAGCTGTTTCGGCCAGGGGCTCAAACCAACGCTCGTCGATTTGCTGAAAGTTCAGATTCGGAACCTGTCCGTTCGCAAAATTCAGCGCGGCATCAAAGCGCATTTGCTGCACCTTCGTCATGCGGCCTGCGACTCGGCCTTCCTTCAACCACTGATCCGCCAGCACATACGCTGCCTCAAGCTGATCATTGCAGATCATGGCCGAAAGATGATTGGCGTAGGCAGAGTAATACGTCTGTGTGTCCGGATTTCGAGCGATCCATTCGGTCGTCCATTTCAGCAGATCGGCCCAACGCCCCGTTTGGCGATAGAACCCCACTGCTTCCTGTCGTAGCGTGTCGTCGTCTTGGGGACTGCGTTGAGGACGAGCGAGTTCCTGGCGAATCCAGGCATGAGCCCCGTCGAACTGTCCGCTTGCCGCAAGTCGCTGGGCGTAAAGCTGTTGAGCATGCAGATTCCATGGTTGTGCGACTGCGATCTCTCGGCGAGCTTTCAACACTTCTTCAAACTTGCCAAGCCGTTCCAGGCACGAGGCTTCTCGTTCGGTCCAGTTACCCAGGAATCGCTCAGCCGTTTGCTGCAACATTCGCGCATCCAGCGGATCGCCCTCAGCGCGACGACCGCTGATGGCTGGAACTCGCTCGCTCCAGGGACGCGAGTAGACGGGCTTCAGCTGCTGATGAACATCGCGGAATTCATTGATGTCCGCGATCGTGTTGAGCTGACCAAGGATAAATTCGGCAAGGAAGATTTCGTCTTGTTGAGCCATCGGAAGCAACCGCTGAGCTTCCGCGATCAGTCGCTGTCGAGCGTCCTCGTTGCGTCGCATGGTGGCCAGCAGCAGCGTTCGAATCCAGCGAACTCCCGGTTTGTCGGTAGCCAGTTTTTCCATCACAGCCACCAGCTTCAAAGTTTCGTCCCACTGCTGAAGCTGCACGTTATGCAGAATCATCGTCAGGACGTCATCGAAGGCGGCCGCTCCATCCGCGACTTTCTGACGAGCCACTTTCAATTTCACGCCGGGCTGCTGTAGAAACTGGACGGCCGTTCGTTCTGCAAGCAACGCAGTTGTTTGCTGCGTCGTCTCGTCTTTCGTCAGGGCTCTGAGTGTCAGTCGAGTTTCCGACGTCAGCCTTCCGTCGGCGTCGTGAGAGTCAATGCGAGTCGCCCACCACGATCCTGCGACTTCGACGAAATCGGCGAAGGACAGAAATCCTTCGCTCTTTTCTTCACGGAAAGTTTCACTGCGGATGATGACGTGCTTTGTGATGTCGATCGTGACCTTTACGACGGTCGTTGAGCCGGCAAGGCTGATGACAAGGAGTGCCTGGTTCTCACCGGCGGCTTCTACCGTGGCCGTCCAGGCCGAGTACGCTTCATGAATTGGTGAAAGCGAAGAGTCGTTCAGTCCCAAAACCGCCGATGGCGATTTGAGTTCCGTGGCGACAGACTTGCGGATTCGCCCCAGGCCAAAGGCGAGCGAGTAAACGCCGCGTTCGGTGGCATTGCAGAAGTTGACGAGTGTTTGCTCATCAGGATTTTGTCCACGCGTCACCCAGGCCGTCGGCGAATACAGCATCTGCTCGATGGTTCTTCGCGAAGAGCGTTCCCAGCGAAAATCGAAGGACTCAATATCGCGAAGAAGATTGATGCCGCCGTCCATTGCTTGCAGCGATTCGCTTCGCAGCAGACTTTTTGACAAGGCAATCGCTTCGGCGGTCCAGCTTGTCGCTTCGATCGACTTTGCCATGGCGTCCTGCGGCGCTGGTGACAGCCCTGGGAAAAGAGTATTTGCCCAGCTCGTGTAATCAGGAGACGGCTGATAGCCGAGTCCTCGATGATTAAAATATCCAACGTCATCGAAAAGACTGAGGCGATCAACAGACCGTCCACCGCGCCCGTCACCACCGCCAAGCCCGCTGGTTGTTTGACTTTTTGTCTGCTTGTCCGTAACGAACAACCCAAAATCACCTTCGCTTTCGACCGCATGCGAAGCGTCGCTCATCTCGTCCACAGGACCATTTCTGTTGTCGTCGACACCTCGTCCCTCTTTCGCAAAAACCTGTAACGCGATCTCGTCGCGAGCAGATGGAACATCGAATCCTGCATCCTGCTTCGAACGAAATCCTTCAGACTTGCTATCCTTGAATCGCGACGAATTACTATCCTCCGCGAAATCTATATCCCACGACGCAGCTAGTTCTTCGTTCAGCAACACACCCTCTTCCTCTTTTGACATCCAACTACGTCCGGGCTGAGTCATTGAGGACGAGTCGCTGAGACTGGTCAGAAGCCGAGTGTTTCGCCCCGCAGCACGATCGTATGACAAATGCTGACCTACAGCCTGAAGTTGATTACGCAATGATGCCTCGTCGCGTCCCAGGGACGCAAGACGGCTCAGCACCCGCCGACGCAATCCAAGCCGCCAGTTTCCAGCACGCTGCATTTGCTGTTGAACCAGTTCAAAGCTGGCGTTCGTCCGTCCTTCGGTAAAGAATCGCTCACCGTCCCGCATTTCGTATCGACGCTTGACACCGAACCGATCGCGATCGGCATCCGTCTCCAGTACCAGCAGCGACGTGTACGGAGTGATGATGTGGAATTCCTCCGAAAGGCGAATAATGTCTTCCTGAACCGTCGGGCTGCCTCCCTGAGCCAGCAGTTGATCCAGATGAGCTCTGGCCCACAGTCGCGGAATGAACGAGTTGCCGTCCTCCGCGTTCTTCAGATTGAGGCGAGCCGCAAAGCGAACGTCTTCGGTTCCTCGCTTTCCGGTCACAATGATCTCGCCCTGCTGATTGTCGCCTTCCGGCAGATATCGACCGACAAGAATCTGCTGAGTTCCCGCGGGAATGTTGGGCAAATGCTCGGGATAAACCGCCGCGACTTTCAGACCACGGAAATCCACTTTCAAATCGCGAAGCCCCGGGCGAGCAATCTCATTCAACAGCTCCAGAGCCACCACCGACGCCGTTTGCTCGCCGCCAACGGCACGAGACGATCCACCTCCAGCGGTCGCGATGCCTTTCATCACCACCGAATCGCTCGTGTTGCCAACCGTCACGCTATGTAACGAGAGTCGTGCTTTCTGTGTGTCCTCGGAAGGCTGACGCTGTCCGCTTGCCAACTGTTGCAGTCGCTTCACAAACGCCGCTGGGTCCGTATCACCCGCCGACAAAATTCCGTCGCCCACATAGACGACATGACTTTTCTCGGGAGCTCTTCGGATCACATCCGAGAACGCTCGATCCAGATCTGACCAGCCCAGTGAAATGCGTTCGCTCAGAAACTTCGTCGCCGTGGCAATGTTCTCCGAAGTCGCCGACATCGGCGCATCGGAAGCCCATGCGGTTGTCACATCGCTGGCGACAAGTTGGAATCGATCGGCCGGACTGAGCGTCGCAAGTACGGCCGACACGCACTCCGCCTGTTGCCTGCGTTTTTCTTCATCCATCGACATCGATGTGTCGCACAGCAGGATCAAAGTCAAGGGATCGCCTTCTGCCAGCAGCTCGCGCTGCCAGTTTCCATCCGGACCGGGCGGAGTCAACTGAATCAGGAAGTACCCGTCGTCGCCTCGTTGATGAGGAATCACAACGACATCCGACTGCTTGCCGTCCACTTCGCAGACGACCTCGAAATCTCTGGTGGGCGAATACTCCTGAGCTGCGAATTCGACGGACCCGGAATGCGCCGCCTGTTGAATTCGCGCCGCATGAGTTGAACACGTCACGCCCTTCAGAGGCAGTTCCGAATTCACAGTCACATTCAGCGACAATTCTCGAAGCGGCTTTGTTCGCAACAGCTCACTTCGCAGGCCATACGTGTATCGATATCGCCCGCTGCGGAGAGGCAGCACTTCTGTGTAGACGATCTTGATTCGCTTCTCGGACTGCGCTTCAATCGGAAACACGCGAGCCTTAAAAATGTTTCCGCCGTTCCATTCGAGCAGTCCCGGATCACGCTTCTCACGAAGGATCGTTTCGTAAATCTCGCGGGCTCGCTGTTTTTCGACGACGTCGGCTTCGATCAGATCGTTGCCAATCCACATGCCGAAACCGCTGATCGATGCATCCTGAGGCAACGGAAAGTGAAACACGCCCTCCAGACGCGAAAGCGTGTGATTGACAAAAGATTCCTCAATCGTCGTCCGAGCAATCTGGTCACGAATT
>JANPHT010000698.1:0-2755 GCA_031424595.1 Planctomycetota bacterium
GGTTTAAAAAACACTTAGAACTACTTCACCAAAGACTCCAGACTTCTCTGAAGCTTCTCCATGGCATATCGATATCGACTAGCCACAGTATTCTGCGACAAGCCAAGTGCTTCTGCGATTTCGGAAAACGTCAGATCTTCCCAGTGCTTCAGAATGACAACTTCATACTGAGATTTGGGAAGCGACTGTAAAACTCGACGAACACTATCCGCTGTTTCCTCGTGAACGATCTGATCCTCCACGCTGTCTTCCCCGGAACCTCGATCCGAAGCTTCAAAGCCACTGTTTCGGCGTTTGTGGATAATCCTGAGAGCCTCGTTGCGCACCGAACGGATGAGATACGGCCATGGAGCATCTGCCTTCGCCAGAAGTCTGGGCCGAAACGCGATACGGGAAAACGCTCCCTGTAAGGCATCCTCAGCATCCGGCTGGTTTCCCGTAATTGTGACGGCAAACCGAACCAGTCGTTGAGCTGTCAGGTCAAACATCTCTGTGAGCGCGCGCTCAGGTTCCAGCGTCAGGCGACCGACGCAGTCCCGAAAAAGTGCATGAAATTCTGAGGCGTCTGAATTGCTCACGGCATTGTCAAAAGTCGGGAGAACGGCCAGATTGTCTACCGGAATTGGAAATTCTCACCGAGAACGATATTTTCCCGCTCGCAAAAGGACCAGTCCATGTACGTTGATCGGCGAAATTCAGCGTAAGATGCTCCATTCCAGACACTCCACCATGACTTGATTGAAAGGGTTGTTCCGTGTTTAACACCGTGGCCGTCGTTGGCGCGACTGGTGCCGTAGGGCGAATTATTCTCCAGCTTCTGCAGGAACGAAAATTCCCCGCGAAAAACTTTCGTTTCCTTGCTTCTGCCCGCAGCGCGGGGCAGCAGGTGGAATTCAACGGCCAAAAGATCACGGTTGAAGAACTCACGCACGACTGCTTCAAGGGGATCGATCTGCTGATCGCCAGCACTCCCGACGAGACGGCTGCTGAGTTCCTGCCGTCGGCGGTCAAAGCCGGCTGCAAAGTGATTGACGAATCCGGTTTCTGGCGAATGGATCCGGACGTTGCGCTCGTCGTTCCGGAGATTAATCCTGAAGCGGCGTTAAACGCCAAAGGAATCATCGCCAGTCCAAATTGCTCAACGACGCAAATGGTGCTCGCCCTGAAGCCCCTTCATGATGCCGCAAAGGTGAAGCGAGTCATCGTCAGCACCTATCAGGCGACCAGCGGAGCAGGTTTGCAGGGAACAGCCGATCTGATCGATGGCTCTCGAGCGTTCCTCGAAGGGGCCGATTATCAGTACAAAGTCTTTAAGTACCCAATTGCGTTCAACGCCATCCCGCAAATCGGTGGCTTCAAAGACAATGGGTACACCAGCGAAGAACTGAAAATGGTTTACGAGACTCGCAAAATTCTTGGCGACGAGTCCATTCAGATATGCGCCACCTGCATTCGCATTCCCGTTTCTAACTGCCACAGTGAAACCGTGAATGTGGAAACGGAACGCCCCGTGTCTGTCGAAGAGGCTCGTCGTCTTTTCGCGGCTACCCCAGGGATAACGGTGGTCGATGACCCCGCAAACGGTAAATACCCAATGCCATCCACTTGCGACGGCCACGACGATGTCTTTATCGGGCGAATCCGGAAAGACATGTCAAACCCTAACGCAATCACGTTTTGGTGTGTCTCCGACAATCTCCGCAAAGGTGCTGCAACAAATGCGGTTCAAATTGCAGAGTTGCTGGCGAAACATGCGTAGCTGAATCATTCTGTGAATGTCAATGCGTATGAATGTCAGGGCGTACGCCTTCAGGGCGTACAACGTTCAGGCACGGTGGCTGTTGCTCCCAGTGCCTGTTGCTCCCAGTGGCCGTTGCAACTTTGCCACTGGCCGCGATGCATCACTCCGGGTTTCCGAAATGAGTTTTCCGAGGACTGCCTGATTCCGGCGAAGTTGGCTGTGGCAATCCACCGAAGAACCGTAGACTGCGATCTACGAGCTTCTGCGTGTGTGGCGCTCTGGAATGCCGACAAATTCCGCCACCCAAAAATCGCGATCACAAAAGAATCACGGGATTAACAATGATCGTTCCACGCAGCAGCTCAAACTGGAGCAAGATCTATGAAACTCGCTGCAAAGCCCCATCCCCGGCAGATGATGTCGGATGCCATGCGAACAGTCGTGACCTGCATCCTTTGGATCAGTCCCGGACCTCTGGCAATGACACCGGTGGCAAGGACACTGGGTGACGAACCCCCAGCAGGCACGACGGCGAATGCATCGCAGGAGTTGTCAGCGGAGGACGCAGCGTTCTTCGAATCCAAAGTCCGACCTTTACTTGTCGAACATTGTTTCGAGTGTCACGGTGACGCGAAACAAAAGGGTCAGCTTCGTCTGGATTCTCGTGAGGCGGCTCTCGTTGGCGGCGAATCCGGCACGGCCATCGTGCCTGAGAAGCCCGAGGAAAGCCTGTTACTTCAATCGGTAAAGTACGAGGCGTTTGAGATGCCTCCCAGCGGAAAGCTGCCGGAAACAGCGATCGCCGTTTTTGAAGAATGGATTCAACGCGGCGCTCCCTGGCCGGGCTCTGATGGTCAAGCCGTCGCGGTTCGCAATGGGGAGAAAGGCTTTTCGGATGAAGATCGATCCTGGTGGGCCCTGCAGCCTCTCAAAGAACACATCCCGCCCGTCGATGCCAATGATATGTGGAGTCGCAATGAAATCGATCGATTTGTTCGGCTGCAAATGAAGGCA
>JANPHT010000699.1:0-9731 GCA_031424595.1 Planctomycetota bacterium
TGACTATTCCCGGTCGCAACTTAAACGGCGTCCATTTTGCCATGGATTTTCTGCGTCCGAACACACGCAGTCTGCTGGACAGCAAACTTGCAGACGGGAACTTTATCAGCGCGAAAGGCAAGCACGTCGTTGTGATAGGCGGAGGAGATACGGGCAACGATTGCCTCGGCACGTCGATGCGTCACGGTTGCAAGTCAATCGTGAATTTTGAGATCGTGGAAAAGCCTCCTCTTCAGCGATCTTCGAATAACCCGTGGCCCCAGTGGCCGCGTGTCTTTCGAATCGATTACGGTCACGAAGAGGCGACGGCAAAGTTTGGCGATGATCCTCGAGCATTCTGCATTCAGACGTCAGAATTTGTCGACGATGGGCACGGTAATGTGAAGGCCGTAAGAACGATCGAAGTTGACTGGCAGGTCATGACTGAGGGTGGTCCGCCATGCGTACCAATTCCGGGGACGGAAAAGGAATATCCGGCTGATCTGGTCTTTCTGGCCCTGGGCTTCCTCGGCCCGGAACATAGTGTTGCCGAGCAACTGGGAGTCAGGATCAAAGAGGGTCGTGGCGGCATGAGCTGGCTTGATGCTGAGCATGAAAAGTATACAACCACAAACGAAAAAGTGTTCGTTGCGGGCGATTGCCGCCGTGGACAGAGCCTTGTCGTTTGGGCAATCAACGAAGGGCGTGGCGCGGCTCGTGAGGTCGACCGATATTTGATGGGTAACACGGACCTTCCGTAGTGGCCGTTCAGTTCTTGGGCTCATGAGTGGAAAATCCTGAAGCGAAATGCATTCAATTTCGGAGCCGCTGCGATTACAACGCTGGTATGGCAGATCTTCATTCGACCGAGTTTCTGACGCTACTCAGGAAAAGCGGGCTCCTGACACCGCAGCAGTTGGATGCTGCGCAGGACATTATGACGACGTTGCGAGCGTCGGGAACGTCTTCAAATGCTGACGGAGTGACATCCGCCCGACTGGCCGAAGAGTTTGTGCGAGGCAATTTGGTTACTCAGTGGCAGGCAAATCAGCTGCTGAAGGGGCAGACGGGATTCATTCTTCAGAAATATCGATTGCTGGCCCCTGTCGGCCGAGGGGGCATGGGGCACGTCTTCAAAGCGTTGGATACCAGTTCAGGAGGCATTGTTGCCATCAAGGTCATGTCGCGAAAGCTGACCGGTAATCAAACGCTGGTCAATCGCTTTCGGCGAGAGATTCGTGCCTCATCGCTTCTGAATGACACGCATATTGTCAGGACTCTGGATGCTGGTCGAGTCGGCAAAGTGGACTTCATGGTGATGGAATACGTCAACGGCGATCAGGTGGATCGCATCGTTTCACGCGTGACGTTAATTCCTGTTGCGATGGCTTGTGACATTGTGCGTCAGGCGGCTCTGGGACTGCAGCATGCTCATGAACAGAAAATGGTGCACCGTGACTTGAAACCGGGCAACCTCATCGTTGACTGGTCCGCCGATGGCAAGGGCACAGTCAAGATCATGGATATGGGCCTTGTCCGACTTGGCAGCGATGGAGACGAGCGCACGTCGGTTACTAGAGCCGGCCAGGTGATGGGCACTCCAGACTATATGTCGCCTGAGCAGGGCTGGGACACAGCGACGGTGGATATCCGGAGTGACATTTACAGTCTTGGATGCACTCTTTTTCGACTATTGACGGGGCGAGTTCCATTTCCCGGCGACAATCCGCTGCAAGTGCTGATGGCCCGATGTTCGAAAGATGCTCCCTCGGTACGAAGTGTCCGAGCAGACGTCCCCGAGCCAGTTGATGCCATTGTTCGGCGAATGACGTTGCGGGATCCTGCAGGTCGGTACCAATCGCCCCGGGAACTCGTGGCAGCGCTCGAGCCGTTCAGTAATTCGCTCACGACCAGTGGCCTGCGAAATGCCTTAAGGGAAGCGGGGGACGACGACGCGATTGTTCTGGAGTTGGCGGATGTGGCCGATCATGGTGAACAACAGGACGCGGGGTACCAGCAGTTTCTCCGTGAAATGGACAGCGGTGCGGCCGTCGACTTAATGCTGTCCACGAATCCAGGCCAGCAAGGGCAGACCTTGAGCCCGACACTGCCCGTACTTCCCCAGGTGGAGCGCCGTGTCGCGGGCAACCGACGTCCGACGAAAACGGCGCGCAGTGCCACAAGTGTCATCGCCATGGCTTCCGCGATTGCCGCCATCGCACTGATTGCTTTGTTTCTGATGGTGAACCGCAGTGAAAACAATGTCGATCCGAAGCGACCGAAAGACTCCGGGAGTTCGAAGCCTATCGTGCCCGTGGCAAAGTTGATGGCCCCAAAACCGGTTAAAATCATGGTGGGAACATCACTGACTTACCAGCCCGAATTTGAGGGCGAACGGCCGGCAAATTCCAAAGGTCAGGCTTTTCGTTTTCAGGGAGGAAAAGGGACTCCCGTCGGAGTCAGAATTAACGCCACGTCGGGGCTTGTGGAATGGGCTGTGCCCAGGGAGCAGGCGGCAGCGGAATATGAAATCCCGATCGAATTCCTCTACTCGAATTCAGGCGAGACGTTGGTTGTGGCCAGCACCACGCTGGTAGCGACTGTCGAAGCCGGGGCGCCACGGTATTCGTTTCCGGCACGCGAGCCAGTCATGATTCGCCCGGGGGAGCCACTGCGGCTGCGAGTTCAGGCAACTCCGCAACCGCCAGAGGGTGCCAAGCTGGAGTATCGTCTTGGTTCCGGCCAGACTCCCGAAATGACTCTCGAACCTTTATCGGGGCAATTCCTCTGGACGCCGCTGCCCGACGATTTTGGGCGAAAGCTGCTGAGTGTTCACCTTTTCGACAGAGAATCTCAAAAGGATATCGCCACGGGCTCCCTGGTTCTGATGGTTCGACCTGTTTTTACTCTGCCTGCATTTCCGGAACAGTCTGCCATGGCCGGACAAATGTTTCAGATGCAGCTGATGGATCGTGCCCCAAAATTACTGGGCCGTGCATTTCGCGTGGTCGTCAAGCCCGGAGCGCCCGAGGGAGTGATGATTGAGCCTCGCCGGGGCCTCTTGACGTGGGACGTGCCCAGGGATGCCAAAGGTCGATATGAGATTCGGCTCATTCTGGAATCGCAAGTGCCCAACCTCGAATTGGCGGCCGATGAACAGCGTGAAACGCTGATCGTGGTCAACGTGGCAGGTCTTAAAGCGGAGTCACTCATTCCCGCAGAGTCAGACATCGATGCCGCTGAAGCGTCGTTGCGAGAATTGTTCAAACGCGAACTTGCGGCCGCCAAGTCATCCTCAGATCGAGCACTTCTGGCGAGGGATCTATTGGATCGCTCGGAAGGACAGTCGGCTGGAGCCGAAGACTACGCATTACTGGACCTGGTAACAGAGCTGGCGGAAAAGGCCCGTTCGTTCGACCTAAGACTGGACGCGAACAGGATTCGTGCGGAAAGGTACGCCATTCCAGATGTTCCGGCGGCGCTTGAGCTGATGGAGGGCTTTCGAGCCAACTCGGTTTCGTCCGCTCAGCACTCCGCAGTGATTGAGCATTGCTTGCGGCTTGCTCTTGCCAGTGCGACGGACGAAAACTACGCGTCGGTAGTCGCATTGCTGACTCCTGCGGACTTGCTGCTCCGCAAATCGGAAAAGGGTTCATTGGTCAAGGCCCTGGCCGATGATGTGCAAAAGGCAATCCTTCTCGCAGGTGAGTTATCCACCAGCGCAGCATCAGAGTTAAAGAAAGAGGAACTGCGAAAAACTCTGAAGTCCTGGCAATTTGATGAATTCTTTAGTGATGTCAGTTCGTTGCTCTACGTTTCGTCGGACTCCGGAGTTGCTGACGGCGGACGTGCGTTGTGGAAGTTTAATAAAGGCCGGACCACTCTTAGTTCCCCGAAGAGAGATGCCAGCGTTGGCATCATGACGCCAGAGCAGGGTTTGGACCGTTATCTGCTTCGAATGCAACTCTCGTCAAATTCTACCGCCGCAATGCTGATCTTTGGAGCCGGCCCGGAGCAAACCCTTTCCAGCCATCTGTTGACGTTGGATCGATCTAACTTTGGACAGATCGCCACCGTGCCCGCTGGGACAATTCTTTTGAAACCTGTAGCGGGGGGCAACGTTCCGACAAATGGCTGGAATGAGATCGAAGTGCTCGTCGATGGAACTCAGGTCAATATGCGACTGAATGGAAACCCGGTCGTCTCGACGCAGGTGCCAACTCTAAAACCCGGACGGCTTGGGTTTCTCGTTCCGCTGGACAAGGCCAATATGGCATCGATCGATCTGCGACGAGTCCGAATTCTCAGACTACCAGGCTCCGCCGAGAACTAAGCCGCATTGCGCACAGGGTTTGATAAAACGGGACTGGCTCGTCGGGCAATCTGGCTTGTGAAACTAACACTGTCGCAGATTCCGACGTGCCTGTCCCGCTTTATCAAGTGCGCACATCGCAAATGGGACAGGCACCGATCCCACCCGCTGTAAGTCTTTTTGAACTGCAGTCAAAAACGGAGTCAGGAACCGAATACGCCAAATTACTGTCAATGGTCCCTAATATCGTTTTTTCTTCTGACGACCGCTTTGTGTCGTTGTTCGAGGTTCCGCAGACCACCGGCGAAGCGACGTCGGATGACCATCCTGGGAATATCATGGCCTCCCTGCCGCACGCGTGATGCCTGCCGACCTATGGCCGTTTCGGGGTCTTGGAAGCTGCAGGAAGGACAGGCTGACACAATTCCTCAGGGCTCGCCATTGACTGATTCGCCGGAGGTAGTCGATAACCACAACCAGCGTCGACACACGAGCACTATGTAACCCCCAATGCCATTGCTCGCATTCGCCCGTTTGTCATCGTTCATTCGCTGGCAGGCAGGGGGATTTGACATCCATTACTCCCCAATCAGTTCAATGAGGCTCAGACAAGCCGCAAAAGCTCAGCCGAATCCCCAGCACATACAGTAAAAAAAACAAAGCTGCGACGGCCGTGAGCGAAAAGGCTCCGTCAAACCCGAAGCCGACGTTCAAAAATATATCAAACAGCGTAAGAAACCCCATGGACAAAAGCATGGACAGCCGCCGCCAAAGAATCGGGTTTTCGCCGCATAAGGCACGTAGTTGCATCATGCCGATCTCCAGCCGAATCAGCATTACCACGGCCATGGCAACGATGCCTGTTGTCTGAAGCGCAAGCATCGCGACAATCTGCCAGGTGGCGATACCTGCCCCTGGCCGATCAAGTCCGTCGGCAGCAAACCGCAACAGCTTAAAGCAGCCAGCCGGGATCACACTTATTCCAAGCGGCAGATAGATATCCCAAAACCGTGAGAAGCCTTTTATTGCAGCCATAATTGAACGATGCGAGCCACGATCCATCTGATCGATTTCTGCGATCTGTCGCCCAGAGGCTAAGTCCTGGATCCTGATCACACCCTGCAACAATCACCCCTTTGCCAACTGCCTCAATACCGTATGCAGGATTCCCCCGTTCCGGTAGTAGACAACCTCAACAGGAGTATCGATGCGGCAGGTGGTGACGAAGAGGACCATTTCGCCATTGGGTTTGCGAGCGATCACTTCCACGGCCTGACGAGGTTCCAGCTTGTCGCTCAGGCGAATGTCGAAGACTTCGGTCCCGTCGAGGTCCAGAGACTCACGGCTTTCGCCTTCGCGGAACTGCAGTGGCAGAACGCCCATACCGACAAGGTTCGAACGGTGAATACGCTCGAAGCTGGTCGCGATGACAGCGCGGATGCCGAGCAAATAAGTTCCTTTGGCAGCCCAGTCGCGGGAGGATCCGGTGCCGTACTCAGCACCGGCCAGAACGACCAGCGGAGTTGCCTCTTCCTTGTACATCATCGCAACATCGTAAATTGAAGTCTGCTGGCCGCTTGGGAAGTGAATGGCCACACTGCCTTCGGTGCCAGGGGCGATCAGATTTTTAAGACGCACGTTGGCGAATGTGCCGCGAGTCATGACGCGGTCGTTGCCTCGGCGAGCCCCGTACTGGTTGAAGTCATCTGGCTTTACGCCCTGTGCCTGCAGGTATTTTCCGGCCGGGCTGCTGGCTTTGATGGAACCTGCAGGACTAATGTGGTCGGTGGTTGTGGAATCGCCAACCGAGACAAGGCAGCGAGCCCCTTCGATCGATTCAATTGGCCCCGGAGTCACAGGCATATCAACGAAAAACGGTGGCTCCTGAACGTAGGTGCTCTTTTCGTCCCACTGGAAGATGTCGCCGGTGCTGCTCTGGATCTTCTGCCATTCTTCAGGCCCTAACGTCGCCTTACCGTACTGCTCCGTGAACATCTCAGGAGTCATCGACGACGCGATCGTGTCGGCGATTTCTTTCTGTGATGGCCAGATGTCTTTCAGGAAGACATCGTTGCCCTGTCTATCCTGGCCCAGTGGCTGAGTCACCAGATCGATGTCGACTGTACCAGCAATGGCGTACGCAACCACCAGCGGTGGACTTGCCAGGTAATTCGCTTTCACCAGCGGGTTGACTCGACCTTCGAAGTTTCGATTACCAGACAGAACGGCCGCAGCGACAAGATCACCGGAGATGACCGCCTTGCCGACGGCGTCCGGCAGAGGACCGCTGTTACCAATACAGGTTGTGCAACCGTAGCCGACGGTCTGGAAGCCAAGGGCATCCAGCGCTTTATCCAGCCCGGCCTTTTCGAAATATTCAGTGACGACTCGGCTGCCGGGGGCCAGACTTGTCTTCACCCATGGCTTGCTTGTCAGACCTTTGGCAACGGCATTTCGAGCCAGCAATCCCGCACCCAGCATCACGCTGGGGTTGCTGGTGTTGGTGCAGCTTGTGATCGCCGCGATGACCACGGCACCGTCGGTGATGCTGGCGTTGCTGCCTTCAACTCTGACAGGGGCCGACACCGCCGTCTTGCCAAATGTTGGCAGAGCCTTCTTCCATTCCGGCAGCATGTCTTTCAGAAGGATACGATCCTGAGGACGCTTTGGTCCGGCCATCGAAGGAACGACATCATTCAGATCGAGCTGCAACGTGCTGCTGAAGCGTGGCTCTGGTGAATCAGCCGTGCGGAACAGACCCTGAGTCTTGTAATAACGTTCGACTAGATCGATCAGATCCTTTGAGCGGCCCGTGCGTTCCAGGAATCGCAATGTTTCGGCATCGACCGGAAAGAAACCCATCGTTGCCCCGTATTCCGGTGCCATATTCGCCAGAGTCGCGCGATCGGCAAGGCTGAGCGCATCGAGACCGGGCCCATAGAACTCGACGAATTTGCCGACGACCTTGTGAGCTCGCAACATCTGAGTCACTGTGAGCACCAGATCAGTCGCGGTGGAACCTTCGGGCAGTTGACCGGACAGGCGGAAGCCTACGACTTCCGGAGTCAGCATGTAGATTGGCTGACCGAGCATCACGGCTTCGGCTTCAATTCCGCCGACACCCCAGCCGACGACGCCAAGTCCGTTGATCATGGTGGTATGACTATCGGTACCGACAAGGCTGTCCGGATAGGCGACGCCGTTCGTGGTCATCACAACGGTTGCCAGATACTCCAGGTTCACCTGATGCACGATGCCCGTCGCCGGTGGAACGACGCGGAAGTTGTTGAAGGCTTTCTGACCCCAGCGCAGGAACTGGTAGCGCTCCATGTTGCGTTCGAATTCAATTTCGACGTTGCGTTGCAGAGCGAATTTGTTGGCGAATTCATCCACCTGCACGCTATGGTCAACAACCAGGTCGCAAGGGACCAGTGGATTGATCTTCTTTGGGTCTCCGCCCATTCGAACCATCGCACTTCGCAATGCGGCAAGGTCCACAATGGCTGGCACGCCCGTGAAGTCCTGCAGGACAACTCGACCGGGTTTAAATGGGACCTCGACTTCGGCAGGTTTCGCAGCGTTCCAGTGAGCAAGGTTGTTGACGTCGTCAGCAGTGACGATGAAGTTATCAACGTTGCGAAGGCACGCTTCGAGCAGCACTCGAATGGAGTAAGGCAGCGTATTGATGTCACCAATGCCGTCTTTGATCAGCTTGGGAAGGCTGAAATACTTAACGCTGCCAGCAGCGGTTGAAAGAGTGGCTTCTGCACCGAAGGGATTGGTGTTGCTCATGAGTGGCTCGCGCTGTTTTCAGATGAGGAATGCAGATCTCGGCCGAAACAGTCGTAAGGTCGTTTCGGATTTTGTATGCGGTTAAAGTGGGATGCGGCAGGATAGCCGCGATTGTCGGCGGGAATTGTAGAAAAGTCATTGTTTCTCGCAATTCCACTAACCAGCAGCAGGAACTGGGAAGAAAATTGAGCGAAACTAGCCCTTCTTTAAAATAGGCTACGGCAAATTATGATTTTCAGCGAATCTCCGCAACACCACGAGGAGTCTCAATCGTCGCGACGTCGCGATGAACTGCCGCCGATCGGCCGATGAAAAAGTGTCAACCATGCTCCATTGAACGCCAACAGAGTCGAATATCGCGTTGTCCAATATCGCGTTGTCGGATCCAGCTTTGGGGTGTGATCCCGTCAGTGGGTGCAATCGAACGCGGGCATTTTCCGTCCGGAAAGCCGGTGGATCCTCTCGGATTCACTGGATCAATGCCGGGGTCATTCCATCAAACGGCATTCGACCATTGAGGGGCATGGTGACCTCCCGGGCTCATTCTCACGCCCAACAAGTCCTGCACAAATTCGACACCCGTTTCGAGCCGCAGTGACGTGATAACCACATGATCTGGAAAACAATGAAGAATTGACAACGAATTTTCTCTGTGGGACAAGACAGCGACGACCACGACCGAAACATCATCGGCGGTACCACAAGCCGGTACGGTACGTCGCGGGATTCTGGCAAACTACCCCAACTCGTTGAAAAAGCACTGTGTTTTCGTGAGTTTAGTGGTATTTTTTCTCACTACACTTGTTTCAAATTGATTTTGGTCGGCAGATTCAGGCCCAGTTTATCGAGCAGGATTTGTTGGTGATCAGTCGGTTTTGAAACGCAGCGGGTGCGAATTTCCAGACCAGATTTTGTCGGCAGGACGACATCCATTGAATGAATCTCGGACAGCTCGTCCAGCACACGACCTTCTTTATGATGCCAGATCGGGCGAATCGACGGATCGCTTTTCTGAATTCGAAACGCGGCCGTTCTTTGCAAGAAGGCGACCGATCTGACGCTCCACTTTCTGAACGTCGCGTTTTTTTTTTTTGCAACCAGCCTTCATACGAACCAGCGCCTCTTCGATCTTCGTTTCGAAACGCTGCGTCATCGCTTCTTCCTTCTTCGATCGATCACGACTGCGACACAGAAGGAATGTCTCTGGTGTTGGCTCTTGTTCAGAGGCAGGCGTATCGCCGTTCGCATTGGTAGTGGCCGCGACAGGCTCAGTGCAGGACTCATCGTCATCGTCGTCCTTTGGCCAGGGTACGATCTTTACTTCGAGAGTTCAGCACACGATACTATGCGGCGGCTAATCGCCAGACGCATAGATCGCAATTCGTTGTTGGCGGATGAAAACCGCGCTTTTTAAGTCCCAATCAAGTCTGATACCTGTGGAGAGAATCTTGTCTATTATTCGATACATCCTTTGCGCAAGTTTCTTACTCGCTGCAGGCTGGACCGTAGCACACGCTCAGAAGCCGAGAGGACAACGCGCCGAGATCGATGGACGCTACTATTTCGAGAGAATTGATGCGACCATTTCTTGCATTTTCTCCTGGAAACATCACTCTCCTGAGCTTCAAGAGAAGTTCCAGCGTCGTGA
>JANPHT010000700.1:0-12027 GCA_031424595.1 Planctomycetota bacterium
TTTCTTCGCAGACCATTGGCGAGACTTTCCGCCCTTAGGTCGTCCCAGTTCTGCCCCTGAACGACGCGATCGTAGCGACCGACAAGCTCAGCCGTTTTTCGAGCTTCCTGTGGTGTCAGGAACAGCAAAGCCTTCGATCGCATGGCCGAAAGATTCACGCTGGACAGTACATTTCCAAACAGCTCAGGCTCGCGTTCCAGCCGAGTTCCCAGATCATCGATTGCCGATTGAATCAGCTTCCCGTTGGGTGCTGGAGTCTGCACCATGACCAGCAGATCAGATTCCGCGCCGAAAGTGTCGGCATACTGCTTCCAGGTTTTTGCATGCTTAACTGCCGGATCCATAAGATCCGAACGGCTGGTGCGCAGCTGTAACTGAGTGACCGTGACGCCCACTCCGCCACAGGCCACCAGCAGCACCAGCCACAGCATGAGCCGAGGGCGCGAGGACACCGTTGCCACTATCCAACCCAGAAATCTGGCGGGAAGCGACCTTGGCGTCGTATTGTCTGGCGTTCGGCTCATGACCTTCCCTGGTCAAAGGGTGACGGGTTGAGCAATGAATGTGAGGCAGAGTGAAACAAATCCTGCCTGACTCAACAGGACCAGCGTGTCTGACAAAGGCGCACGATGAGCGAACACCCGACAGACCTGGTCGTAATCGGAAGATCGGCATTGCGGAGAGACCGTCTGGAGTCAAAGTCCGGTACTGTGCGAACCTCCGGCGATTCTTTAACGCCAATCCCAGTGGCGAAACAGAAACCCAGCCTTCGGAGACGGATTGCGCCAAGTATGACGCCTGCGAAAATTATCGGTGAGTCCGCCACTTCTTCCGACTTTACACACCTTGCAATCCCGTCGGCAGTTCTTGCCGATTGCGATCACAAGATGTGTTGGTCAAAAGATGACTGAATAGCATCCAGTTGGACCACCAGACAGTTTGGATGTGCGTTCGAACAACGACGCACGTTCCCCCTTCAGTGACTCACACACCCAAAGTGTGCAAATCACTGAGGCTGCGTCAGGTTTCCAGAGGATCCGGATAGCGGAACGTCTTGCCCTCAAAATTCCGAAGCAGCAAGTCGTCTCCATCGCGACCAATCACGGTATCCGGCTGCAACGGAATCTTTCCGCCGCCACCTGGTGCGTCGATGACATAGGTCGGCACCGCATAGCCGGTTGTAAAACCTCGCAGCCCCTGAATGATTTCCAGACCCTTTGAAACTGGGGTCCGAAAGTGCGATGACCCACTAATCGGATCGCATTGATAAAGGTAATACGGACGAACTCGCATCAGCAACAGTTTGTGAACCAACTGCTGCATGATTTTAACATCGTCGTTAACGCCCTTCAGAAGTACCGTCTGAGATCCCAACGGGATGCCAGCATCAGCCAGTCGAGCACAGGCCTGTTTCGATTCCGGTGTGCATTCATCCGGATGCAGGAAATGAACACTCATCCAGATCGGATGATATTTTCGCAGCATCGTGCAAAGCTCCGGCGTGATGCGTTGCGGCAGCACGGCGGGCATTTTTGTTCCGATGCGAATAAACTCGATATGGGGAATGGCCCGCAAACGGCCAATGATCCAGTCGAGTTTCTCGTCACTCAGCGCCAAAGGGTCGCCGCCGGAAATCAGCACGTCACGAACCTGAGTCGCCTCTTCAAGGTAATGAAAGATGGCCTCAAGTCGCTGAACGTTGGGCTGAATCTCGCCATGCCCCACGACTCGGGAACGAGTGCAGTACCGGCAATACGTGGAACAAAAGTCCAACGGCAGGAGCAGAACACGATCCGGATAACGATGCACAAGACCCGGTACAGGGCTATGTCCATCCTCGCCAAGCGGATCGTCAGCCTCTCCCGCTGTACGGACAAATTCCCGCGTCGTCGGCACCACTGTCTTGCGCAATGCCTGGAGTGGATTCTCGGGGTCCAGGAGGCTCATGTAATAAGGTGTGATCGCCGTCGGCAGCAGAGTACCGCCGTCTGAAAGCACGTCGCGCTCTTCGACTGAGAGATCGAGCATTTTCTCGAACTGATCGAGCGTCTTAATGCGATGTCGAGACTGCCAGCGCCAGTCATCCCAATCGTCGTCCGTTGCATCCGGAAAGAAACGTTCACGAAACTGAACGGTCAGCGGATTTTCTACTCGCGGAGCCCCGTCAACAACATGAACACCGTCGCTTTGATGAACACCGTCACCATGATGAGCCACATCAACACGAACGCCATTGACAGCCGATCGATCGACGATCTCAACTGATTTGCGACTGGATTTGACGTTTGCGGACAAACTGGAAGGGCGAGCTTTAGCGGCCATTGCTGCACCGCTGCCTCGCACGAGGCTGAGCACCGCTGCGGTGCTCACAGAATCTGATAACGCGGCAGGTGACTCTGAAATAGATAGAACCGGCAAAAGCCCCGAACTAGGAGGCTCTTCTTGTTCAGACCCGACGGCTGGAGGATCAGAGCACTCGCAACCGCCGTACGACGTTTCATCCATCGACAATGTTCTCCGTGAGAGCAGTGTCTCTGCGACAACCTCGATGTAACCTATCCGGCAGACCAGCTTTCAATAATCGGTCTTTAGGCTTGGCGAACTCAGAAAATAGCGATGCAGACATTTCACCTGAATCATCGCATCACTCACCAGGAGAGATGAAAATCAGGTCATCAACAACCGCTTGCCTTCTGATTCAAAGGAGGGGCAGACAACATTCCTGAAGTCGGCAGACTCGCACCAGACCGGCCGACTCCATCCCGGACTGATGTTCAAACAGAATTGAAATGAGTCTGTTCCTGATAGCCAGTGCTCTTTCAGCAGAAGCATCAGGGCGAGGGAAGTACGCCAATAGGCCGAACCCCTCTTCACCTCCACGCGAGATTACTAATCAAAATCACCAGTCCTCCATCGTCAGGATCAGTCAAAACAACAACTGATACCTTCCAAGTCTCAGGACAAATGTCCTCTGCAGATGCCTCACACAGATTTCATTGCGCGGCGTTATAACTTCGTCCCATTTCAATTCAATAGATCAGTCGCCGCACTTTTTCGGAAACCCCAAAATTTGGCAAGATCACATCGCCCTAACTTTGCAATGTTCCAAATCAAATCTCCAATTCCCCCGGTGCCGACCTTCTTCCAAAGCGACATCGGTTGCGGCAATTACGTGAAGCCATTTGTTTTTTCATCGCTTCAGTGTTGAATTACAAGCACGCAACAGCGTTCAATTCCCTCTTCACTTGCGGATCCCTTAAGTTTTTTTTGCGATGCGAACGTTGTGGGCGCCGGCACTCGTCAAGTGCCTCACGATCGTTTATACCTTGTTAAACATTGCCTCAGGCTCGTGGTTTTTTTTCAAAATGGTCTCCAAACAGCCTTCGATTGAACGGGCTGCGGTTGTCAGATCAGGGCCACGCCATGAAATAAGGAAGTAGGAGTCATGCGGACCGACAATCAAAAGAAGTCGCTCATCCCGGCTTCCTTTGGAGCCAGCAACATTGTCCAACTGCTGACTGCCGCTGCCTGTTTCCTTGCCGCTTTCGTCATTCCGGCCAATTTCCCGGAGTTTGAAGGCCTGAAATTTGTTTTCATTGCCATCGGGGCAGTCGTGCTCACGATGGCCGTGCTTTCCGTGCTCTTCCACCGCTCGATTCTCCGGATCACGCAGCGAATTGGTATCCGCTCCCGGATGCTCCTGCCGCGTGAAGGCCTTGTGTATCTGGGGATCATGCTGATTATCGCCGTCGGAGCATTGACGGGTGGTAATCCGGATACAGGCAATATTCTACTCCTGGTGTTTGGCATGATGGCCGGTCCATTCGTGCTGAATGGCTGGGTCGTGGTGGCCATGCTGGCCCGCGCTCATGTGGTCAGAGTTCATCCATCGACCGTTCCGGCAGGCTCATTCTTCAGCGTGGAAATCATTTTGCGAAACGACAAGCGACTCCTGTCGTCGCGTCTGGTCGAGGTTCGAGATGTGGTTGAAGGGAATCAGCTGCGTGAGGAACCGTCTGTAACCTTCGTGCGTGTCGGTCCCAGGGAAGAGCGTTCAGGACAATATGAACTCTGCATGGAAAAACGCGGCGTTTACAAGCTAGGACCGATTCGTATCAGCAGTCGTTTTCCACTCGGCATTGGTGAAAGAGGCCACACGATTTCCAGCATGGGTGAGATTATCGTTCATCCAGCCATCGGCAAACTGCTTCCCGGCTGGAAACGGCGAGAACGCGAATTGGCGGAGTCATCCAGCCGAGCCAATGCGAAACTCGGGATCTTTGATGACGACTTCCATAGTATTCGTGAATACCGATCCGGCGATAACTCTCGCGCAATTCACTGGCGAAGTTCGGCAAGGCACGGCCAGGTCATGGTCAAGGAGCATCAGCAGCATCGCGAGTCCGATCTGATCGTTCTTCTGGATCTCTTCCAGACCTCAGCCTTTTCCGAGACTCTTCAGGAACAGGCCGTAAGCCTGACTGCAACGCTGTGCGTCGAACAGACGCGTCACACGTCGTCCGGGACATACCGCCTTGCTATTGCCGGCAAAGAATTGACTTCTCTGGAAGTCACAGGTTCAGGGCGATTTCGTGATGCCGCTCTGCGAGCGCTTGCCGTTTGCCAGCCCTCGCCCAAAGCGTCATTGGCAGACATGCTGCTCTCCGTCTCTCAGGGACCGATTTCTCCCAACAGTCGCTTCGTCTTAATCACGCCACGTCCCGAAGCGGCAAAGCTATTGTCGGAGGCTATCGCTCGTGAGTCCATGAAGATCGAAACGCAACTGACAAGTCGATTGCTGGTTGTGACCTGCGACGAAAAAAACCTGAGTGAACTTTTCACGTCGGCCGAGCAACTGGAGTCATTATCGACTTTCAACCTGTCGTCCCCTGCAACGTCCGATTCCGTGGCAACTCAGTCTGGAGCTAAAGCCTATGGCTGATCTTTCCGCTCAGCAAAGCGATGGCAAGCTGCGGGCAACCTTCTTCAGAAGTATTACTATTGTGACTTCGGCGGCGGCCATCATTCTGGCCGGAAGCGAAGGCACCATGTTTCCTGCCGCAGTGACGCCCGTCATTGCTGTCATGGGATGGGTTTTGGTGGACCACTTCAGATGGCTGAAAATTCCAGTTCTTTTGGGAAACCTGGCCGGACTGTTGGCGTTTTTTGTCGCGGCGAGTGAGTTCATGGGCGGCACGCTCGAGACGAAGTTGTTGTCAGGCTCCCATCTGATTGTTTATCTGACCTGGATCGTACTGATTCTGCCCAAGAGTCACCGTCAATACTGGTGGCTCATTGCTCTTTGTGTACTTCAGCTGGCAATTGCCGGTCTCTTGTCAGGCGACGTTGGATTTGGCGGTGCTTTGCTCGGCATGATGCTGCTTCTGATGTGGACCCTGTCACTGTTCTCACTGTTTCGTGTCCAGGATCAACACGCAATCCGAGCTGTCGAAAGCAGAGAAATCACTCAGGGAGTGCCGGATTCCACCAGAGCAAAAGGCAAAGCCCTTTCGGCTGCTCCGGGGACAGCGTCACCAGATTCATTGGACCGGTGGGAGAAATGGAAGCAGTTCTTTCGAACTTTTCTGGGCCTGAACTGGCTTTCTGGCAGACAGGCCGCCGCGTCTGAAATAAAGCCCGTCACGACAATTTCTGCTCGAATACTCATTCGAAACGGCTTACAGCGAGACTCATCAGAAACGTGGGTGGGCTGGCGATTTCGGGGAATGGTCACCGGCTCCTACGCCGTTTCTGTAGTACTTGCCTTGATTGTTTTCGCTGCATTTCCACGGGTTTGGGTTCAGGGTTCCTCCTTGTTTGGAGAGATGTCCGTTTCTGAGTCCGGATCCGGCAGTCGCACGGGCTTCAGCGACACTGTGGAGCTTGGTGACATCGGCGAAATCATGCAGAGCAACGATCGTGTGCTGGCATTCGAGATCGAGAACCTGAAGACCAGGCAAAAAGTAACCGCCGAAGCCTTCGCCGACGCGATGAAGATGGACGAAATTCGATTTCGCGGAAATGTTCTGGCGTTCTATGCGGAAGGCCGATGGTCGCGTGGCTTCAGTGAAAAAGGCTACGGACGAGGAGAAGAGACTCGAAGGTTTGGCGATTTTGTGCAACTCGAGTCCGACTTCCTGATGCGAATCAGTCACGATCCGCCGATCGGAGCGTTCGCCTTCGCACCGTATCCCGTCAGTCGGGCCAAGGCAGAAAGTGGTATCCACCTTGCCCAGACAGAGGTGAGCGGAACTCTGATGTGGTCCAGCCGCGCCTTACAAAGAGATTCATCGCTCGTGTATTCCGTTGAGCTGCCTCGACTCGACCTTTACCCCGAAGCAACGTTTGAATTCTGGTGCATTCCTGATCACATTCCGGCTGAGGAACTTGCGAACCGGGCTGAGCAACGTGAACAATTCGCCAAAAGTATGTTCCTGATGGATGGCTTCGAGGGATCTTTCTATCGCATGGTTCAGGGGCAGCGTGTGCTTCGGCCTCGCGAGTATTCCAACGTCAATGATTTGAGGTACAAGTTGCCTCGCCTGTTTGAATTGGCTCGCGATCTCTGCACTCGAAACGGCTCGCTGATTCCCGCTGAAGAACGTATCGCCAGAATCGTGAGTTTCCTCGGCAACGAAAATGGCTTCAGCTATTCCCTGAAAGCCTCTCGTTCCAATCGAACGATTGATCCGGTCGAAGACTTCCTGCTCAATACCAAAACGGGACATTGTGAATACTTTGCTTCTGCCTGCACTATGATGTTACAGGCCGTTGATGTGCCAGCTCGACTGATCAACGGCTACTATGGCTGCGAACTCAACACTCTGACTGGCAAATACGAAGTGCGTCAGCGGCATGCCCATGCGTGGACAGAAGCGTTTGTCAACGGCCGATGGGAAACGGTCGAGCCAACTCCCTCTGCGGATCGGCTCGAAGTGATGGCGACGAAGGACTCGACAAACCTGATCACCAACATTCAGACGGCAATTTCTGACTTCTGGAATGATGGCATCCACAAGATGTCTGCCGAACGCCAGAAAGAATTTTTCCAGCCGGTCATCAGCACTTCAAAATCGCTTTACGCCACGATTCGGGAACAGGGGCTTATCACCGGACTACGCTCGTTCGCGAAAGGTAATGTGTCGACCGCAAATGGACTTTCCAGCGTGCTCAAATGGCTTGGCCTGCTGGCAATAATTGTCGGTGCTGGTCTGTCTTCTCGAACCAACGCATTTAAGAAACTCGTCAGCGCTGTTCAGTCAGTATTTCGCTTTCGCTCATGGAAGCAGAAGCGGACGGCTCGATCGGTGATTCGATTTTATGAAGGTTTTTGCTTGTTGTGTGAACGAAATGGACTTGCGATTCCACCCGCCAACAGTGCCCTGGAAAATGCCGAACTGGCCGTCCGACGATTCGCCCCCTTGCAGGCATCGGCGGAATTGAGAACTTTGCCAGCCAGAATCGCAATCGCATTTAATGAAGTGCGATTTGGCAGCCTGATCCTGACGGATGAGCAAACCGCCGCGCTGGGACGAGACCTTCATGCACTGGCAGAAGCCTTAAAGCCAGGTAAACAGACAGCATCAGCCTGATCGCCGAATGGCAGTGAATTTGCGAACCTGATCTGTGAGAGCAATCTCAGTAGGCAACCGCTCCATAGAACTCGCCCCGTAGAAGCCGTTAATCGATGGCACTCGGTCCATCATGAATTGAGCGTCGTGAGGCATGGCGATCGGCCCACCGTGGCAAAGAACAATCACGTCGTCTCTTACTGAGCGAGCGGCCTCTGTCATTTCAGTGATTCTGGGCACGCACTGCTCCAATGTCAGCGCAGTGGAGGCTCCGATGGTTCCACTCGTGGTCAGACCCATGTGAGCCACAATGATGTCCGCCCCGGCCTTAGTCAAAGTGGCCGCCTGTTCGGCATCAAAAGCATAGGGTGTTGTGAGCAGATCCATGGCATGAGCCGCTGCAATCAGATCGACTTCCAGCTGAAAGCCCATCCCGGTCTCTTCCAGATTCGCACGGAAGACGCCATCGATCAGGCCGACCGTGGGAAAATTCTGAATCCCGGCGAAGCCCAGTTCCTTAAGATCCCTCAAAAAGTGATCACGCAGCATGAACGGATCCGTCCCACACACACCAGCCAGAACCGGGGTCGTCTTGACAGCTGTGAGGACCTCAAAGGCCATTTCGCGGACAATCTGATTGGCATTTCCGTATGGCATCAACCCGGCCATCGACCCGCGCCCGGCCATTCGAAAACGCCCCGAGTTATAGATGACAATCAGGTCAATGCCGCCCGCTTCCTCGCACTTGGCACTGATCCCAGTGCCGGCACCTCCGCCAATAATGGGAATACCACTGGCGATTTTCGCTCGCAACCGTCTCAGAATGTCTGTCCGACTTTCGCCCATTTTTCGTTTCGCCGTTGGTTCTCAGGTTATGGAGATCTCCGGTTTTGCATCTCGGTTAAGAACCATGGGCAGTTTGTATCGAATCCGCAACTCAGGAGTCCTCAAAAGATCGACTTTCCAGATCTTGCTCCACAGGCTCAGCGTCGCTAGAGTTCCGCTCATGAAACGACGTGAATCTGCCGTTAGATGGCAGAGCCGCTTTCTCTAATGCCGCCGTAGCTCAGTTGGTAGAGCGACGCTTTCGTAAAGCGTAGGTCGTCAGTTCGACTCTGACCGGTGGCTCTTAAAAAGCCAATAAAAACAGGGGATTCGGTGAAAACTGAGTCCCCTGTTTTCGTTGAAAGTGGCAAGTGTCACCTGAAGTGTCACCTAAAACGCAACTTTCCGAATTCAACTCGGAATCAGTGGTTGCTTGTGTCACCTGATTCTTGCGAACATGACGCCTGTTCTCGTTCATCGTGTCTTTAGCTGTGATGTTCACGTAGAAGCTCATGGTGGTCTCGATATTCGAGTGCCTCATGAGTTGTTGTAGATGACTGGCCGGGACAATCTTTGCCCACCTGGTGCCGAATGCCCGCCGTATATCGTGGGCTCTGTCGTTGCCCATGAGGCCAACGCCCGAACAGTGAAAATCCTGAACTCCGTCAAAGGCATCGGACCAGTCACGGTCAGCACGATCGTCGCAGAACTGCTGGAACTCGGAAAGCTCAATCGACAAGAGGTCCCAAAGCTCGTCGGAGTTGCTCCGATCAACAAAGATTCCGGCAAGTCGATCGGTAAAAGAAAAACCGCAGGAGGTCGTTCCGGTGTTCGCCGCACACTCTACATGGCCACTCTCGTTGCCACGCGATTCAACCCCCGGATCAAGGCGTTCTATCAGCGATTGCTGGCGAATGGAAAACTCAAGAAAGTGGCGTTCACCGCGGCGATGCGAAACCTGCTCACCATCCTGAACACACTCGTGCGAACCGGCCAACTGTGGCAGGATCCTGCAACTGCACAAACGAAAACGGCGCTCTGATGAGGCTGTCATCAGAACGCCGCCGAAGCGTCATCGACGCACAGAAACAGCAGGCTATCCTTCGTACAGTTGCGTCCCCGCAGAGCTGTGCTCCGTTTCACCCGCTGCCGAAACAGGATTCGCAATCTCACCACGTTTCGACCTCATCGAACACTGAAACCCCATGCCTCAAAAAATCCAACACTCCTGTCGAATCCCTCCGCCGAACCCAAAAAAATCGAATTCGAAAATCTTTTTTTGAATCTCCTGTTGACTCTTTTTAAGACCGTCGCTGACACCTTTGCAATTTGTAACACCTTTGCAATGTGACACTCAACGCAGGATGGCCCCGTGTTTCTGTGTTTGTCAATATTGATGTCCAAGTCATTGAGTCTGCGTGTGTACGAATGGCGCAGCGACATTTCGTCTTTGTCGCCGCTGAAATGGCGACATTGTATCGCGCAAACGTTTTGGAGGTTCGCCTTATTCGAGTAAATCACGCAGCGTGGCCGGGGAGAAGTCGGTGAGAAACTTTCACGCCGAATGCCGTATGAGTGAAGCCGAAGCCTGGAAATGGAAGCGACTGAAACTCGCTTAATAATTAACTTCGTCTTAATATTTGCTGCTAAATTGTCAGCCTAAGGATCCACTATCAATGGATTCCGGCCCAATGTCATTTTTCTTATGGAGTCATTTTCATGGCCATTCCCAAGCGTGGATTCACACTGATCGAACTGCTGGTTGTTATTGCCATCATTGCTATTCTGATTGCTTTGCTGCTCCCCGCCGTGCAGCAGGCTCGGGAAGCCGCTCGGCGAACTCAGTGCAAGAACAATCTGAAACAACTGGGGCTGGCTCTTCACAATTACCACGACACAGTCAACGTGTTTCCGTGGGGCTTCGATGAACGCGAAACTCTGTGGACAGCCATGATTTTGCCACAGATCGAACAGGCAAATCTTTACGCCACGTTGATCTGGCAGGAATCCGGCCCGGGAAATTGGAACGCCGTCGGGTCACCCAACACCAGGGCATGCTCGACGGTTATCGAGGCATTTCGTTGTCCTTCAATGCCCCTTGTCCCACGCGACAATGAAGGCATTCCAGGTCGTGTTCCTGTCAGCTATCGCGGTGTTGCTGGCGGTTTGATTGCGTCTGATGATCTTTCAACTCGCCCGGCTGGCTTTAACACGCCCGCTTTTCGAGCCCTGGAGGAGGCTAACCTTGACGGTATGTTCTTTGGCTGCAGCAATATCAAGATGCGCGACCTCACCGATGGAACTTCCAATACGCTCATGGTTGGAGAATCCCGCACCTCTGAATATTCAAAAGACGGCCAGCAGATGGACTATTGGGCATTTGGATCTCCACAGACCGGCGGATGGGTGCTCGGCGGCCTC
This sequence comes from Planctomycetota bacterium, assembly GCA_031424595.1. Lineage (GTDB taxonomy): Bacteria > Planctomycetota > Planctomycetia > Planctomycetales > Planctomycetaceae > SXXK01. The sequence continues at coordinate 10,818 of JANPHT010000700.1, forward strand.
GGTGGTACAGAATACTCTGAAGGGCTTGGATCTGCCGTTGTAAAGCCAAATGCCAATCTGGATGTAACGTTCAATGGTGTGCTGATGGAAATGGCTTTTGGCAGCTATCACGTTGGCGGCGCTCAGTTCACGCTGGCAGATGGTTCCGTGCGTTTCATCTCAGAAAACGTGGACTTGGGTCTTTACCGCTCACTTGCAACCCGCGGTGGCGGTGAAATCGTCGGCGAGTTCTGATCCCCGCGGCGGATGAACCTCAGTCCCCTGACGCTCGGCAACTTTTCGATTGCCGAGCGTCGTTTTTGCAACCTCAATTCAAACAAGCGCAAACTTCCCATGTTCAATCTGAATTCAATCTCCTTCCGTCTTTCCATCCTGAGTCTGGCTGCGGTCTGCGGCTGCAGTGCTACCAATGACATTGATTACGGAAAGGTCGATCTTGTCTCGGTGGGCGGCAATGTCATGCTCGACGGGAAGCCACTGCCAGCAGCGGTGATTACGTTTGAGGATCCGACGAACGGCACATTCTCGTTTGCTCGAACTGATGCGGATGGAGACTACACTCTTCAGTTTGACAGTGAGAAAAGTGGCGTCCTTGCAGGGAAAAAGACGATTCAGATCAGCACCGTGCGAACGATACTTGGTCTCGCTGGCGAAGAAGGCAAAGAAGAAGGCGAAGCCTCCACGGAAGATCAGGAAAGTCGTGCAGAATCAAAGACCGAAGCGGTGCCTGCCTGCTACAACAAAGAGTCCAAACTGACAGTTGAAGTGACGTCATCAACGACGACATTCAACTTCGACTTGAAATCTGACTGCTCAACGACGAGCGCAACCAAGTGACATCAGTGTGGCAGTCCGGGGACTCACTGGACACAGTCCATGACCGGTTTATCGAAGCCGCTGAACAGCATGGCGCGGCGTCGGCTGATTGGCAACGTCATGGGCCGGCAATGGAAAACTCAGCATCCTGTCGCACTGAACAATCCTGAGTTCATGGATATCGACGGCAATGGCTTTACGGCCAACAAAGACACTCTCGATATTCCATAACTTCCATTCACAAGGTGGATGGCACGAATGGCACAGTCATCGGTGTTAACTATTTTGTTTCGAAGGAGTTATCTCCTGTTGCGAGTCTGCCTCGCAGAGTATTTCGAGGTTGCTTCATCAGATTGTAGTTACTGCCTCGCTTTTTGCGGACACGCGGTTCAAA
>JANPHT010000701.1:0-23443 GCA_031424595.1 Planctomycetota bacterium
CTCCGGCAGCACTCTGGAGCAAACGGCTTATGGCTTTGAAGCCTTCTCTAAACAGCTGATTGATGTTGTCAGCCCGCTGGTGCCTGCGATCAAACCACAGGTTGCATTCTTCGAACAACTCGGCGTCCCTGGATTTCAAGCGCTCCATTCCGTGATGCAATATGCAAGAAAAGCCGGACTGATCGTAATTGCAGATGCCAAACGCGGAGACATTGGAACAACGGCAGAAGCCTATGCCGACGCGTGGCTCGCAGGGGAAGATCCCGATTCGGCAGCATGGCCATCCGATGCTTTGACGATCAATCCCTATCTGGGAACAGACTCCCTTGAACCGTTCGTTCGACTAGCCAGCAGGCGTGGTGCAGGCCTATACGTTTTAGTTCGTACCAGCAATCCCGGAGCGGCCGAATTCCAGGATCGCGTCTGCGATGGCCAACCGTTGTATTGCACAGTCGCAGCCACGGTCCAGCAACTCAGCGAATCCACCAAGGTCAGCAACCAGGCCTTTGGCTGCGTCGGGGCTGTAGTCGGTGCCACATGGCCGACACAACTGGAGGAACTTCGCCGAAGAATGCCGGCCGTACCATTGCTGATCCCAGGCTATGGCGCTCAGGGCGGTACTTCAGCCGACACCGCAGGAGCCTTCAACACAGACGGACTCGGTGCCGTCGTCAACAGCTCACGCGGCATCAACTTCGCGTGGCAGCGTAAGCCATATGCGGAGCAATATGGCGAAGCCCACTGGCAGGACGCTGTAGAGGCGGCGACTCGTGACATGATCGCAGATCTCGCAAAGAATACGCCCGCTTCCGCACTTTAAGACAAACCTGTCCAAAACCGACTTTATCGCAATCGCACTCCCGTGAATGAAACTCGGACGAGCGACCAAACCAACTCGCGCGGGCAATCTGTAATCTGCTTGCTGACAATGTCCTGTTCCATTCAGAACGCACTGCGACTGATCTTGTGCCTGCGGATGAACAACAGCAACTCGCCGGTGCGACGGTTATCCTCGCGTCGAATCCACTTCGCCGGAGAACACAGGCTTCAGAACTCGAATCTCATCCGATGTCTCAAGTTGTGGTCGCAACGATAATCGCAAACCATCCACTTCAATCTCCTGAATTCGATACATACGCTGAGTTGTTCGAGGCCTGCCCGAGAGACTTCCTCCGAAAAGCGGAAAACGACCCGATCCACTTTTGTCGCTCAACGCCACTTCATCGCGATCATCCACTGTAAGTACGATCTGAATTGGAGGAGTTGCCGGATACCGAAGCGTCATCCGAAGCGTCTTGCCGACATCTCCATCCGAACGAGACTCCAAAGAGGGCGTAAAACTGACTTCGAGCCCCTCGTCGATCGCGCGATGACCGGCATACTGAAATGTGTGCGTTCCGTCGGAAATGGAAGCCTGAGCATCATTCAGCTTCCAGCTCTTCGCAGCCGCAACCGAAATCGCATTCATTCGGCCTGACGATCTGGGTACCGCGGTCAGAGTCGACGCCAAATAGGTCTCCGCACCACGCGGCAGATCATTCGGGCCCAATAACCGAGCACACAACAACAATCCAGGAATAGGAATTCGCCGTACAACAGTCTCGTCTTCCAGCAGACTTTTCAGCTTGCGTTTGTCGGCCGAATGAAAGTACAACGACACTAACGCCACGGTGCTCTGCTCAGTCTCCAACTGATCATCCATGTTGCAGAGAATCAGGTCTTCCGCATCACGGTACTCGGCATGTCTGCCAAGGACCCACGCACAAACCAGATTTGCTTCCCAGTTTCGAGTGGAATAATCAAACGCTCTAGCCGCAGTACGAGCGGCATTGGGATCTTTCTGACTTTCTTGAATCAGCGCCATATTGGCCATGCTGCTGGCCAACATATCGTCCTGCCTAAAGTGCCCTTCGCCAATTTCAGACAAGCGCTCGAACGTCTGTAAAGCATCGACAGAATTCCCCAGCTGTTGGTGAGTTCTTGCAACGTAGTACCAGTACGGTGGATAACATTCCATAAACCGTTCCATTCGCGCGAGCATGCGAAGTCGTCGCTCTGGATCTTGTTCTTCCAGGGTTTCAGTCAACTGATCCAGATCCTGATCGCGAAGCAGCCAACGATCGGGAATCTCATTTTTGCGGCTGAGCTTCCAGAAACTGTCGAGAAATATCGACGACCGTGTCATCAGAGTTGTGAACTGTGTTTTCTCCACCTGCCACAAATCCGAATCTCGTTTGATTTGTGTAGAACGATAGTCCCACCAACTGTTGGCGCCCGATTGAATCACAGAACCGACTTGCCCAGTCGCTGCCTGCGCACCAATGACAAAGAAATCGGTGCCGAGTTTCCTCTGGACACCTCGATGAAACTGCTCGCCGATGACGACGCGTTCCCGATCGCTGATTTCGACCTGACCAATTTCGTCAAGGATGGCGCGATACAGACTGATGACTTCAGGATCATCAATCTGATTCAGGTCGAGGTTGTTCAGAATTCGCTGCTGCTCTTCCAAAAGTACTTTTTTCGACGGGGCGCGTCGGATTCGATGGAGCGCGGCACGGCAGTAGTTCAAAGTGACTGCCGTATTCCGACGACTGACTTCCGTCGCAGAAGTCACTGGCCGTTCCGGTTCCTGCGCTGCCGCGGGGACAAATATCCCATCGAAAAGCGAAAAACCAAGCAGCATGGCTGTGCAAAATTGAAGTAGTCTCATGGTTTCAGTCACTGATCAGGAGATGTCTCCTTTGATTGAGCTGGCGACGGTCTTCGTCGATTTGGTCAAAACAACTGACCAACACTGTGCTCAAGATCAAATTCAACATCCCAAACCAACTGACGTCAGCTCTTCCATGAACCGCGCAGCAGAAGTCCGTACATGATTTCGTTCGCCAGCCAGAAGACAACACCCATTCCTGTTCATCCTGAACTTCGCCGGTCGAAGGCAACACTTAAGCACGAATCGACGATCAGGAAAAATGCACAAACTACGACAAATGAGGCTCTTCGGCAGTTTATGCTGGTCTTGATTCGAAATTGAAGGACTTCCCGCGAAGGCTGAGGCAGTCATCGCCGGGGTTCATTCGTCTGGCAACAAACGGTGAAAACCGTTAATTGACGTTCTGGACCGAACCACCGAATTGGATCCGCAGAACGCCGGATGCGACGGCCGTTCTGTCAGGCATTCTGTTTCACGGTTTTCTGTTAGTGAGTTTTCGCGTAATTCCCGGAACGTGGCGAACGGCTAACTGATCTTAACTATTCACCCAGGCCCGGCGCGATGACACGGAGGTCACCCATGCGCGACAAGTTTCTGTCCTTCTCACTCCCACTCATCGGGGAGGAAGAGATTGATGAAGTGGTGGAAGCCCTGAAATCCGGCTGGCTGACGTCCGGCCCCCGCACGAAACAATTCGAGCAGGAATTCCGAAACGCTGTCGATGCCCCTGCAGCATTGGCTTTGAATTCCTGTACGGCAGGACTGCACGTGGCGCTGAAGGTTCTGAATATCGGACCTGGCGACGAAGTCATCACGACGGCAATGACATTTGCGGCCTCCGTCAATGTGATTGAACACGTGGGAGCTACACCAATTCTGGTGGATGTCGAACCCGATACCTTGAATTTGCAGCCCGATGCGGTTGAACGAGCGATTACACCACATACGAAAGCGATCATCGCTGTGCACTACGCTGGTCATCCTGCCGAACTGCATGCCCTGCGAGCAATCGCCGAGCAATATCATCTGCATCTTATTGAAGATGCGGCACACGCTGTCGGCGCCAGCTTTGATGGACAACCCATCGGCTCTGGCTCAAACCTGACGGCCTTCAGCTTCTACGCGACGAAGAATCTGACGACCGGCGAAGGCGGGATGCTGACCGGATCCGCCGAGCTTCTCGATCGCGCTCGTATCTTCAGCCTCCATGGCATGAATCGAGAAGCCTGGAGCCGTTACTCAGCGGGTGGCAAGTGGGCTTATGACATCGTGGAACCCGGCTTCAAGTACAACATGACTGATATTCAGGCCGCACTCGGACTGCAGCAACTGCGAAGATTTGACCGAATGCAGGCGCGCCGCCTGGAAATCGTGCAGACATACCACAAAGCGTTCGGTTCTCACGCTGCGTTTCTGACGCCAACCACACGGGACCATGTCACCAACGCATGGCACCTTTATGTACTTCGCCTGAGGACATCAGAGCTGACCATCAATCGCAATCAATTCATCGACGAAATGACAGCCCGCAATATTGGGACGTCGGTCCACTTCATCCCGATCCACATGCATTCTTTTTATCGCGATAAGTACAATTTCCAACCGAATGATTTTCCGGTGGCTCATACGGCGTTTCAGAATATGCTCAGCCTGCCACTGTCGCCCTCTATGGCCGATCAGGACGTCGCTGATGTGATCGACGCCGTGCTGGACATCCGCAGCAGATTCGCTCGCCGACGCTGGGCTGCGTAAGTCGAAACCGCCCGACGACCAATTGACCGATGTCGATTTTCCAATCAGCAGGAAAGGCTTCCCGCCACCCGTGAACAGTTGTCCTTAGTGATCGGTTATTCCTCTACTTCCACTTCCAACCCGTCGTGCCCTTGAGGTTCTGGATACAATCTGCCGGCCATTCGCCGCGATGCAGCTTCAAAATGATCTCGGCGCCAAGTGCCCATGTGGCGTCGTGAGACTCGTTGTCAAGGCCAGCCACGTGTCCGGCCAGCATCACGTTCGACATACCCGTCAGAGGGCTCGTGAGCGGCAACGGCTCAGTTTCGAACACGTCCAGTCCCGCTGCACGAACTCGACCTGTCTGCAGAGCCTTGATCAAAGCGGGCTCATCGATCAGCGGCCCCCGAGCCGTGTTAATAATTACCACCGACCGCTTCATTGTTGCAATCGATTTTTCGTTGATCATGTGCTTCGTTTCGGGTGTGGCGGGTGAGTGCAGTGAAATGAAGTCGGACTGCCTGAACAACTCATCGAGCGGGACCATTGTGATCCCGTGCTTCGTTACGAAATCAGCCGAAGCAAAAGGATCATAACTCAGCACTTTCATCCCCAGCCCGATGGCTCGCGTCGCAGTCGCCTGGCCGATTCGTCCGAGGCCGACAAGACCCAGTATGCACTCCGAAATCCTCGGATAGGGAATTCGCTTCCATTCGCCTCGTCGGACTTCCTGATCGAGCGCCGGGAAACCGCGTCCCAAAGCCATCAGCATCGCAATCGCCTGTTCCGCCACAGAATGATGATTACATCCGGGAGTTGTAGCGACCACAATTCCTGCTTCATCACAGGCTTTCAGATTGATCGCATCAAACCCCACACCGGCCCTGGCCAGTACTCTGACGTGTGGGATTGAAGCAATCACGTTTGGGGGATACGGTTCGGAACCAGCGATGACGGCGTCGATTCCCCTGAGTGTTTCGATCAGGACGTCATTGTTCCAAAGATCGCGTGAACGATCCGGAACAAGACATTCGTGTCCAGCATCTGTCAGCATCTTGAAGTGGGGGCCACTCTCTCCATTCAACGCTGTGCACAAAACGCGTACCATGAGGGTTCCCTGTTCAGTCTACGTTATTCAGTTAACAGCAAGCCGCCGACGACTGCGTTCAGCCTCGGCGGAACAATTCGGACTTCTCAATGCGGAACGTATCAGTCAGTCTCAACGCCGACAATCAAATTACTGTGACCGTCGGCTCCGAATCCCGCGCGGGGGAAAGTTATTATCTGGGACTGCAGGCGAACAACGAGAACCATGAGTTTCGTCCGGCGACTGGTACTGTGCAGCTTGTGTCTGAGTGGATTCGGCTGCTGACAGAGTTAAAAACCGGACAAACTTTGTTCCTGCCATTCGATTTTTCTGACGAATACACCCGTTGGCTTCATGTGCATCGAGAAGGTCGCCTCCTGACAGTGGTCTTCGGTTGGGCGACCGTTGAGGGCTGGGCGATTTCGCCCCAGGATCTTTCTCAGTATGCCGACGGACTCCCGGGCTTTATGCCAGATGAACCATTGATCACTCAGACACTTTATATGCCTCGAGTCCTCAGCGACCTCCGTTACAGCCGAGAGCTGCTTGCCTCTCAAGCCGCGAGAGAACAGTTTCATTCGGGATCAATCGACCACCGAACAATGACATGATGACGATCATCCAGTGACGCATCTCCCTCGGCTCGAACTTGGGCAATATAAAGCAGGGTGAGCCCCCAAAAGGCAGCGATGTCACGATTCAACCTTTGGTCGAGGCAACTCAAACTGTCTGGTAGTCCGGCAGTAGGATGCTCCGCCGAGTCGACCGATAAGATCCAGCAATTGTGAATCAGCGAATCCGGTAGGATCAAGTACAGCATTATCGAGATGCATGTGAATGACCTGCCCCACGACAATGTTGGCTCCGCCTGGACCATCGTCGAGTGCCAGATGATGCATCAACCGGCACTCCATTCGAACAGGTGACGACGCAACTCCTGGAACTTTCACGGCGACGGATGCTGACATTTCAAGGCCTGTCAGATCAAATTCAGACTCCTCAGATGGCAACTCGGCAGAACTAAGATTCATCGCTTCCGCCAGTCGAAACGGAACAACGTTGACGACGAATTCCCTGGTATCCCGGATATTCTTTAGTGTGTCTTTCGGACCGCCATCTCGGCGATTCGCCGGACAAAACAAAACGCTCGGTGGTCGTGAACCAACCCCTGTGAAGAAGCTAAACGGAGCCAGATTTGCAACTCCCTCCTTGGAAATCGTTGAAACCCAGGCAATTGGACGAGGGGCAATCACATGAATGAGATGCTGGTAAATTGCCGATGCACGCACGGAGGACACATCAAGTTCCATTTGCCATGGCTCCTCGCATTCCACAGTCGCAGGCAATCACAGACTTACCAGCCGGATCAATACAATGCTTTTGTATAAGGACTCGCAGGAAACGCTAAGCAACTTTGCCCATCGGTATCAGCCGTGGAATGGCAATTCGCAGCCCAACAACAGCACCACACCGAAACTGCAGCTCGGTGAAATTGTATCGCAAGAACATTACCAGTTCCTCCGGCGCATGCATCCGAAGGTACTCTTTCGCATAGATGTCCATTTGACGATCGTAGATTTTCTGACTCCCGGTGTGCATGTAACAGGCACCCTCAAACCTGCGAATGTCGCCGTCAAAATTCGGGCTGATGTGAAACAATTCGTGGAAGACTGTAATCAGCTTTTCTTCGAAGGACAGATTCAGAAACCGCGGAAGAAAGAACGTCAGAATGTAAAGCGCTTCTTTCCCTTGCTGGTAAACTCGCTGCACTGTCCACAGCCGCCCGCGGCGACGCTCGACGACCGCCCCCCCCTCAAAACGCAAGGGAGTCAGTCTCGCCTGCATGCCCCATTCCACGGGCGACCGAGTCTGGGCAAACGTGACTGCAACTTCCGACATGCGAATATGCCGAAATCTCGGATGCCTTCGGCAGATGTCTTCGCACAGCAAAGTCATCGCCTGGCAAAAATCAAAATACTGAGGCACACACCAATCCTTTGGTAGTCACAGCAGGTCCCCCAACTTCTGATGGGGAACGGTAGGATGTTAAAAACACCTGGACAAGAGCAACCTTCAGCAACAAAAAAACCCTCGTTCAACGAACGAGGGCGTGAAACACAGTCTACGCAGCCAACCAACCCTAAGCACCCTCAACCAAAGGCGCGGTACGTTTCTTTGCCTTAACTCGATCATTCACTCCCACGAACTCAATCAACGCTCGCTCGCCCGCATCTCCAAGCCGAACAGCTGCCAACCGGACGATCCGTGTATACCCACCGCTACGTGTTGCAAAACGCTTGGCCAGCTCATCAAAAAGAATATCCACAGCCAATTCGTCCCGAAGTTCTGAGAACGCCCGACGACGAAGAGCCAATGCAGGAGCACTTGCCTTCACCCAGTTCTTCCCCTTCTCGGACTCACGCCAAGCCTTCCATGCTTCCGAACCGCGATCAGCGTCCGATCCGAACTGCGAAGCCCCCGCATTTATCTTTGCCGCTTTCAGCGCTAGCGTCACAAGCTTCTCAACAATCGGCCGCAACTCTTTCGCCTTAGGAACCGTAGTCACAATTCGACCGGCAACCTTCGGCTGTCCCACTTCACCCTCAACAACCCGTACGGTTCGAATCAAACTTACGGCCATATTGCGAAACATCGCCTTGCGATGTGACGCATTTCGCCCAAGCTTACGACCAGCAACAAGGTGTCTCATATCAGACACTCACCCAAAAATAGCAATGTACAAAAACATCGTCCGAGCCGCCCCGAACCAATCAAATCTTCTACTTCAACTGCTGATTCGGCAATCGCATCCCCAAACGCAAGTCGATTCCGCCAAGACGTTCCCGAACTTCTTCGAGCGTTGTCTCACCGAAGTTGCGAACCTGCAGAAGTTCATCTTCTGTCCGAACCACGAGATCCCGAACAGTGTTAATCCCTACAGACTCCAGGCAATTCGTAGCTCGAACTGACAAATTCAACTCTGCAAGACTCTTATTCAGCTTCTCTTCCAACTCCATGTCGACCGGAGAATACCCCGTTGCCTCCATCATGCCACGAAGGCCACCTTCAGGACCGGTCTCAGGACCTGGCTCCCGGAAAGTAATGAAGCAGTTCAAATGCTTACGCAAAATCTTCGCAGCTTCCACTAAAGCCATCTCAGGCGTAATGGTTCCATTGGTCCAGATCTCAAGATTCAACTTGTCATAATTCGTACGCTGACCGACGCGAGTTTCCTCAATGAAATGCCGCACACGGGACACAGGCGAAAACGCTGCATCCAAGGGAATGATCCCTACTTCTGGTTCATGCTGATATTGCTCAGAAGCGGAAACGTATCCGCGGCCGTTTTCAACAGTCATCTCAACGTGAAACGGAACATCATCCGTCATAGTTGCGATCACAAGGTCCTTGTTGATCACCTCTACCTGGTCATCACAGATCACATCAGCCCCGGTGACAACACCTCGCGTATGCTTTTCGATCCTCAGCGTCTTGCTTGACGCGCTGTGATTCTTGACCACCAAAGACTTCAGATTCAGGCAGATATCAGTCACATCTTCAACGACACCAGGAATCGTCGTAAACTCGTGCTGCACACCCTGGATCTTAGCTCTGGTAATAGCAGAACCTTCCAGACTCGACAGCAAGATACGTCGAAGACTGGTTCCAACCGTTGAACCGAAGCCTCTCTCAAAAGGCTCCGCCACGAATTTTCCGTACACACCCGTCCGAGTCTCGCGGTCCACTGCAACTCGACTCGGCAACTCTAACCCACGCCAACGAATTCTCATATCCGCCCCCAATTACCAAGCGCAACCAACCCACAAAAACTAAACGCGACGCCTCTTCGGCGGTCTGCAACCGTTGTGCGGCAGGGGCGTAATATCTTCGATTGATTTAATAGACATCCCAGAAGCCTGCAGCCCAGTAATGGCACTTTCACGGCCAGCACCAGGACCCTTGACGCGAATCTCTACCTCACGGACGCCCACTTTTGCAGCCTTTTCCGCAACAATCTCTGCAGCCCTCTGCGCAGCAAACGGCGTGCTCTTTCGAGACCCCTTAAAGCCCACAGTCCCCGCAGTTGCCCAGCAAATCACATCACCCCCGGCATCTGTCATCGTCACGATGGTGTTATTGAACGTCGCCTTGATATACGCGACGCCCTTGTTGACGTTACGTCGTATTTTCTTCTTCTTAACTTTCGCCACGCTTTTGTCTCACTGCCAAATACACAAACACGGAACCAAACAAAGCCAACTAGTGCTTTAGATCCTTCACACCCTTTTTCCCGGCCACAGTCTTCTTGCGACCCTTCCGTGTTCGTGCGTTCGTCTTGGTACGCTGACCTCGAACGGGCAATCCCTTGCGATGGCGAACGCCTCGATAGCACTGAATCTCTCTCAGCCGACCGATATCCTGTTGAATTTTCCGGCGAAGCGGACCTTCAACTGTGTAATTCTTGTCCAAGTGCGTGGTGATTTTACTCACCTCGTCCTCCGTCAATTCACCAGCACGAGCATGCGGATCAACACCCAACTCGTAACAAATCTGAATCGCGAGGAACGGACCAATCCCATAAAGATAGCTCAACGAAATATACGTCGGCTTATTATTTGGAATGTCAACACCAAGCACGCGGGGCATAACCAGTCTCCAGAGCCATTAACAAATAAATTGAATCAGCCCTGACGCTGCTTATGACGAGGATTAGAGGAACAAATCACGAAGATCTTCCCACGACGTCGCACCAACTTGCATGCGTCGCAAATCCTTTTAACACTCGATCGAACCTTCATTGCATCACCAAATGAGCGAGACTAAAAGCCTCTATTTGTCTGAATCAAGTAAACCCGGGTAGTTCCTCATCACTAAGTGCGAGTCAATCTTTTGCACCAAGTCCAAGGCCACAGAAACAATAATCAACAACCCCGTGCCGCCAAAGAAACTGGCCGTCACGAAATCCTGAGTCATCGTATTCGAAACAATCGTCGGTATGACTGCTATCACAGCAAGGAACGCAGCTCCGACGTAAGTAATTCGAAGCATCACTTGCTCTAAATGACCAGCAGTCCTTACCCCCGGACGATACCCCGGAATAAAACTGCCATTATCCTTCAGGTTGTCTGCCATCTCCTTCGGATTAAAGGTGATTGCGGTCCAAAAATAGCAGAAAAAGTAAATCAGAACAATGTAAGCAAGGCTATAAACGAAACCCTGACCGGGAGCGAATGAACTGCCAACAGCAGAAAACACACCGCCCAACCAACTTTCGGAACCAAACGCAAGCCCGAGTTGCCCAAACAAGAAAAACGGAATCATCAGCAAACTGGACGAAAAGATGATTGGCATAACGCCGGACTGGTTCACCCGGAGCGGCAACCACTGGCGATTCCCCCCCATCACCCGACGACCACGCACATGTTTCGCGCTCTGAATTGGAATGCGCCGCTGACCCTGTGTGATGAACACCACAACGGCAATAACGCAGACAAACAAGACCGCCATCACCAACAACCGCTCAATCCCGTACTGACTTCCAATCTTCAAACCGCCGTCGGAAGAGATGCCCTCCACCCATTTGCGAACAATCTCGGGCATTCGTGCTAAGATCCCAGCCATAATAAGCAAACTAATTCCGTTGCCAATCCCGTAAGCATCGATCTGCTCCCCGATCCACATCAGGAACACCGTCCCAGCCGTCATCAGGATCGTTCCGAAGATCAACCAACTCAAGGAATCGTAGCCCGGAAGAATTGCAGCCTGGCCTGCAGCGCCACCGCGCATTGACCAAAGCAAAGCGAAACTCTGTAACACACAGACAACAACGGTTGCATAACGCGTGTATTCGTTCAGCCTCCGCCGACCAGACTCCCCTTCTTTCTGGAGAGCCTCTAATGGGGGATACACTGTACCAAGCAACTGAAACACAATCGACGCCGTTATGTAAGGCATGATGCCTAAACCAAACAGCGAGCCATTCTGCAACTCAGAAGCCGAAAACACAGACACAACCTGCAGCAACCCGCCAAGTCCGCTGCTTCCCCCTTGAGCATTCTCCATCACCTTTCCGATGGACTCGTGGTCCATGAATGGCAAAGTGATGTGATACCCAAGGCGATAAACACCTAACAAAATAACAGTCAGTATGATTTTTCTGCGGAGTTCAGGGATACGAAAAACGGTCAGTAATTTAGCAAGCATTTCGCTCCCTTTCCTTCAAAAACCAGCCACTAACTCAAAAACTACCAACAGCAATGGCGACGAACGAACCGCCGGAGGCGGCGATCTTCGCCTCAGCTGATGCTGAAAAGCGATGTGCAGAAATCTTGAACTGTTTAGTCAGTTCACCGTCTCCCAGAATTTTCAACTCGTCATGCGAAGAAGGGACCAACCCCTTGCTCACCAGCAACTCGGGGGTTATCTCGGCCCCTGTCTCAAAGGCGTCGTTCAATTCACCCACATTGATTACCGCAACATCCGCGGCAAAGAACGCATTGTTAAATCCACGCTTCGCCACCCGTCTAAACAGCGGCATCTGCCCGCCCTGGAAGCCGCGGCGACGAGAAGAACCCGAGCGACTGAAAAAACCCTTATGACCGCGCCCAGCGGTTTTGCCATGACCGGAACCGACGCCCCGACCAATTCTTTTTCTAGCTTTTCGGGGCTCATTCCCACTCTGAACATCATTCAAAATCACAGCGACACCCCTCGCAATCGTTCAATTTGCTCGCGCGTTCGAAGTTTCTGCAGTGCGTCCAGAGTTGCCTTGACGAGATTCAAGGGATTCGTCGATCCATAAGCCTTCGTCAGAATATCAGTAATCCCGACAGCCTCTACCACTGACCGGACGCAGTCCCCGGCAATAATCCCGGTCCCAGGCTTTGCTGGCAAAAGCAATACTCGCGACGCTCGGAACTCGCCCAAAACCTGGTGAGGAATAGTCGTTCCAACGATTGGCACCGAAATTTGGCTGCGGTTTGACTGCTTTGTGGCCTTATCAACCGCGAGAGGCACCTCTATGGCCTTGCCATAACCGTAGCCCACTCGGCCGTTACCGTCACCGGTTACAACCAGAGCTGCAAAGCTGAAACGTCGACCACCCTTAACCACACACGCGCAACGTCGTATTTGGACAACGCGCTCGCCTGAATCACTTTTTACTTCTGCCGATGACACTCGACACCTCAACAAACTAAACAGAATTAGAAATCAAGACCGGCTTGACGAGCCGCATCAGCAAGTGCCGCGACTCTTCCGTGATAGCAAAATCCACCGCGATCAAAAACCACAGAAGTTATTCCAGCTTTGGTCGCTCGCTCGGCAATTAGCTGACCAACTTTTCGAGCAGCCTCCTGATCACTTCCAACACCGCCGGGTCCTGCAATTTCAGAATCGACAGTGCTGGCAGCCACCAACGTCTTGCCCGCAGCGTCATCGATGATCTGAGCGTACATATGCCTATTACTTCTGAACACAGAAAGTCTAGGCCGACCGTGCGCGTCTCGAATCACGCGGTTACGCACACGATACTGTCGACGTTTTTGCTGAAGGGCAAGCCGGGAGCGGACACTCATCGATACGATCCAAATCTAACAGAACAGAATTACTTCGACCCAAACGCCTTACCTGACTTACGGCGGACAAACTCATCCTGATATCGAATCCCCTTGCCTTTGTAAGGCTCAGGTGGCTTGACGGACCGAATCTCTGCCGCAAACTGCCCACATGCCTGCTTGTCGGAACTCTTCACGATCACGTGAGTCGCATCCGGAACTTCGCACTTGATGCCCGACGGCACTTCAAGAATGATCTTATTTGCAAACCCAACCTGGAGAGTCAGCTTTCCTGCGGCGAGGCTCGCATTATATCCGACTCCCTGAATCTCAAGCTTTTTCTCGAATGGTTTTACCACTCCAGCAACCATATTTTGGATCAAGCTACGCGTTAAACCATGAAGCGCCCGGCTGCTGCGCTTATCATCAGGTCGTCGAACCTCAATAGCCGCGCCTTCGATAATCACTTGCATAAGAGGATGCACGCCGATTACCAACTCGCCTGCCGGCCCCTTTGCAGAGACTTTGGTGCCGCTGACTTCCACCTTAACGCCTGACGGAATGGCGACTGGTTTTTTTCCAATTCGTGACATCTCAACTCACTCAAATGAAATCCAAGACTACCAAACCTGGCAGACCAACTCGCCACCGACACCAAGCTTACGGGCCTCACGATTGCTCAACACGCCCTTCGAGGTGGTGAGAACCGCAATCCCTGTCCCCTGGCGAATATCCTTCATCTCAGACACGGCACAATACACACGGCAACCAGGCTTGGAAACCCGCTCTATGTGTTGAATGACATGCTCCCCGTTGGGACCGTATTTCAAATTGACACGAAGCGTGTTTCCCGATTCGCCATCAATGAGCTCAAAGTCCCAAACGAAGCCTTCGCGCTGCAACGCTTCGACGATACTCACTTTGATTTTAGAAGCCGGCACATCCACAAACGGCCTTTCAACTTGAACGCCATTTCGGATCCGCGTCAGCAAGTCGGCAATTGGATCTGTCATCATAGTCGCACCAAACTCTCTTCTTACCAACTGGCCTTCTTGACGCCCGGAATCAATCCATCCAAGGCTAGATTTCGAAAACAAATACGACAAACCTTGAATTTTCGGTAAACGGCCCGCGGACGTCCGCAGAGCATGCACCGACGCTCAATACGGCTGCTGAACTTCGGAGTCCGATTTGCCTTCTCAATTTTTGCTTTGCTTGCCATTTCCCAGTCTCAAATCTCGGTGACCAAATAAATAATCATTCAGCCTTGAAAGGCATTCCGAATGCCTTCAACAAGGCACGCCCGTCGTCATCATTTGTCGCTGTAGTAACAAATGTTATGTTCATGCCCTGCGTCGCCGTGACAGTCTCTGGGTCGATCTCTGGGAATACAAGCTGTTCGCTCAACCCGTAATTGTAATTGCCACTGCCGTCGAAACCCTTGGGGCTGACCCCCCGAAAGTCCCTTACTCGTGGCAAAGCAAGCGTGATCAATCGATCAAGAAAGTCGTACATCCGCTTGTTCCGGAGAGTCACTCGACAGCCGATCGGTTGACCCTCACGCAACCGAAAGCCCGCAACTGACTTTTTAGCCCGTGTGATTTGCGCCTTCTGGCCAGCCAGTTGAGTCAACTGATCTGCAGCTTGATCCAGGCGCTTACGGTCATTCACAGCCTCACCAACGCCCATGCTCACCACAATCTTCTGAAGACGCGGCACAGCATGAATGTTAGTCATCCCAAGCGACGCCTGAAGCTCGGGGACAATACGGCTTCGATACTCTTGCAGCAAGCGGGTCATGTCAGCACACTCTTAAATAGAAATACCAGATCAGACTACTTCGCTCGCGAGGCTCACGATCTTCATATACTTACGATCACGCAGCTCTCTGGCGACAGCGCCAAAGATACGAGTCCCTTTGGGGTTCCCGTCGTTGTCAACTATCACTATCGCATTCCGGTCGAACTTCACATACGAGCCATCAGCCCGACGGGCTGCTTTGCGAGTTCGAACAACTACACCTTTAACGACAGATCCCGACTTAATCGCGCTTCCAGCGAGCGCTTTTTGCACGCTCACCACGACAATGTCGCCCAAGCCAGCGTATCGCCTTCGCGTACCGCCGAGTACCTTGATACATCGAGCCGTCTTTGCACCGGAATTGTCAGCAACATCAAGCAACGTCTGCATCTGAATCATGTCAGGCCCCCAACTACAAAATCAAAGCTGAAACACTACTCCGCAATCGCAGCAGCAGCACTAGAGCTAACTACTCTGACCAATTCCCAGCGCTTTAACTTCGATTTGGGAGGACATTCAACGATCTCAACTGTGTCGCCCAGCTTTGCAACAGACTCTTCGTCATGGACATGACAAACCGTCCGACCACGGATGATCTTCCCGTACTTCGGGTGCCTCATACGTCGATCGATCTCAACTCGAAGGGTATTTGGCCTAGGTTCACGCGCCACTACACCGGTCAGAACTTTTTTCATCTCAATCACCAATCAAATTCAGGAAAGTTCCCGCTCGCGCTGAACCGTAAAAATCCGAGCAATGTTACGCCGAATCCTCTTCGAATTGCTCGGCACGTCATTTCGCTCAGTCGCCGCCTGAACTCGAAGTCGGAACAGCGACTGCTGGGCCTCCCTCAGTTCATGCTGAAGCTGCTCGTCAGACATCTCTCGAATAGCAGAAGATTTCGACATCAAACACCTCATCAAACCTAGATCTCAGGTCGGCGTCCGACCAAACGAACTCTAACCGGAAGCTTATGCGCCACACGATTAAAACAGCTTCGAGCAGTATCGTGAGAAACTCCACCCAGCTCGAACAACACAGTTCCTGGTTTTACTACGGCGACCCAGCGATCCGGTTCACCCTTACCCTTACCCATTCGCGTCTCAAGCGGCCTGGAAGTCACAGACTTCTGAGGGAAAATACGTATAAAAACTCGGCCTTCCCCGCGAACATACTGAGTTGCAGCGATTCGGCAGGCTTCAATCGTCTGACCAGTAATATGACCTGGATCTAATGACTGCAGTGCCCAATCACCAAAGACAACAGTGTTGCCGCGAGTCGCCTTACCTCTTATACGCCCTCTTTGGCTTTTTCGATGCTTGACCCGCTTTGGCATTAACGCCATCTGCAGTCTCCTCGTTCGAATAGTCGCCCAAATCAATCCACACCTTCACACCAATAATCCCCATCGCCGTCTTTGACTCAGCAAAGCCGTAGTCAATATGTCGACGAAGAGTAGAAAGCGGAATCGAACCTCGACTCGCCTTCTCCTGTCGAGACATCTCAGCACCGCCAAGACGCCCAGACATTTGAATCTTCACGCCCTCAACTCCAGCACTCATCACCTCATCAAGTGTTTTCTTGATCGCTCGCCGAAAACTCCCCCGCTTTTGCAACTGCTGAGCGATCTTCATGGCTACGAGCCGCGAGTTGCGATTCGGATTTGTAATCTCCACAATCTTAACATCCATCCGGCGACCAGTCAGGTCTTCCAGTTCCGCCTTCAGCTTATCAACCTCTTGGCCTTTTCGACCTATAATCACACCAGGTCGGGCCGTATGCATGTAGACAACAACCTGGTCACGCGTTCGCTCGATTTCGACCCGAGCTATCTCCGCGAACTCATACTTTGTCGCCACGAACTTCCTGATTTTCTGATCCTCAAGCAGCAAATCTCCGAACTCGCGCTTTGAGGCATACCAACGACTGCGCCAAGTCTCCATGACACCGACGCGAAACCCAGTTGGTCGTACTTTCTGACCCATAACCGTGATCCTGACCCTAAATGAATTAGCCGAGCTCTGGAGCGTCTACGGCGACGTGTATGTGAGCAGTTCGACGCCGAATCAAATTCGCCATCCCTCGCGCTCTGGCGTGAACCCGCTTGAACATCGGCCCACCGTCCACGCGTGCCTCCGAAATCTTCAGACGATCGGGGCTTCTTACACCCCTGTCCTCTGCATTCGCGATCGCACTCTTCAAAACACGCTCAATGAATCGCGCGCCTCGATTGGGCTCGAACGCCAATGCATTCAGACCCTGCTCGGCCGACATTCCACGAATCATATCTGCAAACGGACGAATCTTCGTCGGAGAGATGCGAGCGAAGCGATGTGTAGCACGTACTGACGCCATGACTACTTCTTACCCTTTGAACCATGTCCACGGAATGTCCGGGTCGAAGAAAATTCGCCCAGCTTGTGTCCGACCATATCCTCTGTGACGTACACACTAATGTGAGCACGACCATTATGAACCAGGAACGTGTGACCTACGAACTCCGGAGAGATCGTACATCGCCTCGCCCATGTCTTTACAGGCTCTTTACGACCAGCCTCGTTGAGCTTCTCAACTTTTTCAAGCACTCGAGGATCAACATACGGACCCTTCTTGAGCGAGCGACCCATTCAAACACCCTTCCCAATTCGAAGCTTACTTTACCTGACCGTAGCGAACTGATCGACGACGACGAACAATTGCTTTCGACGACGCCTTCTTTCGACTTCTTGTTCTTCCACCCTTGGCAAGTTTCCCAGTCGGACTGCATGGATGCCGACCCCCGGAGTTACGACCTTCACCGCCACCCATCGGATGGGCGATTGGATTCATGGCCGTCCCTCGAACTCGAGGACGAATACCTTTCCATCGATTTCGCCCAGCCTTGCCAATTACGATACTGCTATGCTCACCGTTGCCCAACACACCGATCGTGGCCCGACAGCTACTTGGCAATCGACGAACTTCTCCGCTTGGAAGCGTGACCTGCGCCCAGCGACCCTCGCGAGCGTTCAGCGTCGCACCAACGCCAGCGCTTCGACAGAGTTGAGCGCCACGACCAGGCTGCATTTCAATACTATGAATCACCGTCCCCGGAGGTATAACCGCCAAGGGCATACAATTACCGATATTTGGCTCTAAAGCAGCACCACTTTCAACAGTCGAGCCCGCCTTCAGACCTTCTGGAGCGAGAATATACCTTTTCTCACCGTCGGCATACAGCACAAGCGCGATGCGACTTGATCGATTCGGATCGTACTCAATATGAGTTACCGTTCCTACAACCCCATCTTTGTCGCGACGAAAATCAATCTGACGATACAGTCTCTTGTGCCCGCCGCCACGATGAAGCGCCGTAATCTTGCCCTGATTATTGCGACCACCCTTCTTCTTGAACCGGGAGGTCAACTCTTTTTCAGGACGCTTCTTCTTGTCCGTGATTTCAGCGAAATCACTGACAGAGGCACCACGCCGTCCGGGAGTTACTGGTTTGTAGAATCGAATCCCCATGATTTCAGCTCACATGCACACGGCAGAATTGTTCGAAGAAAAACATCTTAGAAAAAAGCGATCCGATCTTCATCATGCAACTTTACGATCGCCTTCTTCCAGGACCGCGTTAACCCGACAACCATTTTATGTCGCCGAGGCTTTCCGATCCGCGTCTGCGTCCGAACGGCCACCACGCGAACATCCCACAGCTGCTGAACTGCAGCTTTGATATCCGTTTTGGTAGCGAGTGGATGCACTTCAAACGAATAAGAATTCAACTTTTCAGACAGGTGAGTGCCCTTTTCCGTCACCAAAGGTCGACGAATCACCTGATGAGGCCCAAGAGTAATCCCTGAAGCAAACGCAGCAGCCATCGAAGCACCCAACCCTCAAACAACTCAAACCTGACGACCCAGAATCCGATTCATCTCGCTCACAGTAATCACCAAATGCCTTTGCCTAAGCAGACTGTAAGCATTCAGATCTGCACCTGGCAGCACCATTACCCCATCGATATTTCGAGCAGAACGCCATACGTTCTGATTTACGCCCTCAGTCGCCAGCAGCACTGTCTTCCCCGAAAGACCCACCGCTTTCAGAAATGCAGCCACAACCTTTGTCTTAGGAACCGAGCAATCCCAGTTATTCAAAACTACCGCCTGAGAGTCCTGAAACTTACTCAGAAGCGCCATCCGCGTTGCCTTTTGAACCGCCTTGCGAGGAAGACGATAGTAGTAATCACGCGGCTTCTTGCCAAATGCATGACCACCACCCCGGCGAACAGGAGTCCGAATCGCACCTGCACGGGCACGCCCGGTTCCCTTCTGCTTGAACAGCTTACGAGTACTACCCGCAACCATTCCGCGAGACTTCGTCTGCACTTCACCAACGCGTCGGTTGGCGAGATACATAATAACGGCATCATGCAGTAACTGCTTGCAAATGACATCAGACACTTCTGATGGCTCAAACGCAAACGTACCGCAATCAGCGCCCAACATATCTTTAACTGGTACAGAAATCATGTCACCACCGACCAATATCAAGCACGATTCTTGACGGAACGACGAATCACCACATAACCACCATTCGGACCAGGAACAGCACCCCGAACGAGCAGGACATTTGAGTCTACATCAACCCTCACCAAACGAAGATTCTTCACCGTGACACGCTCGTCACCGTAGTGACCAGCCATCTTTGTCCCCGGAAACACTCGACTCGGATCCGCACTCTGCCCAATGGAACCCGGAGAACGATGAACCCTCTTTACGCCGTGACTCGCTCCCAACCCAGAAAAATTATGCCGAACCATAACACCAGTGAAACCATGACCCCGGGTCACGCCAATCACATCCAGAAATTTGACACTTTCGAGCGATTGCGGCCCCAGCACCTGACCAACCTCAAAGCCATGAGAATCCGCCTCACAGCGAAACTCTCGTATGAACCGCTTTGGCTCACACTCAGCCTTCGGAGACACAGCAGCCCCCGAACGCTGTCGACGACCACCAAGAGCCGCAACGTGACCGCGCACCGACCGCGGGGCCTTCGCCCTCGGACGATCGCCGAACCCCAACTGCACAGCACTGTAACCATCCCGCTCGCTGGTCCGAACCTGCAGAACAACGCATGGACCAGCTTCGATCACAGTCACCGGCACAATGACGCCATCGGCATCATAGACCTGTGTCATACCAACTTTTCGACCAAGCAATCCGACAGACATAGCTCCGCACCCGCGCGCAGAAGACAAGAAAAAGAACGAACGGAAACCGCTCGCAGAGATTTCGACGACACCAAACGCACAAAACCAAAGCCTAGGTTGTCGCCGTAGCCTTGATCTTAATATCAACCCCAGCCGGCAAGGAGAGCTTATTTAAAGCATCCACCGTCTTGCCAGTCGGCTGAATGATGTCGATCAGCCTTTTATGCGTCCGAATTTCGAATTGCTCACGTGATTTTTTGTCAATATGAGGGCTTCGAAGCACCGTATACCGCTCAATACGAGTCGGCAAAGGAACCGGACCGTGTACGATTGCCCCAGTACGCTTCGCAGTGTCAACAATCTCCGCCGCTGACTGATCCAGCACGGAGTGGTCATAAGCTTCCATCCGAATCCGGATACATTCTTCGCCAGCACCAGCCACCGCAAACCACCTTCAGCAAACAGGTTACGCAAAACGAAACCAACAACCCGAAAAACGGGGAATCGGGGAGTCTATAGAGGGTCAAGGTTTCTGTCAATCAACGTCGGTTGAGAAATCCATTAGTTCGGCAGAAGACCCCACAAACTTCAGCTACATCATCTGCTCTGCCGCGTTCGGCGGGGCAATTTCGTAGCGACAGGGCTCCATCGAGTAAGATGCTCGACCTTGAGAAAGACTTCGAATTTGGTTCGAGTATCCGAACATTTCGACCAAAGGCACTTCGCAATGAAGCACACACAGGTCTCCTCGTCTGTCGGAATTGACGATGACTGCTCTGCGGGAATTCAGATCAGACTGGACATTTCCCAGGAAATCCTCCGGCGTTACCACCTCGACTGACATGATAGGCTCCAGAATCGCCATTTTCCCCTCCTTCAGCACCTTGTTGAAAGCCTCCGAGGCAGCGGTCTGAATGGCCACCTCGTTTGTTTCTCCCTCTCTATAGCTGATGGAAGTAATCGTCAGACTCAGCCCCATCAATGGATTTCCATAGACTCCACCCCCGTCGGCTTGGTTTTTGACGGATTCCAATAGGATCTGCAGCAAATGCTTCGGCATTACGTCCGGAGCCAAACGGTGACCGACGGCGATGCCCGCTCCGGAATCCGTGACCTCCCGGGCCAGCAGCGACATGCCAAAGCCAATGGCTCCAGACGGCATATGCTTCGTAAAATCCACGCTGACTGAGACTTCACCGACGAGTTTCTCTCGATAACTGACCCGCGGCTTGTGGAATTTCACCTTGAGCTTGAAATCTCGCTCCATCCGGTGGCGAATAACTTCCAGGTGAAGCTCACCCATTCCACTGATGATCGTTTGGCCCGTTTCCGTATTCGTTTTCACTCGAAACGTTGGGTCTTGGCGCTCCAGCCGCTTGAGCGTGTCCTCCAGCTTCTTTCGATCGTTGCTGGATTCAGGCTCAATTGCCATCGAAATCACTGTTTCTGGAAAAATGATCGATTCCAGCGCGACAGGTGAGCCCGCGTCACAGAGCGTATCGCCCGTTGAAGAATCTTTAGGGCCAATAATCCCACAGATGTCACCGGCCTCAACCGAATCAACTTTTTCTCGCGAATCCGACTGGATGTGCCAGAGTTGCGTGACCATTTCCTTCTTTCCAAGTCGGGGATTCAGGAGCTTTGAATTCCCCGTGAGCACGCCCGAGTAAACCCGAGCAAAAAACAAGTCTCCATGGGGCTCAGCCTGAACCTTAAAAAGCAGCGCGCAGATCGGATCCTGAACGTTCGCTTTGCGAATCGCTGCCTGCCCTTCCTGCTTTCCTGATGGAACTAATCCTTCAACCGGAGGACGATCCAACGGGCTCGGCAAGTAGTTTTTCACCCCATCAAGCACGGGCTGGACACCTATATAATCCAGTGAAGCCCCGCATAGAACAGGCTGGACTGCGCCACTCAGAGTTGCTTTCCGGATGGCCGATACTGCAAGGTCCAGTGAAACTTCGTCCCCCTCCATACAGGCCAACATGACGTCATCATCAATACTCGAAAGCACATCAAACAATTCCGATCGCCACAATTGGGCATCATCGGCATATTGCTCCGGAATCGCTTCTTCTCTGAAATTCTGGCCTTTCGATTCAGAATCCCAATAAATTGCCTTCATTTTCAACAGGTCAATAATGCCGCGAAAGCCGTCCGCGTTTGTTGACTGTCCGGCCCCAATCGGAATCTGCAATGGCAACGGTTTCGCAGACAGACGATCCCGAATCTGCTCCAAAACACGATGGAAATTGGCTCCGATGCGGTCCATTTTGTTGATCATGCAGATCCGGGGCACTTTGTATTTATTGGCCTGCCTCCAAACCGTCTCGCTCTGAGCCTCCACACCCTCCACTGCACTGAAAATTACGATCGCTCCATCGAGAACTCGAAGGCTGCGTTCGACTTCCGCCGTAAAATCCACATGTCCAGGCGTGTCGATAATGTTGATCGTGCAGCCCTTCCACTGACACGTCACCGCCGCTGAGTAGATCGTAATCCCTCGCTCCGCTTCTTCAGGATCGAAGTCTGTTGTCGTAGTGCCATCGTCGACATTTCCCATCCGATGCGACGCCCCCGTGTAATAAAGGATGCGTTCAGTGGTCGTCGTCTTGCCGGCATCAATATGAGCGATGATGCCAATGTTCCGAATTGTCTCAATCGAGCGAGCCATGATCAGGATGACCAAAAAGAATGAACTCAGACGCCAGTTGGAGCCTGAAAGTGCTGGAAAATTGAAGGAGAGGGCTTGCGACAGGGTCCGCGAACCACTGTTCGCCTCTAATGTTCGCCTCTAACGGCACGAATTTGCCACCGCTGGCCCACAATCGCCGACGAAGCCTATCAATTCGACCGAACCAGAACCAACGATTCGCTCGCGTCCTCCATCGACTCCCGTGGATCGGACACTCAGCGACGCTCCCAGACCCCACCTCGTTTAACGAAGCCCAAGCTGGGTTGCACACCGCAAATCACATCAGCCTCGCCCTCGCCCCGACTCTCCGCCAAAATCGACCCCGCGACACACGCGAGAAAACTCCTCAACGCCTCGATCCGTGACCCACGGCTCTTCGGCGTATCAAGACTAAGTACCCGTCCAAGATCTATTTCGTGAAATCGCCGTTTGACAGTAGACTCTCCGCCACTCCAGGGAGGGAGATTGGGCGATGGCAGAGGAACAGACGGTTCACGAGTGTTGTGGTGCGAAGTGTCTGACGGGCAATTCCGCGGAGCAAAGTGATCATCGGCAGTTGAATCTCTTGCTGAGTCGTCTGGACGAGCAGCAGCGTCGCTGGGTGGCGAGTCGCGAGGCA
The DNA here is from genome assembly GCA_031424595.1 of Planctomycetota bacterium. Lineage (GTDB taxonomy): Bacteria > Planctomycetota > Planctomycetia > Planctomycetales > Planctomycetaceae > SXXK01. The sequence goes on from JANPHT010000701.1 coordinate 23,402, forward strand.
ATACGTCTTGGGCATGGCGGATTCCAGCGCATCGCAGAGATC
>JANPHT010000702.1:0-1150 GCA_031424595.1 Planctomycetota bacterium
CAGAAAGGCAAAGTCGGCGGCGGACTTGGGGGCGAGACCATGACTTTTGAATCGAACGTCATCGGCCAGAGCGTCGGTCGGTTCCCAGCGATAGCTGAATGGCGGATTGGCGACGACAGCATCAAACAAAGGCTTCTTGGCGGGATTCAGTTCCCGCATCATGTCCCATTCGTTCAGCAGCGTATCGCCGTGGAAGATCTCGAACTCCGAATCCTTCACCCCATGCAGCAGCATGTTCATTCGGGCAAGGTTGTAGGTCGTGATGTTCTTTTCCTGGCCGAAGATCTTGCCAATGCCATGCGATCCCATGCGTTTCCGCACGTTAAGCAACAGCGAGCCGGAACCACAGGCAAAGTCGAGCACACTGGCGAGTCGATCCCTCTTGCCGGTCTTCGGTTCCTGGCTGTCGAGCGTTACGATCGCCGACAGGATGTCAGAGATTTGCTGAGGCGTATAGAATTCTCCAGCCTTCTTTCCTGAGCCGGCAGCGAACTGACCGATCAGGTATTCATACGCATCGCCCAGTGCGTCGATGTCGGTGGAAAAATCGTATAGCCCCTCGGCGATCTTCTGGATAATCGTGCAGAGCGTGGCGTTCCGGTCTTCGTACTTCTTTCCCAGCTTGTCGGAGCCCAGGTTGATCTCGGAAAACAGGCCCTGAAAAGTGCTCTCGAACGATTCCGTTTCGATGTATTTGAAACCGGCCTGCAGCGTATTCAGCAGCTCGCCGTCCTGAGTGCGAGCCATGTTGGCGATGCTGTTCCACAGATGCGCCGGCTGGATGACGTAATGCACCTTGCGGCGCATCTGCTTTTCAAACTCGGCCACATCTTTCGGATTGTCGGCGTACCACAAAGTCAGTGGCACGCGGCGGTCGTCTTCATTGACCTTGGGATAATCTTTCCGCAGTTCCTTTTTCGCCGCGATCTCATAGTTGTCCGAGAGATATCGCAGGAAGAGAAACGAAAGCATGTAATCGCGGAAATCATCCGCGTTCATTGCTCCGCGAAGATCGTCTGCGATTTTCCAAAGGGTATTGCCAAGTTGTTTTTGGTTGGTGTCGTTCATGACTTATGCCACTTAAGCATTGCCCTTGGAGTCGCGGAGTTTCTTGCTCAGGTTGATGGCATCGTCGCGCAGCTCTTTCGGA
>JANPHT010000703.1:0-1628 GCA_031424595.1 Planctomycetota bacterium
CCCGCCGCCACCGTTAACACATCGTTACTGCTGCCGCCGTTGGCTGTGAATGACGTTCCGTTGAGCAGGCTGCTCGCCGTGATCGTGTCGGCACCATCGTTGCCGTTGACGATGATTGACGCGACCAGCACCGGAGTGAAGTCCAGCGTGATGCCGTTCAAGGCGACTGAGGTATTCGTCGCGGCTGAGATCGTCACGGTGTCGGCCACAGATGATCCTGCAACGGTGAGCGTTCCTCCCGACAACTGGAACAGGCTGCCGGTGTGAGTCACCTCGACTCCCAGCGTTGCGGCCCCTTGTGTGAAGATGTGGTAGACGACACCGCTGATCGTCTGATTGGCGCCCTGAGTCCAGCCGAGACCGATGTTCACCACATCGCCGGTGTTTCGCCGGACCAGCAGTCGGTTCGAGTCTCCGCTGATGTTGAGAACCTCACGTTGTGTCAGCATCAGTGTGTTATTCCCACTGCCTCGAATGTCGATCGCTTCCACATCGACAACTCGGTTGTCTTTCAGCGTCGTCAGATTGAGTGACAATCCGGTCCCGTCTAGTCGTAACGTGTCGGAACCACTCCCGCCGACAACTCGATTGAAAGTCGTACTGCTGACGGCCAGCACGTCGTTTCCTTTACCGCCGCGCAGTACATCGGCTCCGCCATTGCCGATCAGCGTGTCGTTCCCGCGACCACCGATCATCACGTTGGCCGAGGCGTTGCCGGTCAGCGTCTCATTCGCCGCCGTCCCTGCATGAGTGACCGACGTCGTGAAGTCGCCGCCGAACAGGATGTAGCTCTCCCCCGCAGCCGATTTGGCATTGCCCGACGCATCGGCAAGGTGCGCCCCGATGAGCAGGTCGTCGAAGCCATCGCCGTTCACGTCCCCCGCGCTGCTCACCGAAATGCCGCTCCGGTCATTCGCTTCCGCACCGAAGAGCGTGATCCCGTCGGAGCCGAGGTTTGCAAGGTTGATCGTGGCCGGGAGCGCCGCCCCGCCGAAAATCACATAGCTGTCCCCCGCATACGATCTGGCATTGCCCGACGCATCGGCACGATATGCCCCGATGAGCAGGTCGTCGAAGCCGTCCCCGTTCACATCCCCCGCACTGCTTACGGAACTGCCGCTGCGGTCATTCGCTTCCGCACCGAAGATCGTAATCCCGGCGGTGCCGAGACTGCCCAGGTCGATCATCGACGGCAACGCTGCCCCCCCGAAGATCACGTAACTGTCACCCGCATAAGATTTGCCGTTCCCCGACGCAGCGGCACTGGAAGCCCCGATCAGCAGGTCGTCGAAGCCGTCCCCATTCACGTCCCCGGCGCTGCTCACCGAACTGCCGCTGGAGTCAGATGCGTCCGCGCCGAAGATCGTGATCCCGGCGGAGCCGAGGTTGGCGAGGTCGATCGTCGCCGGGAGCGCCGTCCCGCCGAAGATCACATAGCTGTCCCCCGCAGATGTTTTGCCATTACCCGATGCATCGGCACTGCTAGCCCCGATGAGCAGGTCGTCGAAGCCGTCGCCATTCACGTCCCCCGCGCTGCTCACAGAAATGCCGCTGTTGTCAGACGCATCCGCGCCGAAGATGGTGATCCCGGCGGAGCCGAGCGTGGCGAGGTTGATCGTGGCCGGGAG
>JANPHT010000704.1:0-14415 GCA_031424595.1 Planctomycetota bacterium
TTGTATTCCTGAGCAGCGTTCGCGCCTCCGAGGTCGCGAGACAGTCCATTAGCATCGACGTCGGTTGCGTAAAGCCCTGGCAGGCCGCCAGAGCCAGCCGACGGTCACAAACAGCAGCCTGAAAGCGGACCATGCCGGATCCTCCACCTTCAAAGCGTCGCCAGCGAATGACATCAAAGCCAGATGTCAGCGGATTTCCGCGCCACGATCCGAGTCTGGCTGATGTCGTTATCAATGCGCCCAATAGCCTGGATCAGATTGCCTTCGCCGAGCTGCATTGTCGAACGAATTACTCATTTCTCGAGGGCGCATCCCATGCTGATGAACTGGCGGCAAGGGCAATCGAGTTGGGGCTGAAGGCTCTTGCTGTGACCGATCGCAATTCCCTTGCAGGCGTCGTCAGAGCTCACGTTGCGGCGAAGGAAGCTGGCCTTAAATTGCTGGTGGGAGCTGAGATTGTTCCGACCGATGGACCTTCCATGGTGTTGTTGGCCACCGATCGAGCGGCCTATGGCAGGTTGTCGCGATTGATCACCGTTGGGCGTCGAAGGGCTCCGAAAGGCGAGTGTCGACTGACGATTTCCGACGTCGCCGAGCATTCCGAGGGCCTGATCTGCTGCGTGCCCCTGAGCACCGAATCACGACGGCGATTCGAACGTCGCTACGAGCCGGGACTGCAGTGCGAATTGACTGACTCCGAGCTGTTAAGCTTGCGAAGGATTTTCGAAGATCGCTGCTACGGACTGGTTGAGCTGCATTGTGGGCCGGACGATGAAGCTCGTTTACAACGCTGGCTGAAGCAATCGAAATCGTGCAACGTGCCGCTTGCCGTGGCAAATGACGTTCACTATCACATCGCTCGCCGCAGAGCCTTGCATGATGTTGTCACGGCCATTCGGCAGGCAACGCCGCTGCAATCCCTGGGGCATGAATTATTTCCCAACGGGGAACGGCATTTGAAATCCGCGGAGGAAATGCTGCGCCTTCTCGACGGTCGTCGAGATCTCATCGATCGCACGATGGAAATTTCCAATCGGTGTACTTTTTCACTGGATGAGCTTCGTTATGAATACCCCGAAGAGATTGTGCCGGAAGGCGTAACTCCCCTTGAGCATTTAACAATGCTGACATGGCGGGGTGCGAAGCTGCGTTATCCTGACGGCGTGCCTCAGAAAGTCCGCGATTTAATCCTGCACGAACTGACGCTGATCGAGGAGTTGCATTACGAAGCGTATTTTCTGACTGTCTTTGACATCGTTCGATTCGCCCGCGAGCGAAAGATTCTTTGCCAGGGCCGAGGGTCTGCGGCAAACTCAGTGGTGTGCTACTGCCTTGGAGTGACCAGTGTGGATCCGAGCCGGATTGATGTCCTGTTCGAACGATTCGTCAGTCGCGAACGCAACGAAGCGCCGGATATTGACGTCGACTTCGAGCACGAACGTCGAGAGGAGGTATTGCAATACTTGTTCGACCGCTACGGCCGCGATCGAGCCGGAATGACAGGCGCGGTGATCACTTATCGACCGCGTTCCGCGATTCGCGACATTGGCCGCGCGCTGGCGTTGTCGAATGATCGCATTGACAAACTTGCCGGGCAGATGGAGCATGTGGATGACTCCGAGCAGTTTCCGGAGCGGATGCGAGAGGGAGGAATTGATCCGGAGTCGCTGCTGGGACGGCGCATGCTGGAGTTATTGAATTCGCTGCTGACGTTTCCACGCCACTTGTCGCAGCATTCCGGCGGGATGGTGATGTCGCGCGGGTTATTGAGCGAACTGGTCCCTATTGAAAATGCTTCGATGCCAGGTCGAACGGTCATCCAATGGGACAAGGACGATCTGGATGCTCTCGGCCTGCTGAAAGTGGATTGCCTGTCGCTGGGGATGCTAAGTTGCATCCGCCGCGCGTTTGATCTGATTCAGCAGCACCATAACCGAAGCCTGACTCTGGCCAATGTGCCGTCGGAAGATCCGCAAGTCTACGAAATGGTCAGCGCGGCGGATACGGTCGGCGTATTTCAGATTGAAAGCCGGGCTCAGATGAGCATGCTCCCGCGACTGAGGCCCCACTGCTTTTACGACCTCGTCATTGAGACGGCGATCGTACGGCCAGGACCGATTCAGGGAGACATGGTGCACCCGTATTTGCGTCGAAGATCGGGTGAAGAGCCTGTGGAATATCCAAACGCCGCCGTTCGTTCGGTTCTGCACAAAACTCTGGGAGTGCCGATCTTTCAGGAACAAGCCATGCGACTTGCGATCGTCGCCGCAGGATTTACACCTGGCGAAGCCGATCAACTTCGCCGCGCGATGGGGGCCTGGCGGAAGACGGGTGTGATTGCAAAGTTCCATGAGAAGCTGGTCAACGGGATGAAAGAACGAGGCTATGACCCGGAATTCGCCGAACGGGTCTTCAAGCAGATCAGCGGCTTCGGCGAGTATGGCTTTCCTGAATCCCACGCGGCCAGCTTTGCGTTGCTGGTCTACGTATCTTCGTGGATTAAGCGATACCATCCCGCTGTGTTTGCAGCGGCATTAATCAACAGTCAGCCGATGGGCTTCTATGCGCCAGCTCAGCTTGTGCGGGATGCACGAGAGCATGGCGTGACTGTACTTCCGCCGGATGTGAATTTCAGCAACTGGGACTGCTCGCTGGAGATACAAACTCAACCGGCGGATCTGAGCAAAGCTCCTTTCCGGCATAGAGACGAACGGCTTGGACTGCGTCTGGGATTTCGACTGCTTCGAGGGTTCTCCGAAGAATACGCTCGTCAAATTGAATCGGCTCGCGGCCGCGAACGATTTCGGTCTCTGGAAGAATTTGCCAGAAGGACCCTGCTTGGCAGGAGTACGCTGCAGCTTCTGTCGCGAGCCGATGCATTCGCCTCCCTGAAGCTTGATCGCCGCGATGCGTATTGGAAGTCGCTGCCATCCCGAGAAAATCTGCCGCTGTTCGACGATCCGCATTTACCTGTCGACGAAGCAGAATCGCCGGAACTGCCCGAGATGACAGCTCAGGATGAAGTCGTGGAGGATTATTCCTCTGCGGGCCTGACACTGCGAAAACACCCGGTCAGTTTTCTGCGAGAACAGCTCACCCTGTTGAAGGCTGTCACAGCTGAGCAACTCAGCGAACTCTCGCCGGACCGGCGCGTGAAAGTCGCGGGGCTGGTTCTGATGCGACAACGGCCTTCTACGGCGGCAGGAATCACTTTCGTGACACTTGAAGATGAAACAGGGATTGCGAATCTTGTGGTGTATCCATCCGTTTGGCAACACTTCCGACAAACCGCCAGATTTGCTTCGGTCATTCTCGCGACAGGCCGCCTGCAACGCGAAGGGGACGTGATTCACGTGGTCTGCGAACGGCTGGATGATGTCAGCGCGATGCTCGCCCTGATTGATTCCAGGGCGAGGAATTTCCGTTAGGCACTATCGGTTGTCAGATCGATTGTGAACCAGCATGCGCATCGCAAACAACAGTGCCACGGCCACAACAACACCGGTCACTCCGGTCACCGCATGGGAGGGATTGACGACGTAGTGAAGAACGCCGTCCGTATGGTCCGGATGTCCATGGCCTTCATGTGCGAAAGCCGCAGAAGCGGTGAGAGACAAGGCTGCAGACGAGGTGAGCCATCGGAACATTGGTAGTACTTCTCCGGAAACCTGAACTGGCAATCGTGGAACAAAACCCACAACCGAAAGGAAGCGAATTCCCGCTTTGTCTCGTTGTGCCGTTTCTCTTCTGGAAGATTATCAGGGTTGGATCGACGATGCCATGCCGACTGCCTGCCAACACCAATCCAGAGACGAGGCCTGAAATCTACGATAACTGTCTTGCGGTGAGTCCCAATGCAGAAACCGAGCGGATTCTTGCAACATCCGCTCGGTTCCGATTAGTTCCTATTCTGCGAAAGTACCGTCTGTTTCTCTCCCTGTTCGACTCTAAGGTCAATCTCTCAGGAAAGATCACTCAGCACATCGACATCCCACGCCAGAACAATTCAATTACTGATCCATTACTGAATCCATCATTGAATTCATTACTGAAGAGGTACGGCTCGCGGCGGAAGCGGAGGCTGGATCGCTCCGCCTGGCGGAACCTGCATCGGACCTAGCAATTGAGGATTGTCCTTGAGCACCCGAACCAGCGATCCAGGAATACTCAGCGAAGCGGTGATCACACTTTCAGAGCTTGAAGAAGCAAGACTATTCACCGCCTGCGTCAGCGATGGCTGTAACTCCGGCGGCGCCGAACCCAGTGCAAACGGGGCCATCTGTTTTGCCATCATGAGGCCGCCACCGAGAGCCTGATTAGCCTCCGTCGCAGCAGAAGACTCTGTCAGGTTCAGGCTGATGTCCAGTTTCAGATTGCTTCCTGCTTCAAAGACAATCGCTCCGCCGGAAATCTTTCCCTTCACCGCCGCAACAAACTGTACCACTTGCGGAGGTGCACCTTGTGGATCCGGAATGCTTCCACTCATCGCGGCCAGCAGTGGGCTCGAAAAGGCCTGCACCATGTGACTGCTTCGCGAGACAAATGCAAACTGATCGTTGGTTGCTTCACCGGCACCTCGGGTGAGAGCGGCTTTCATGGCGGGCTCTGATCCGAGGAGATAAGTCTTCGAGTCGACGGAATGGACGGCCATCTGCGGCTGCGTTGGATCGGGACTCTGAATGAGGTAATAGGTTTTGTCCTCATGGCTGGCTTCTGTCCCCTTCGCGGCCTGCATCATCGCCGTGATATCAAAATCCTTATTCGTTCGGATGACAGTCATCGCATTCGCGTCGCTCATGAACTGTTTCGAAATTGCGGCACCGTCCGGAGGCGCACCACTGCCAAGTTGCGCAACAATGGGAATCAGTTTGGCGAGCACGCTTCCCATTCCCAGGGTGATCGAATCAACGTCAGAAGGAGTGAAGCCTGTCTGCGCGGACATTTCAGTCATCGCGGTCTGAAACTCGGGCATGTCCGTCAAGGGTTTCACAAATCCACTACCCAGCAAGTCGGCCGGGCGAATGTACATGAGGTACTCTGTGCCTGCGGGCAAATAAGACGTATCGATCGGCCCGGGAGACACGCTGGAAACGGCGGCAGATGCTGCGCCTGTCGCTGGCATCGCACCGGTGCCACCGCCCAGAAATGGATTTACGGGAGCGTTGGGGTCGGCTGGTTCTGTCGAAGCGACGGCAGGCTCTTCGGGCACTTCAATTTCGGTCCTGGCGACGACAGGTTCCGATGGTATCGTCGGTTTCTCACTGATCTTTTCCTCCAGGGCTTCCTTGGCCTTGTTCTCGGCCATAATTGCCTCTGCAGCAGCAATCCGTCGCGCTTCCGCTGCCTGCGCAGCAATCATCGCTGCCTGAGTCTTGGCCGTATTGACGTCAGCCAACAATTGATCCTGAGTCATCATCGCACGGCGCTGGATTTCTCTGCCGTTCACCTGACGACTCAGCAATCGATCACCCACTTCAATCTGCTGCTCTTCGATCAGCCGACGAATTTCTCCCTGAACTTCGGCAAGCGCGATGCTGACAAGCCGAAGATCTTCTGTGGTGGTCTCATGTCGAATGCCATCTGCGAATGCCGCTTTGGCCTTCTCAATGTCTCCTGATTCCGCAAGAGTGACACCATGCATATAAAAATATCGTGGGTCTTTGCCTGACGTTGTCAGTTCATCAAATCTCAACAATGCTGTCGCATTATCACCCTGCGTCCTGGCATCAAGAGCCTCGCGATACAACACTTTCAGTCGTGCGGCTTCAGGATCGGCCTTGATTGCATTGCGAGCGGCAATGCGATGCTTCTCAATCCTCGCTCGTAATGATCCCTGAGTTTTCTCCAGAGAACGATTCACCTGCGTTGTCTGGCTTGACTGAACCTCAAGTCGGGCTGCGGCCTTGAAATCTTCGTTGCCATCAACGCCCGTGTACTCAGATAGCAGTCCCCGATAATAAAAAACTCGAGCATCGCCTGAACCCCCATCGATCAGCGTTGTCAAATACTTCTGAGCGGTTGGCAGATTCCCCGATCTCCACGCCAGCAAGGCTGCGTCGAGTTGTTTCTCGTCCGACACCGCATCGTCTGCAGTCAACATCTGACAACTGGAACCAACCACCAGCAACGCACACAGAATTAAGCGACACTGCATTTCGAAACTCCCGGTCTCAAGAGGCCTCGGGCTATTGCTTTGAATAAAGCAATTTGCCGCTCCTGAATATCAATCCGGCTCCGCTTGAGCGTCCAGGATAAATTCTTAGAGCAACTTCCCAAAAGTGCCAATACGGCAATATTGCATCATAACCGCCGTTCTGACAATCTGCGCCACTGGAATTCAGCAAATTCCAGCGAGTCGAGACGATCGTCGTGCCCTGAACCCTTTCCGGGGATCGAGCACCAAAGGCCGCTCAACTGTCAAATTCTCGCCATTTCCGCTGACTATTATCGTCAGCACTTGAGGAGCAGACTTGCGGAGCTGAATTCCCCGGCTCGACAACCGCCAACTCGACAACCGCCAACTCGCCAGGCGTAACACGCAGACGCGGCAACTACGACAAAACCTGGCTGACAACCTCGCCGTGAACGTCCGTCAGGCGAAACTCACGACCGGCGTGGTGGAATGTCAGTCGCTCGTGATCAAGTCCAAGGCAATGCAGGATTGTGGCCTGGAGGTCATAGATGTGCACAGGATTCTCGGTCACGTGAAATCCAAAATCGTCGGTGGCCCCCAGTGTCATCCCGGGACGGATTCCTCCACCCGCCATCCAGACGGTAAACGCCTGAGGGTGATGATCGCGGCCCTGCGCCCGACCCAGTGCCGGATTGGATTCGACCATCGGAGTGCGGCCAAACTCACCGCCCCAAAGCACCAGCGTTTCATCCAGCATGCCACGCTGCTTCAGGTCGCTGACCAATGCGGCGCTGGCCTGATCCGTAATCTTACAATTGTTAGTCACGTTGCCTTTCACGTTACTGTGGGCATCCCAGCCGCTATGAAAGATACTGACGTAACGGACGCCGCGTTCCACCATTCGGCGAGCCAGCAAACAGGCTCTGGCGAATGACGGTTTCTCCGGATCGCATCCATACAGAGATAATGTTTCCGACGTTTCGCTTTTCAAGTCCATCAAAGCGGGAGCGGAAGTCTGCAGGCGAGCAGCCATTTCAAAGGATGCAATGCGCGTCGAAATCTCCGGATCATGAACGGTCTCAAGGCGATGCGTATTAAGTCGATTGATCAACGAAAATGTGTCTGCCTGTAGTTCGTTGCTGATTCCAGCCGGCGTGTCGACGTTCAGGATCGGTGATCCCTGGCTGCGAAACTGGACGCCCGTGAAAACGGTGGGCAGGAAGCCGCTGGACCATAACGATGCGCCGCCACTAATACCGTCACCAGTGCTCATGACAACAAACGAAGGAAGTTCCTGAGTTTCCGACCCAAGCCCATACAGAAGCCAGGAGCCGATGCTGGGTCGCCCCGGCTGTGAGAAGCCTGTATTCATCAGAATCTGAGCGGGTGCGTGGTTGAACTGATCGGTGTGCATCGATCGGATTAAACAGACGTCATCGGCAATCGATGCCAAATGTGGCAGAGCCAACGATAATTCCGCCCCGGACTGGCCATGTCTGGCAAATTCGAACTGCGGACCCAAGACGGCCGCGTCCGGCTGAATGAACGCGTATCTTTGTCCGCCAATCACTGATTTGGGCAGCGGCTTTCCGGACAGTGCGGTCAGCATTGGCTTGTGATCGAACAACTCCAACTGACTGGGAGCCCCCGCCATGAACAAATGAATGGCGGCCTTTGCCTTGCCGGGAAAGTGTGGCGGTCGCAAAGAAGCGGAATTATTCGCTTGTGAGCCTGCCTTTACTGAATCGGCCATGAGTCCGCTTAACGCAAAAGCGCCAAGACCGGAAGTCAGGTCCGACAGAAAATATCGTCGCGCGATGGAGGAGAACGATCTCATGGTCTTCTACCAGTTAAAGCCTGGGCAGCGTTATTCAATCGACAAGCCTCAGTGCGAGAGCCTGAGAACGCTGCAAAACATACTGTTAAACAATCGCCGTGTCCGCTTAGGGTCGCATCACCACTTCATCGAGTCCGAACAATGCTCGTGACAAAGCAACCCACGTGGCTTGTTCAGCAATTATTTGATCGGTGAGTTGCGACTGAGACGCATCCGCCTCGGATTCTCCCAATATCTGAATCGCCTGTTCCCGTTGAGTCGAAAGCTTTTCACGATGCCGAGCAATGAATTCGATCGACGCAGCCAGTTCGGCCTCGTCAGGGCTTCGAGTGAGCAACCTTCGGAACAGCAAAACGACCCGCTGCTGATCGGAGGCATCTTTCACGGCCATGATATTTCGACCTGATGCCTGAGCCAGATCAATAAACATCGGATCGTTCAAAAGCGTCAACGCCTGCAGTGGCGTATTCGAGCGGTTTCGCTTTGCGATACAGGCTTCTCCGCTGGGTCCGTCAAACGTTGTGACCATCGCAAATGGAGCCGTCCGTTTGATGAAGGTGTAAACGCTCCGGCGATAACGATCTTCTCCCGCACTAACATTCCAGCCAGGGCTTCCATAGGCGACTTCGGTAATGCCCGCTGGTTGCAATGGCCTCACTGGGGGACCGCCTCGCTGCCTGGAAAGTACGCCCGCAGCCTGAACAATCGAGTCACGCACAATCTCAGCCTCCAGGCGAAGCCGAGGAGCAAAACTAAGCAGAAGATTCTCCGGATCGACGCTCAACGTCGAATCAGGCCGAATCGATGACTGTCGATACGTCGCACTGAGCACGATTCGACGATGCAATGCTTTTAGCGACCAGTGATCGGTGTCCATCAATGACACTGCCAGCCAGTCGAGCAATTCCGGATGAGTCGGGGCGGTGCCCTGGATGCCAAAATCATCGACGGTAGCGACTATTCCGCGACCAAAAAATGCCGCCCATTGGCGATTCACGATCACGCGGGCTGTGAGTGGATTTGAACGATGCACGAGCCACTTCGCAAATCCTAAACGGTTGCGAGGCAAATCGGATGGCCACTCATGAAGCAGTTCCGGCGCTGTAGCGTTTACGGCTTCTCTCGTCTGCAGATACTCTCCACGATGATGGCGAAACGTTGGGCGTGGATTGTCCGTCGGACGTTCCTGCATGACGAGCGTCGTCGTCGCTTCGACTGGCAAGAGAAGTTTTCGAATCCGGTCAGCCTTCGCGGAAAGTTCCGGCACGCTCAGTAGCCACTGGTGGAACAGGTCTTTGCGTTCCATTTCGCTCAACTGTTCGTCAGGCTTTGTCAAAAGTTGTTCTTCCGAAGCTGACAGACGTTTCGCGACCGGATGTCGTTCGCTGTTCGTTGAGGAAATGCGGAACCGACCGAGTGAACTGGCGAAGTGCCGACCAAAGATCATCTGGATTTTCAAAGGCTGGTTGGCCGGAATTGGCGTTTCGAAGACATAAACGGCAGTGTGGCGCTGCCCCTCTTCTCCGGCGACCGACCAGCCAGTCTGAACATCACCATCGATCGTGAGCGCGGCGGAGGTGGGAGTATTCCCAAATTTATTCTTCGTGTAGCTTTCTGTAGCCGAAGCAATCTTCCCCAGCGAATCTCCGGCAGAGACATGGAACTCATTCAGATAAAAATCGCCCAGCGAACCTTCGTAATATGTAGTTCCCGGGCCATTGCCTGGCAGTCGTTCATCGGGCAACGCTTCGAGCCGCAATGCGGTGATGGGAATCTCGGAAGCCGCCAATGCGATCTCATAGCGATCCTGCTTCGTCGTATCACCAGTGGCAAGAATGGAATGATCATCGAGTACCATGAGATGTGGCAGGTTGGATGACACTGACGTGGGAACCATTGGCTGCCACTCCACAGCGCTGCTTCGTTGAACACTTAGCCATTCCTGGAATCTGCTCTGGACGATTTCAGATCTCTGTTTTTGTGCGTCCGATGGCGACCGGTCGCGTCCGGCACTCAGTCGGAAGGCTCCTAAAAAATGGCCGCTGCCGTGATTCTGTACGAGCCGGATGCGCAACACTGCAGACTGACCTGCAATGCCTGATTTGGCGATTGCATCACGAAGGCTGTCCGCATCCAGAGCAAACTTCGCTTCCACTTTCTCTGGAATACCTTTTTCTCCATCAATGGCCCATCCTGTTTCGGGGTTGCCATCGAAACTCATCGCGGCAGAGAAACCAGTTTGTTCCACTGATGCCTCGACGCTCACCACCTTGATCGGATGCTCCTGAACGATCGGATCAGTTCCCGACGCATCCCCAGAACTCGACAAACTCACCTGGATCTCATTCAGCACAAAGTTCCCGTTGTCAGCTCTTCCCGGCCCTTTGTTCGAGTCGGCTTTGAATACTTCCAGCTGAATGAAGGAAATCACCGCCGGATTCGAGACGCTTAGGTCGCTGGAATAGGTCGTCTTCGCAGGAATTCCTCCGCTGACATGCACAGCGCCGGATTCATCCACTTCGAACTGCTCACCGCCATCACTGCGGAGAGTGGAAACAGGGCCGGTCAGTGATTCGAATTTGCTGATCGGCCAATGTGAGGGGAGTTCGTCGAGCAGTTTTGCGGCGTTTGTTTTGTTCGTACTCTGCTGATCAGCAACCGACTTGTCCGGCATCGCCAAAATCGGTTCATCGACGTTGTTGAGGAACGCCATGAACTGGTAATACTCGCGATGCGTTATCGGGTCAAACTTGTGAGTATGGCACTGAGCACATCCAACGGTGAGCCCAAGCCACGCGGTACCGGTCGTCGCAACACGATCCGTCATCGCATGAAATCGAAACTCAAGCGGATCGATTCCCCCTTCTTCGTTCAGCATTGTGTTGCGATGAAAACCGGTCGCAATTCTTTGTGACATCGTGGCATGAGGAAGCAGATCACCGGCCAGTTGTTCAATCGTAAATTGATCGAACGGCATATCCACCGTCAAAGCGTCGATTACCCAGTCACGATACGGCCAGATGGAACGAGGTCGATCTTTTTCGTAACCGTTCGTATCAGCGTATCGAGCCAGATCCAGCCATAATCTCGCCCACCGCTCCCCGTACTCAGGTCTCGCCAGCAGACTGTTCACCAGATCACTCCAGACAACATCATTCGTTGCATCAGCAGCCAACCGAGATTCCTTCAATCGCGGAATCCAGTGATCCGCTTCTTCGATCGTGGGCGGGAGCCCGATCAAATCAAGGAATACTCGACGAACAAGGACTTCTGGTTCGGCCTCCGATGTCGGAGTCAGGCCCACTGCGGACTGCTTTTGGAGGATGAAGTGATCAATTTCGTTGCGCGACCATTTTAAGTCTTCATCGCCGGCATCAAGTGCCGGCACGACCGGCAAAGTTGGTGGAACGAAGGCCCAATGTTCGGCCCACTCTGCACCACCGTCAATCCATGCCACCAGTGTCTTTTTCTGTGCATCGCTGAGCGAGCGACCCGAATCGACCGGAGGCATTTGCTCATCAGGATCGGTGGACAGTATTCGACGCACAAGCTCACTGTGCTGAGAATCCCCTTTGGCGACGGTCATTCGTCCTTCGACATCGCCGAATAATCCCTCAGCGCGATCGAGCCGCAGCCCGGCTTCCCGCGTTTCCTCATCTGGTCCATGGCAATGAAAGCAGGCCCTGGCAAGAATCGGACGGACATCTCGATAAAAATCCGGACCCTCTGCTGCGTACACGTTTGGCAGGCCTGAAAGCAGCGGCCCTGCAAGCAGCACTGTAAGCAGCAGCATTGAAAGCAGCGGCACACCAGACGAAACGAACAGGCGACACCGGTCAATGGAGACGAGGATTCTCGGATGCATAGTCACAATTCTTTTGCGGATATATTTTGAGACTGCGACTTAGCGAATCAACTCGCGACACGCGAAGTCGTTCGGCATTCACCAAATTGAGGCAGTCGTTAAATGGTAATACAACCGGGCTCAGTGTGCAGTATAGTCGTGGACGACGGCCCAATCATCTCGTTTCGTACTGGAGTGCGCCTCGTGGAGTATGTCCGTTGACGATTATCGATCGATCGAGTGAAATCGCTATTTAGGACAAGTTTGGGTGCAAAATGTCGGTGGTTCTCTCAAGGGAACAGGAATTCGGGCTGTTAACTCAGAAAAATGCGACTAAGCTTCATTTCCCCCCAATAACCCACCGCTCATGGTTCCGTTTCTTCCACCGCTGGAGTTTTTCGATGATGCCCAGCAGCACGCAAGTTTGCCATCATCCACACATCGCCAGACGCCATGCCATTCAAGCTGGAAGTATTGGACTCCTCGGTCTGGGAATGAACCACGTTGCCGGTCTTCGAGCGATGGCCAGCGAAGTCTCGAAAGCACCAACACCGTTTCGATCCTGTATCTACATTTTTCTATCGGGCGGACTCTCACAACACGACAGCTTCGATCCCAAGCCAAATGCGCCTGCAGAAGTCCGAGGTGAGTTTCAGCCAATTTCGACTCAGACACCCGGAGTGCAGATCTGTGAGCATCTGCCGGGGCTTGCAATTCGAAGTCACCTCTGGTCACTCTGCCGAACTTTAACACATACCACCAATGATCATTCTGCCGGTCATCACATGATGTTGACCGGCCGCAGCGATCTGCCCCTGGGCTTCAATCCCAGTCTTCCACGCCCACTCGACTGGCCCAGTATTGCCGCCGTGGCTGGAGCAGTGACAACTCCACGCAACAATCTGCCGCCAGCCGCCGTGTTACCAGAGCAATTGATTCATTACTCAGGTCGCGTACTTCCCGGACAATTTGCCGGCATTCTTGGCACGAATCGAAATCCCTGGTTCGTGGAGGCATCACCCTTCCATGCGACGTCGTACGGAGCATTTCCGACACATCGATTTGATCATCAGGATCGCGGCGACAAAGACGGCAGGATTTTTGAAGCCCCCAGCCTGAATCTTCCTCATGGACTGACTCCTCCTCAATTGGATAAACGAGTCTCATTGCTCAGCCAACTCGAACGCCAGTGCAGTGTCCTTGACAGCGGCGCCAGCACCACCGAATTCGACAGATATCGGCAGGGTGCGATTTCGCTGCTGGTGGATCCCAAAGTTCGTGAATCGCTCGATGTCACTCGCGCGGACGACGCTGTCCAGGAACGCTATGGCAAGAACTCATTCGGATGGTCGTTGCTGATGGCGCGGCGACTGGTCAGGTCGGGTGTCAACCTGGTGCAGGTGAATCTTGGGAATGACGAGACCTGGGACACGCACGGAAATGCATTCCCTCATCTGAGGAATAACCTTCTCCCCCCGACCGATCGCGCCCTTTCCGCGCTGCTCGATGACCTTGACGAGTCCGGTGAGTTGGAGAGCACATTAATCGTGATGGCGGGAGAATTTGGCCGCACGCCGAAGATCAGTTTGCTGCCCAGCCATTATAAAGACCCCGGCCGCGATCATTGGGGAGCGGTTCAATCGATCTTTCTGGCGGGTGGCGGTATTCAGGGTGGCCGAATCGTGGGAGCCACCGACGGAATCGGCGCGTATCCGGAGTTGGACCCCCAGCGACCAGAAAATTTTGCCGCGACCATCTATCAATCGCTCGGATTACCACAGACGGTCGCATGGCAGGACGCAGTGGGAAGGCCCCACCACGTTTATCATGGCGAACCAATTCCCGGGCTTGTCTGAGATTTACGATCATCAGCCGCCGCCGCCGACTTCCGAAACATCCACTGCACACAGATCATGCGAGTCTCCGAGTCTCCCCTGCCACGACGATGATCTGTGCCGTATCGACATTTTGGGCCGCGTGATCGCCTCTCCTGAACTCTCAGAGCGTTATCCAATCGGGCTGCAAGAATGCAAACGACGACTCTCTTCTGAGTCTTCAGAATCCTGCTACACTCCGCGAGGTGCCATCACGCCAGGAAACTGGATTACCGGCGTCGCAGATTCGACAGCATTATTTAAAGTTGATCGCAGAATGGCAAAGCGGAAAACTCAATCGGACACAGAAGACAATTCAGAAATCGCCCTGGAAGCGGCCCTCGCTGAACTCGGCCAGATTGTTTCTCGACTGGAATCCGGTCAGGAAACGCTGGATGAATCGCTGGCACAATTTGAACGCGGCATGACATTGCTGCGGGTCTGTCATCGTAAGCTGGATGCTGCGGGGCAGCGGATCGAACTTGTGACGCAGATCTCGGCCGACGGAGAAGTCACAACCGAGCCGTTCGACGCCACTTCAACGCTGCAACGCAGCAGCTCCGCCGACGCTGCTCGCAGCGCGAAGAAATCGGCAAAAGCGGACAGCGACGACGATGATGCCGGATTACTGTTCTGAGGTTGTTCTGAGGCTGGCCTGAAAGCAGAATCCTTCTGGGTTATACCTCGCAGCAGAGTCAAATCAGTGGCAAGACATCCACACTGACCA
>JANPHT010000705.1:0-1917 GCA_031424595.1 Planctomycetota bacterium
GGAAACGTGGCTCGCGGAACATTGGGCAGTGGTGGCGGGATCTTCAGTAACGGCGGCTACATCACTATCCAGAGCACGTCCTTGACAGGCAATGAAGCCGAGCGGGCCGGGGGAGCGATTGAAGTCGCAGCGAGCACAGCAGCGACGCGACTGCAAATCATGGACTCCACGATCGCGACCAACTCAGCGCTCGGGACAGGCACTGCTCCAGGGAATGGCGGGGGAATTCACCTTTCGGGATCGACGACGGCTCGGATTGTCAGTAGTCAAATCTCCGGGAATCTGGCTGCTGCAGAGGGTGGAGGTTTGTGGAACGGAACGGGGATTGTCACGATCACCGGCGCCACGATTATTGACGGTAACACAGCTGCTGGTTCTGCGCCGGATGAAGGCGGTGGGGGAATCTACAACGTTGCGGGCAGAATTCAGATCAACAACGTCGATGGAGAAATCGTCACGCTTTCGAACAATCGAGCGACGGGGACATCAGGCAGTGGCGGAGCGATCTTCAGTGGTGGCGGACGACTCACGATTGAAGAGACGACCATTCGCACCAACTCGGCCAATCGGGCAGGTGGCGGCATTGAGATCGTGAATGGGCTTGTTCGACTGAGCAATGTCAATCTGATCGGCAACGACGTAAATGGAACTGCGGGAACTCCGAAGCCAGGCAATGGCGGCGGCCTGCATGTGTCAGGAATTGCTAATGTGACAATCGATAGTGGCAGCGTGTTTGGGAACTCCGCAGCGACCGAAGGCGGTGGTTTGTGGAATCAGGCAGGCAGCCGGCTGATGATTCAGAATGGCACGTTGATTCAGGCCAATGAAGCCTTTGGAAACGCAGCGGATGAAGGCGGCGGCGGAATCTATAATAATGGCGGCGATGTGGTGGTCTCCACATCACAGATCGTCGGAAACGTGGCTCGCGGAACATTGGGCAGTGGTGGCGGGATCTTCAGTAACGGCGGCTACATCACTATCCAGAGCACGTCCTTGACAGGCAATGAAGCCGAGCGGGCCGGGGGAGCGATCGAAGTCGCAGCGGGCACTGCAGCGACTCGACTACGAATCATGGACTCCACGATCGCGAGCAACTCAGCTCTCGGGACCGACACTGCTCCAGGGAATGGAGGAGGAATATATCTTTCCGGGGCAGTCACGACAATGCTGGTAAATTCCACGGTGAGTGGCAACTATGCGGCTCAGGATGGCGGAGGGATCTGGTCACAGTTGGCAGGTGCCGAACGACTGATCGTGACAAATAGCACAATTACGCAGAACAATGCCCAGCGTTCCGGAGGCGGAATCTGGACGGAAGCCCCGGCGGGAAGTGCGGCGGTGCTTTCAAATTCCATCGTGGCTCAGAACACCGCCGGTATTTCCGCTCCGGACATCAGACGATTTGGGACGCTGTTCGTATATCACAATCTGATCGGTAACGGCATCTTTTCGGGATTGACGTCGGATGCCGATGGTGATGCGAACGGAAATCTCATCGGACGCATTACGGCCGTCATTGATGCCAAGCTTGGCGCGTTAAGTGATAACGGCGGACCGACGGAGACGCATTTGTTGCTGGCAGGAAGTCCGGCCATAAATCGGGGAAATAATTCCCGCGCGATCAGCATCGAAGGAGCTCCGCTGGTCACCGACCAGCGAGGACTTGGCTTCCCGCGAATTCTCCTTGGAATCGTAGACATGGGGTCCGTTGAGTCATAGTCGGGAAGCTCCGTTGCAACGAATGGCGGAGTTTGATGACACGAGACGCGAGAGTATAACGGTGTGCAACGAGTACAACGGTCTCATTCCAGAGAGCACAACGGTATTAGGAGCCGTTTATTGACGAGTGAGAGTGACGGCTTCTGTGCCCCCATAGATGTAGTCTGCTCAATCCGAGACTTTAAGATCTTGAATTGA
>JANPHT010000706.1:0-6563 GCA_031424595.1 Planctomycetota bacterium
CTTTGTTCTGTCGGTACTTGCCACGAGGCCTTGATAGCCCAATCAATAATTCCAGTTAATACCCATGTTGAAGGTGTTCTGTGTGAACAAACCTCGCTCTGGTCGGACCTGCGGGAACAAGTCCAGGCGGGGATTTACAGCAGAGTAATCAACCGACTGGTTGGGATCAGCGAGCTCTCCGACCAACAGAAATGTCCAGCCCATTCGAAACTTGGCGTCTTCCAGAATTTGCACGTCGCGAAGCACCGGCACGTTTGCAAAGATTGGGATCTCTGCCATGAGCGATTGTTCAAACAACGGCGAAATGTGCAGGGTTGATTTGCTGTCTGAGAACGCATTCTGAGTCAGACCGTTCAGACTGTTGGTGTCGAAGCCATCGCTAAGTTCGGTCGGTGTTGTTGTGTCATCCGGATTCATGTGGTTGAAGATGTTGTCGCCCCGCAGCCGAATCTGTTCGCGATTGAACATCGCGGCAATTTTTGAGTAGCCAACAACACTGAAACCTTTTCGCTCACCCAGTGTGTAATGCATGCCAAGCTCAGGGCCGGCAAGATTACTGATGACCTCACTCTCAAGAAAACCGCGAACCAAAACCGGGTCCGAAGGATTGATCTGGTTGATTGTCAATCCGCCGGCTTCAGACGGCTCGTCGTGTATGAAATTATTGTTATCGTCGCGGCCATCGCCGGCAGGAAAGACCTTGGCGTTGTCAGGCGTGTCATTATCGCCATTATTGACGCCGTACGATAAACCGCTGTCTGCCACGTCGAGTCTGAACGTTTCACCCATGTACAGGTAGCGACCGCCGACGACTGTGCGAATGGTGACGTCATTGCGATCGTAAAACGGCGCAAAGGCACCGTCCAGCGTTCCACCATAAGTGTAGACCTTATGTTCCATCCGGAACTGGATATCGTATGGAATTGTTACGCCAAGACCATTGCCCCCTTCTGCATCAGGATTGGGATCGCCAAACGTTCGACCGTCTCCGATGGGAATCCCATAAAGATTCAGCAACGTTCGATCCAAAACCTCGGATGTGGAACCGAAAACGCCGTATGTCGAGTTATCACCTTCGTCGAACGGAACGCCGGTTCCGAGGATTTCCTCAGTAGTAAGACCCAGATCTGTTTGGCCATTCAGATTCACATTTGGAAGATTGCCGCGACCACCGATGACTCGAAGGCCCAGGATTTCTTCGGTACTTAAACGACCAGCCAGAGCGTTTTCGCGAGCATCGAACACGCCCGCTCCACCGGCCGCCCAGTTCACATCCAGCAGCATTCCGGAACCATCTGCGTTCCAGAATCCACCCGACATCTTCAAGCCATTATTCATGACATTGGAGATCGCACTGGCATTGGCGGCGTTAAAGTAATTGTAGAATTCAAGTCCCGTAATGATCTGGTCATTTTCGGGGTCGTTCTGCTGGTGGTAGGACTGTGCGCCGCTGTACCCAACGATGCCTCGCAGATTGCGGACCTTGGAACGCGTGTAGTCCAGGTTCAGAAAGAAATCACGACGATGGCTGAACGGCCCGAAGCCGTTGTTCTGGTCCCGATACCATAGGCCGTCCGAGACATAGTTCTGCTCAAACAGCGTTTGGTAGGGAGATTGAGACGGGTAGGCCTGATAGCCTGCCGGATAGCTGCCCTGTGGCATTGGCTGCGGAGGTCCCGGCGGGCCATATTGGGCCTGCACGCTGCGCCCGGCCGCAAGCATCAGAATGAAGGGCACGAACGCCTTGAGTGAGTGCCGAATCCGCATTGATCCATCCTTGGAGAAGCTGCAGTAAATCACTGCCTTCGCTGATGTTCTCCCGTTCCTGATCAGCAGGCTCTGCGCGGCTACACCGACAGACTCTGCGCATCAGGACGGTCATGCCGGAAGTATCGGTCAGGCAATTTGTGAAACTGTAGGGTTTGTTCCGGATGTGCCGGGTTTTCGGTTGATGCCGCCTCCAGCCGGGTCGCAACAGGGTTGATCCGCCAGCGATTCAGCATGTTTCGGGTGTGAGACACCGCAATCGGCACACCGCGCTTCGGCAATAACTGCCCAAACAGGGCGGATTTAGAACCGATAAATCTCGAATCCATTCTCACACGGGTTTCCCCGACTGATATGTAACCGTCGGTCCTGTGGCTCCATAATCACCGAGAAGACCGTCTTCCAATAACCGTGAGCCGAGAGATCATTGGTGTGTCTGCAAATCGATTGCGGGTATCCCTCATGGTCAGCCAGTATGACTTTCAGCCTGCCCAGCGTAAGCCCGTCCGCATTGCGATCAAGGCCCAATTCATGAAAGAGCTGCTGGATCCGCATCAGCCGCGGTCTGGACTGGATCAACTCATCAAATCTTGAATTAATGCAGGTGAGTTCGGGATGAAGACAGTGATTTGTGTGAATTAAGATCTCATTCATTTCCGGCAGCAGGACTTTGACATCATTGATCGTGACCTCCAGGTTGGCCGGCCCCTGGGGCGTTGCCATCATGATGTTCGCAGGAATCGCCCGGTTGGCGGTCGATACGGCGCACACGGACTCACTCAGCCCGACGCATTCGAAAATCCGACGCAGCGTAAAATAATGAGGCACTCCTGCTGGACGACTCGGAGCAGGAAGGGAGTTCAAGCAGGCCGCTATCCCGGCTTCGTTCATCCCAATATAGGCAACAAGTCCCGCCTGAGTCACCGAAATGAATGAGGGCTTGCCGATGGGTCGCCGAGTCAGGACGACGGTGTAACGGTCGAGTTCTGGATCGTTGTCCCAGTTTTGACCTATTAAGCTGCTTAATCTCTGCAAATCTGATTCTGCAGGTTTCCTCAGCGAAAACGACGTGCATCCGCTGTCCATGTCGGCGGTCAGTTGATTGCGAATCTGCAAAAACATGAGGTCGTCGCGAGACACACCAGAACTCTCGGAAATGCCATCCAATTCCTGAAGAAGATCCGGAGCATAGCCTGCGGCCAAGTTTGTACTTTGGGCGACAACCGCGTGAATTATTGGAGACGCAACGCGAATCGTCTGAGCAATACGGTCAAAAGAAGCCGTCACGAAGCCTCGGATTTCATCGCGAGCCGCCTCGCCAATTTGCAGCCCCATCGCTTGACAGGAACCAGCAACTTCAATTTCGCGATATCGATCAGACATGGCGAGGGTCCAGGGGTCGTGGGAAGGAACTCGAATTAACAATAGAGATTAACAGGCTGATCGCGTCCTCTCCCGCAGGCTTTGCCCCCGCACTCTGGAATTGCGGCAGACTACCCGGCTAAACGGGTTTACATGAATTCGCAAACCCGATATATCTTCCGCACGATTCGCGGACCGGACGATCGCCTGCGTCTGGTGCAGGCTACCGGAGCAGTTCCCCGGACGGCTGACGGTGATTGAAATCACTGTTGGTGTTTAGTTTCGCTGGAGGAAAGCATCAGTGTCGATTGAAGAAAAAGTAATTGGAATCGTCAGCGACCAGCTGGACGTTCCTAAAGAAGAAATCTCCCGTGGCAGCTCCTTCGTGGATGACCTGAAGGCTGACTCGCTTGATATTGTCGAACTTGTCATGGCTCTGGAAGACGAATTTGACGTCAAGATTCCGGATGAGGATTACGACAAGATCAAGACTGTTGGCAATGCGATTACCTACATTGAAGGTAAGCAATAGTCACTTCACTCGCATTTTCCGGAACCAAATCCAGGAGACTTCCTGCTGGGAACCGCTGTTCACCTCGGTGAAAGTGTCCTATCGGAGTTGACTCTGCCGACCAAGTGTTGTTCCCGTTCCGGAACTGCGAGTTCTTTTTTGCGCCGCGAGATGAAGCATGTCACGCCGTCGAGTAGTAGTGACCGGGCTTGGCGTTGTCACTCCGCTTGGCTGCGAACTGGACGACGTCTGGGCTGCGGTGTGTGAAGGCAAGAGTGGGGTTGGTCCGGTTCAACGTTTTGATTGCCGCGACTTCAAAGTCCGATTCGGTGGTGAAATACGGGACTTCGATCCGCTTCCCCACCTTGCCATCGATAGCAAAGAACTGCGTCGCATTGATCGCTTCAGCCAGTTTGCTCTGGTGGCGGCGCAGAAAGCCATTACGCAGGCTGGCATCGACTTTTCAACTGGTGATTCGTACCGGTACGGTGTTTTAGTGGGAAGTGGCATCGGCGGTCTGGATGAGATTGAGCAACAGCATTCAATGCTCTTCGATCGTGGTCCGGACCGTATCTCCGCCTTCATGATTCCCAAGCTGATCATCAATGCTGCCAGTGGAAACATTTCCGTTCGCTGGGGACTTCGTGGTCCCAACACGGCTGTTTGCACAGCCTGCGCATCGGGAACCAATGCGATTGGCGATGCATATCGGTTGATACAAATGGGCGTCGCTGATGTGATGGTCAGCGGTGGCACAGAAGCGGGCCTCACTCCCATGGGGATCGCCGGTTTCGCTCGAATGGGGGCACTGTCAACTCGCAACGAGTCGCCTCAGGAGGCCAGTCGGCCATTCGATCGTGACC
This sequence comes from Planctomycetota bacterium, assembly GCA_031424595.1. GTDB lineage: Bacteria > Planctomycetota > Planctomycetia > Planctomycetales > Planctomycetaceae > SXXK01. The sequence continues at coordinate 4,504 of JANPHT010000706.1, forward strand.
GTGATGGATTTGTGCTGTCAGAAGGCGCCGGTATTTTGGTTCTGGAAGAATATGAATTTGCTCTGAAACGTGGCGCGACCATCCTTGGAGAAGTGGTTGGTTATGGGCTGTCGTCGGACGCAACTCACCTGACCGCACCAGATCCCAATGGCACGGGAGCAGCCTATGCGATTCGGGCGGCACTGCGAGACGCCGGCATGCGGCCTGACGAGGTCGATCACATCAACGCTCATGGGACCAGTACTCCGCTCGGCGATATCGCCGAAACCTGCGCTATCAGGACGGTTTTTGGAAGCCACGCCGACGCAATTGCTGTCTCAAGCACCAAGAGCCAGCTCGGACATCTGCTGGGCGCATCCGGAGGAGTAGAGTCTGCCTTCTGCATCAAAGCGATGCTGACGGAAACCGCACCTCCCACAATTAATCTGGAAAACCCGGATGTAAAGTGTGATCTGGACTATGTCCCATTTGAACCTCGCTCCTTACGTATTCGGCGAGCGATGAAGAACAGTTTCGGCTTTGGGGGCCACAATGCCTGCCTGATCTTCGCCGCTGCCGAATAACGAGTGAGTCAAACTGAGAAGGCTGCAAAAGACTGGCGGCAGCGATCCCAGCGTCAAATCTGAGGATTGCCGTTTCCAGAATTGTTCTCTTTGCGAAAAGAGCTCAAAAGTTTACAACCTGCTGGTCACGGCAAATCTTGCTGCATTGTGCGGGTCGGCTTGCCAGAGGACTTGGTGTGAACCCGCCTGAAATTGGACACACAGCGTTCGGGACAACGATGGACGGAACAAATCACTTGCAGGGTTCAGCGATGCAACAACACCCAGGCATCGAAAAGCCACGTCGCTCGCTCAGCGATTCCGGACCACTCGCGCTACCGCTCGATTCGCCACCCGGTGTGCCGGAATTTCGGCCAGCCCGAGGACTCTGCGGCGCTCATCTTCAAACATTATGGGGAACCCTGTTTCCGTCCAGAGTGAGAATAAACGGGACAACCGAACGACGCCTGCGACTGGATGACGGCGACCTTGTCGTCATGCACGACAATTGCCCTCCCACATGGCAGCGCGGAGATCATACAGTTTTACTGATGCACGGCTTATGTGGTTCGCATCAGAGCGGATATATGGTACGACTAACCGATCGGCTGATATCGCAGGGTATCCGGGTTTTTCGCATGGATCATCGCGGCTGTGGTGCTGGAGCGTTGCTCGCGCGCAACCCTTATCATGCAGGTCGAACTGAAGACGTCGCAGCGGCTGTGCAAATGGTTGAACGTTTGTGTCCCGGGTCGCCGATTTCCCTCGCAGGATTTTCCCTCAGCGGAAATCTATTGCTGCGATATCTTGGCGAAAACCCACAACATCTGCCATTAAGCCTCTTTCGAGCCGTTGCCATCTGTCCCCCGATCGATTTGCATCGCTGTGCTTCCAAATTGAGTTCCTCCAGTATGGGCCAGCGATACGACTGGTATTTTACGCGTCAGCTGATCAGCCAGATTGCAAACAGTCCTCAATGGAAGGACGATTTACCACTTGCGACAGCACGGCGACCACCTCGTCGCCTTTACGATTTTGACGAGCTCTACACCGCGCCAGCGTCTGGCTTTGATTCTGCCGATGATTATTACACGCAGTCATCGTCAATGAGTGTGATTGATCAGATTCGCGTCCACACCATGATACTTGCGTCGGAAGACGACCCCGTTGTCTGCTCACGGCCATTTCTGGAACTCAGCCTGCCCACAAATGTTACTCTGTGCCTCACGCGTCATGGCGGACATCTGGGTTTTATCGGACGAAGCGGAGTTGATCCCGATCGACGCTGGATGGACTGGCGATTGATCGACTGGCTGTTGACCTGAGTTGTAAGGCCACTGATCTTCCGGTTGATTGCAGACTGACGGCAGGCTTTTCCGGTTCAACGACAAATGAAGTGCGCGGCATAGAAACGGGGGATTATCCGATGAGTTCGAACTTAGCGAGATGGAGAGCGTAGAGTTTAGCGATAAAATAATCACGATCTCGGTAGCCGTAGGCGGATCGCTGGAGGGCACC